>JAYGEA010000070.1:0-15712 GCA_046582635.1 Alphaproteobacteria bacterium
ACGCCCGCATGCTGCCGATCCGGGTTTTCATCACCGCCAACCGGGTCTACACTGGCGCCGCGGTCCTGGGCACCCGTGACGAACCCGCATCCTCCAACCGGGTACTGGGCAGCTTCCTCAGCGTGGTTCGGGCCTGGCCCGCCGTCCTGCGGGATTTAAGGGCCAACAAATTTATTCCGGAGACAAAGCCGGCGAAAAAGCCGGCGAAAAAGAAGTAGCCGCCGCAGTTCGCCCAGGGTTTATCGGGGGCTCATCAGCGACCCATCAGGGGCGGCGGCGCAGCAGCTGGATAGACCGCATGGTCATGGCGGTTTCGCCGTCCTGATCCAGTAATTTCCAGTCCATGGTGATCACGCCCCGGTCGGGCTTGGAAGCGGATAGGCGGCAGTCGGTCATGGTGACCTCCACATGAATGGTATCGCCGGGCCTGACCGGCCGGATCCAGCGCAGCTCGTCAATACCGGGAGAGCCAAGCGAAGCTTCCGGCGCCCAGGGGTTGGCCAGCATGAACAGACGAAACGAATATGTGCCCAGC
The DNA here is from genome assembly GCA_046582635.1 of Alphaproteobacteria bacterium. Classification (GTDB taxonomy): domain Bacteria; phylum Pseudomonadota; class Alphaproteobacteria. The sequence continues at coordinate 536 of JAYGEA010000070.1, forward strand.
ATCCAGCCCGAGGCAATAATGCCGCCGTACATGTGCTCTGCCGCCGCCACCTTGTCCATGTGAAAGGGTTGTGGGTCGAACTGGAAGGCCCAATTGATGATCTCGGCCTCGGTCAACGTCTTGCCGGGCGAGACAATCGCGTCGCCAACCTCGACATCTTCGAACCATTTGTCACTCATCGCGAACTCCCATTTTCAACCAAGCTTGCCCTTGCAATAGCGGAACCCCGGGATGGGGGCTATCCGAATCTGAACGCAAATTCGTCATGCTGTGCTAAATTGCCTCGCATCAGTTCATGCGCCCCCAGGAGTTTTCATGCATCCCGGAATTCATGCCGCCGCCAATCCCGACAAGGCGGCCTATATCATGGCCAACAGCGGCCAGGTGGTGACCTATGGGGCGCTGGACCAAAGGTCGAACCAGGGCGCGCATTTGTTCCGCGGCCTTGATCTGAAGATGGGCGACAACGTGGCCATCTTCATGGAAAATAATGCCGCCTATCTGCAGATCTGTTGGGCGGCGCACAGGGCGGGGCTGTACTACACCTGCATTTCGTCCTATCTGACAGCCGAAGAGGTGGCCTTCATCGTCGGCGATTGCCAGGCCAAGGTCTTTATCACGTCCCAGGCCAAGGCCGATGTGGCGGCGGAAATGGCGGACCTGATGCCCGGCGTGGAAACCCGGCTGATGGTCGGCGGCGCTATTGCCGGCTACCGCGCCTACGAGGACGCAGTTGCTGGACTGCCCGCGTCGCCCATCGCGGACGAATTCGAAGGCGGCGACATGCTGTATTCTTCGGGCACAACGGGCCGGCCGAAAGGCATTAAGATACCCATTACGGGTGCACCACTGGGTACACCGCGCAGTCCAGTGGACATCCTGGGCACGTTGTATGGCATCACGGAAGCGGCGATCTATCTCTCGCCGGCGCCGTTGTATCATTCCGCCCCCTTACGGTTCAACATGGGCGTCCTGCGCAAAGGCGGCACCACCATCGTGATGGAGCGCTTTGACCCCGAAGGCGCCCTGGCGCTGATTGAGCGGCATAAGGTCAGCCATAGTCAATGGGTTCCCACCATGTTTGTTCGCATGTTGAAACTACCCGCTGAAGTCCGGACAAAATATGATCTTTCCAGCTTGCAGGTGGTCATCCATGCCGCCGCGCCCTGCCCCGTGCAGACCAAGCGCGCGATGATCGAATGGTTGGGGCCGGTACTGTTCGAATACTATGCGGGCACGGAAGGTAACGGTTTTTGCGCCATCAAGTCCGACGAATGGTTGAGCCATCCGGGCTCTGTCGGGCGGGCCATGGTGGGCACCGTGCATATCATGGACGATGAGGGTGTGGAACAAGCGGCGGGCAAGACCGGCGACGTTTATTTTTCCGGCGGACCGGCATTTACCTATCACAACGACCCCGAACGCACGGCCGAAAGCCGCAACCAGCATGGCTGGTCAACTTTGGGCGATGTGGGCTACCTGGATGGAGACGGCTATCTGTACCTGACCGACCGCAAGTCGTTCATGATCATTTCCGGCGGCGTCAATATCTATCCCCAGGAAATCGAAAACCTGCTGGTCAGCCATCCGAAAATTCTCGACGTCGCCGTGATCGGCGTGCCCGATGCGGAATTCGGCGAGGCGGTCAAGGCGGTGGTCCAGGCCATGGAGCCGGACCAGGCCGGGCCTGATCTGGCGGCGGAGATATTGGCCTATTGCCGGCAGCATCTGTCGGCCATTAAATGCCCCCGCACTGTGGATTTCGATCCCGCCCTGCCCCGTCATGAAAACGGCAAGCTGTACAAGCGCCTGATCAAGGACCGCTACTGGGGCCGCCACGACACACGAATTGTATGAAATCAGAGGACGGAGAACGACATGCGCGGACGACAGGTATTGATGGAAAGTTTGCGGGCCAACGGCGTGGAACGCATCTTCGGCAATCCGGGCACCACGGAAAGCCCGCTGCTGGACAGCCTGCAAAGCTATCCCGAAATCGAATACGTGGTGGCCCTGCATGAAGGCATCGCCGTGGGCGCCGCCAGTTTCTATGCCCAGGCCAGCGGCAAGACGCCCATGGTCAACCTGCATGTGGCGCCTGGTCTGGGCAACGGCATCGGCATGATCTATGGCGCCTTGAAGGCCAATTCGCCCATGGTGGTCACGGCCGGGCAGCAGGATACCCGCCTGCGCCTGCGCGAACCCGTCCTGGGTCATGATCTGGCCGCCATGGCCGCGCCGGTGACGAAATGGAGCGTCCAGGTGGAGCGGGCCGACGAGATGGCCGCCATCATGCACCGCGCCTTCAAGATCGCCAACGAGGCCCCCGCCGGACCGGTTTTCGTGGCCCTGCCCATCAACGTCATGGAGCAGGAAACCGAGAACACCGCCGCCGCCTCGAAGCAGATATATGCCGCCCCGCGCCCGGACCCGGACGGCATCGCGGCGATGGCGCAACAAATCCAGGGCGCCAAGAACCCGGTCATCGTGGTCAGCGACGACGTCGCCCGGGCCGGTGCCACGGACCATCTAGTGGCCCTGGCCGAGGCCATGGGCGCCGGCGTCTGGTTCGAGGCCATTCGCCACCATTCAGCCTTCCCCAACCGCCATCCCAACGCCAAGGGCATTTTGCCGGTGGACGCGGCCGCCATCCGCAACGCCCTGGGTGATGCCGACCTGGTGCTGCTGATCGGGGGGCCATTTTTCGAGGAAGTCTGGTTCGCCCCCGGCGCCCCCTTTCCCGACGGCGCCATGGTGCTCCAGATCGAGGAAACCGCCAAACGGCTGGCCTACAACCATGCCCTCGACGGCGGCCTGGTCGGGCATCTGCCCAGCGCCTTGCGGGCCCTGACCGACAGCTTAATCGATGGCCTGGCGAATGGGGGCTACCCGGCCGCCGCCACGGCCCGCAACCAGGCGCACGCCAGCGAAAGCGCCGAGGCATCGGCGGCCTATCAAGCACGCAGCCAACGGGCCTGGGACCGCAACCCGATGTCCATGCCGCGCGTCATGGCGGAAATTGCCGCCGGGACGCCGGACAATGCCATCGTTGTGGAGGAGGCCATCACCGCCGGGTTGGATCTGGCCCGCGCCTTCAATTTCGCCACGCCGGGGGATTATTATTCCGGGCGTGGCGGCGGTATCGGCCAGGGCCTGGCGGGCGCCATCGGGGCCAAGGTGGCCCAGCCCGACCGGCCCCTGCTGGCGGTCTCCGGCGACGGCTCGGCCATGTATTCCATTCAGGCCCTATGGTCGGCGGCGCATCATGATCTGGATATCGTGTTCGTCATTCTCGTGAACCGGGAATACCGTATCCTGAAGCACAACATGGATACCTACCGCCAGCGTTTCGATGCCAATTCCAACCAGGACTATCCGGAAATGAACCTGGACACACCGGCCCTGGATTTCGTCACCATGGCCAACGGCATGGGCGTGCCCGGCACCACGGTCAGCGACCCGGCCGAGGTTGCCCCAGCCCTGAAAGAAGCCTTCGCCACCGCCGGCCCACGACTGATCGCCATTAATATCGAGGGCAAGCGGTAGCGGGTGGCGCGGCAATTCGATGATTATCGAAAAAACCTATCCGCCCGCCACGCCTTGGGTATTCACATAAAGGGCATAGAGGGACTGGCTGGCCGCCATGAACAGGCGGTTGCGCTTGGGGCCGCCAAAACAGACATTGGCGCAGCGTTCGGGCAGGGCGATGCGCCCGATTTTGGCGCCGTCTGGGGCGAACACCAGAACGCCATCCAAATCCGCCGTGCCCATGCCCCAGCCGCACCACAAATTGCCGTCCACATCGCAGCGCATGCCGTCCGGCGTGCCGCCGGGCCCCGCGTCGATATGCACCCGCTTGTTGCTGATCGATTGGCCGTCGGGGGCCACGTCGTAGGCCAGGATCTTGCGGTTCGGTTCGCCGCGGGACTCGACCACATACAGGATGCTCTCGTCCGGCGAAAAACACAGGCCGTTGGGGCCCAGCACATCGTCGGTTACCACCGTGATCCCATTGCCATTGCCATCACCGTCGATACGATAGACCGCCTGCGGTACCTCCGGCTCGGCCTTGTGGCCCTCGTAATTGCCCAGAATGCCAAAGAGAGGATCCGTGAACCACACGGACCCGTCGGACTTCACCACCACGTCATTGGGAGAATTCAACGGTTTGCCACCCCATTGATCCATCAAAACGGTGATGCTGCCGTCATACTCCGTCCGCGTGACCCGCCGGCCGCCATGTTCGCAGGTCACCAGGCGGCCCTGGCGGTCCCGCGTGTGGCCGTTGGCGAAGTCGGAGGGTTTGCGGTAAGTGCCGACCCGGCCGGTTTCCTCGTCCCACTTCAAAATGCGGTTGTTCGGGATATCGCTCCACAACAGATAGCGGCCGTCGCCGAACCAGACCGGCCCCTCGGCCCAGCGGCAGCCGGTGTACAGGCGCTCCACGGCGGCCGAGAAGATGCGGTATTGGTCAAATCGCGGATCCAGGGTCTCGATCAAGGGGTCGGGATAGCGGGGATGCTCGCGCCAGCCGGCGCTTTTCGGATGACGGCTCATTTCATTCTCCTTCAAACGACATCAGGGTACGGACGGGCACGCCCATCGCTTCCAGCCGCGCCCGGCCGCCCAGATCGGGCAGATCGACGATGAACGAGGCCCCGACCACATCGCCGCCCGCATCGCGCATCAGTTGCGTGGTGGCGGCGGCAGTGCCCCCCGTGGCGATCAGGTCATCGATGATCAGGATCTGGTCGCCTTGGTCGATACTGTCGATATGGATTTCCACCTCGTCCGTTCCGTATTCCAATTCATACTCCACGGATATGGTCTGCCAGGGCAGCTTGCCCTTCTTGCGCACGGCGACAAACCCGGCGGAGAGCTGATGCGCCACCGCCCCGCCCAGGATAAAGCCCCGCGCCTCGATCCCGGCGACCCGGGTGATGGAGCTGCCGGCAAAGGGCTGCACCAATTCGTCCACGCTGCGGCGAAAACCCGCCGGGTGCTGCATCAGGGTGGTGATATCCCGGAACATGATGCCCTCTTTAGGGTAGTCGGGAATGGTCCGGATCAAGTCCTTCAGATTGATGGGGAGGTCCATGGGGGATTCCTTAATTGTTCAAACCTGGGCGTTCAGAAGGCGGCCGGCGACGGCGTCCAGTTTGGCAAGTAACGCCGGGTCGCGTTTGTCCGGTTGGGTCATCAGGGCCATATCCAGGGCCCGGTCATCGCCCGAGGGGCAAACAGCCGGACGCTGGCGCATGCGGGGCGCCACCAGCTTGACCAAATTTCGGGCATGTTCGGCATTGCCCAGCAGGACGCGGATCACATCGTCCACCTGTACGGCGTCATGATCGGGGTGCCAGCAATCGAAATCCGTCACCATGGCCACGGTGGCATAGGGAATTTCCGCCTCGCGGGCCAGCTTGGCCTCGGGCATGTTGGTCATGCCGATCACCTGACAGCCCCATTGGCGATACAGATTGCTTTCCGCCAGCGACGAGAACTGCGGCCCCTCCATGCACAAATAGGTGCCGCCACGATGCACCGGCACGCCCACCTCGCGGGCCGCCTGCTCGCACCAATCGCCCAGGCGAGCATTGACCGGATGGGCAATGGAGACGTGGCCCACCATGCCGGGGCCGAAAAAACTTTTCTCCCGGGCAAAAGTGCGGTCGATGAACTGATCGATGATGACAAAGGTACCTGGCGGCAGATCCTCGTTGAAGGAACCGCAGGCGGACAGGGAAATAATGTCGGTGACGCCGGATCGTTTCATGGCATCAATATTGGCCCGGTAGTTGATCGAGGACGGCGTCTGCACATGGCCCCGGCCATGGCGGGGCAGGAACACCATGTCCACGCTTTCGAGGTTGCCGAACAGCAATTCATCGGATGGTTCGCCCCAGGGTGTTTCCACCGCCTGCCAGCGCGTATCGCTCAAGCCGTCGATCTCGTAAACGCCGCTGCCGCCGATGACGCCCAATACCGGCGCCGCATGAAATTCACTCATCAACCTCTCCCCAGAGCCGCAATATTCTTGGTTTCGTATACGGTGCTTCATGATCCGCTGGCAAGGTGATGTTGGCCCAATTTCAGTGTACTATGGTCGCTGGCATAGGGCTTATCAAACGGGCGAGGACGATCATCATGATACTTGGCGCAAACATACCCATGTGGGATATCGGCGGTGATCCCAGCGTGGTGCGGGACTTTGCCCAGACGGCGGAAGGCCTGGGCTATGACTATATCGGCGCGGCGGATCATGTCATCGGCGTCAATGTCGAAAGCCGGCCCGATTGGGGCGACCGCAATACCTCCGCCGATCTGTTTCATGACGCCTTCGTGTTGTTCGGTTTTTTAAGTGCCTGCACCACGTCCATTGGTTTTTCCACCCAGGTGCTGATCCTGGCCCAACGGCAAGCCGCATTGGTGGCCAAGCAGGCCGCCTGTGTGGATGTGTTGAGCGGCGGGCGTTTTCGACTTGGCATCGGGGTGGGCTGGAACGAGGAAGAGTTCGTGGCCCTGGACGAGGATTTTTCCAACCGCGGGCGGCGGTCCGAGGAGCAGGTGCAATTCATGCAGGCCTTGTGGGCGGAGCCGCACGTTACCTTTGATGGTCAATGGCACAAGATCAACGATGCGGGCATCAACCCCCTGCCCCAGGGCGGCCGGGTGCCCCTGTGGTTCGGCGGGCACGAGGATGTGACCTTGCGGCGGACGGCGAAATGGGGCGATGGCTGGATCATGCTGGCCCATCCCCCCGGTGACGGCGCCATCGCGGCGTTCGACAAATTGCGTGACTATACCAAGGCCGAGGGGCGCGACCCGGGCGCCATGGGGCTTGAAATCTGGGCCTCCGTGGGGGCCGGGGGGCCGGAGGATTGGCGCCGTGAATTCGAATTTTGGCGCGATGCAGGCGTCACCCACATCACCGTCAACAACAGCTATGACCGGGGCGAGCACCACACCCGCATCCCTGGGCGCGGCCTGGCCGATCATCTGCGGGGCATCGAACAATACCGCGCCGCCGTCGCGGATCTGCTGTAAGCCATGGGGCATTATTTGGAGACGGAGGTGCTGATCATCGGCGCCGGGGGGGCGGGCATGTATGCCGCCATCGCTGCCGCCGAGGCGGGATCAAGTGTGCTGTTGCTGGATAAAAGCGTGGTGGGGCGGTCCGGCGCCACCATCATGGCGCAGATGACCGTGGCGGTGGCCATTGGCGAGGAGGAACCCGATCATTGGCGCCATCATCTGGCCGACACCATTACCTCCGGCCGCGGCCTGGTGGATGAGCCCCTGGCGAAAATCCTCTGCCAATCGGCCCCGGACCGTATCCGGCAGATGGACGACTGGGGGGTCGGCTGGGCCCGGTCTGGCAATCACATCACCCAGGCCCATGCGCCGGGCCATGACCGCAAGCGCTGTGTCTATGTGGATTTCCTCAATACCGGCCCGGCCAGCTCCCGCACCTTGCGCAACAAGGTGCGCCAGTACGATGGCATCCGCCGTATCTCGGACCTGATGGTGACGGATCTGGTGATCCGCGATGGCCGGGCCTTGGGCGCCGTTGCCTTGCATCTGGAAAGCGGCGAAGGGGTCACAATTGCCGCCGGCGCCACGGTGATCGCCACGGGCGGGCTGACGAGCTTGTACCAACGCAATTCCGCTTCCGCCAACATGGGCGGCGACGGCTTTGCCCTGGCCCTGCGCGCCGGGGGGGCGTTGATCGATATGGAGTTCGTGCAGTTCTTTCCCATCGGCCATCTGGCCCCGCGCCTGATCGGCATGGACCCGATCATGTGGGATCCGTTCCGTTACAAACTGGGCGGTGTGCTGTTGAATGGCAAGGGCGAGGAATTCACCCAGAACTACGGCACGGTGGAGGGCGGTAAATACGTGGTCACCCGAGATACCGCCACCTATGCCATCTTCAAGGAGGTGGAGGCCGGGCGCGGTTCGCCCCACGGCGGGGCCTGGCTGTCGTTCGAACATATCCCGGAGGCGGATTTGCGCGCCGCCTTCGGCCCGGTGATCGACCGCCTGGCCGACAATGGCATCGACCTGACCAAAATGGCGATCGAGGTCTCCCCCATCGCGCATTATCACATGGGCGGCTTGCGGGTAGACGGGAACCTTGCCACCAACGTGGCTGGTTTGTTTGCCGCCGGCGAGGCGGTGGGCGGGGCCAACGGCGCCAATCGGCTGTCGGGAAATGCCATCACCGAAGCCTTCGTCTTTGGCGAACTGGCCGGCCGCAGGGCGGCGGCGGCTTCCGGGCCCGCGCTGGCGCCCGATATCGAGGATGCCGCCCAAGCAAACCTGGCGTTCCTGTCGGAGACGACGGACCGGAAGGGCGAGGGCAACGCAACCGAGGGCATCGTCGAATTGCAGGCCTTGATGCAGCGGGACGTGGGTCCGTTTCGCACAAAAGAGGGCCTGGAGCGGGCCTTGGACGGCATCGCCGCCCTGGCCGGCCGATTGCCCCATATGTCAACGGATGGTCCCATGACCTTTAACCAGCAACGGGCGGATTGGTTTGCCCTGCGCAACATGGTGGAAGTCGCCAGGGCCATCACCACCGCCGCCCTGGCCCGGGAAGAAAGCCGGGGCGCCCATCAGCGGGAAGATTTCCCCGGCCTGGAGGCGGCCTGGAACCATAACCAAGTGATCCAAAGGTCGGATGATGGTATCGCACTATCCCGTGCCCAGGTGCGCCACCTAGACCCATCGGAGTTGACGTCATGAGCGAACGCGAAACAACCTGCCTGAAAATCCGCCGGGGCAGTGCCGACGAACCCGTCCGCCATCAGGAATTCGAATTCGAATTCGAAGATGGCCAATCCCTGCTGGACGCCCTGCGCTGGATCAGGGGCAACCGGGACGCCACCTTAGCGGTGCGCTATTCCTGCATCAACGCCAATGCCTGCAAGGAATGCGTCATGCGCATTGACGGCAAGACCGGTTATGCCTGCACCACGCCGTTGCATCAGGGCGAAATGGTTCTCGAACCCCTGCCCAACAAGCGCCTGATCCGCGACCTGGTCACCGACACCCTGCCCCCCGACGAACGGCTCTAGCGGTTCGGGGTTCTTGACAGGATCGGGGGGCGGACGCAGGGTTGTTCCGGCAAGGACCAATTCCCGATTGTGAGTGAACAATGCCACAAACTGATCATTCCGATCTGCGCGCCGAGGTCGAGCGGTTAAAGGGCGAACTGGAAGCCGCGCGGCGGCAGTTCACGGATGCGGTGATGTCGGTACGGGAAGGTTTCATCGTCTTCGACAAGGAACGGCGGATTGTCTTGTGCAACGATACCTACCGGCAATTCTATGTTGATGCCGTCGGGCAGGAAATCGCCGATTTGGTGGTGCCCGGCGCCTATCACCTGGATTATCTGGCCGCCGCGTTCGAAGCGGGCATGTTTCCCGATATCGAAGGCACGACCGAGCAATTCATTGAACATCGCCACCAACGGCGGATGGAGCTGCGCCCGGCGGTCGAAATTCACTTCGCTGGCGGTGTTTGGGTGCAAACCAACGAACGGCCCACCCATGACGGCGGATTTGTCGCCGTCTATACGGACATCACGCAATTGAAACGGCGCGAAGCGGAGCTGGCGGAGAAGACCAACGCCTTGGAGCGATTGTCCAGCCAATTGGCCAAATACCTTTCGCCGCAGGCTTACCAATCAATATTCTCCGGCCGACAGGAGGTTAAGGTCGCCTCCAGCCGGAAGAAACTAACGGTGTTCTTTTCCGATATCGCGGATTTCACCCAAACCGCCGACCAACTGCAATCCGAGGCGTTGACCTAGCTGCTTAATCACTACCTAACTGAAATGTCCATGATCGCCCTGGAATACGGCGCCACCATCGACAAATATGTGGGCGATGCCATCATGATTTTCTTCGGCGATCCGGAGAGCAAGGGCATACGCGAAGATGCCCTGGCCTGCGTCGCCAAGGCCATTGCCATGCGCGACCGCATGGTGGAGCTGCAACGAGACTGGCGTGAAAGCGGCATCGAAAAACCGCTGCGTTGCCGCATGGGAATTCATACGGACTATTGCACAGTGGACAATTTCGGCAGCGATGACCGCATGGACTATACGATCATCGGCAGCGGCGTGAATTTGGCCTCCCGCCTGGAAGGCGCCGCCACGCCCGGTGAAATTATTATCTCCTACGAGACCCACGCCCATATCAAAGACCGGATTCATTGCCAGGAAGCCGGCCGGATCGAGGTGAAGGGCATGGCCTACCCCGTTGCAACATACCGGGTGATGAATTTTCTCGACCGTATGGACACCGCCCACCAACCCATTCGCGCCGACCTGCCGCACCTGCAACTCAATCTCGAAGTTGCCGCCATGTCGGACGAGGAACAGCGCGCGGCGGTGGAGATATTGTCGAAGGCATTGAAAGCCCTGTCGGGCGACTGACAGGTCTAGCTTTCGTCATCCCAGGCGTTGAAAGCAGCATCCCAACGGGCGATTTGGTCGCCGCGCATGATCCAGAATTCGAACCCCCGGCCGGCCTTTTTCTGTTTGGACTTGCCATCGGTCCAGGTGGCGTTCCAGGTGCCCCCAATGACATTGCCATTCAAAGTCCGCAGGGATTTGGTGCAGACGAAATTTTCCAATCTGGGTGAAAACATCTGCTCGACAAACGGACGAAGCTGCGCCTTGCCGGTCATGACCGGGAATTCGCCGTAGTACACGATGCAGTCGTCGGTGAAGCCCGAGAGAAAATCATCAACGTTCTTCGATGTCGTCACCTCGGCAAATAGCTTGACCAGATCGCGGGCCTGCTGAAGCGTGATATCGGAAACGCCGGATGCAATGACATCATCATCGGTGCGGTCGGCCAGGTCCGTTTGCTGCATCTCTTTTGTCTCTCCTATTGATCTGCGTTGAACCAAAGGCGCGGCCGCATCAAGGTGAGGGCGAGGCAGAGCAACAACCCGCCGCCCGCGATAAAGAACGTCATTTGAAAGGCCGCCAGAAAAGCAGCCATTTCGTCCAGGCCATCGTGGGCGCCCGATTGCCGCAGGTGGGCGAAAATCAGCGACAGGCAGGTCGCGCCGAGGACCACGCCCAGGGTGCGTGAAACCTGCGCCAGGCTGCCGGCGACGCCCCGGTCGCGCACGTCCAGGCGCTGTGTGACCACGTCCAGAATACAGAGTTGAAACAGGCCCAGACCCAGACCTTGTATAAACATTGGCCCGGCTATGGTGGTGATTGCCACGCCTTGGCCCCAGGTGCCCATGGCCAGGGTGGCGAGAGCGACCATCACGGCGCCCAGTAACGCAAACGGGCTGGCCCAGGGTCGCCGGCTCAACATCCAGCCGCCCAGGGGCGCGGCGATGGCCTGGCCCACGGCGGATATGGCCAGGATCAAGCCGGAGGTGGCCAGGGAATAATCCGTCGCCCGGACCAGAAAGTAGGGCACGATTAAATAGGGCGCGAAACCCACCAGCATGACCAGGGCGTTGAAGATATTCAGCACCGAAAAATCTAGCCGGCGGAATGCCGCCATGGGCACGATCGGCTCCGCCGACCTGATCTCGCGCCACACGAAAACCGCTAGCGCCAGGGTGCCCAACAGGGCGATCAGCAATCCCGATACCGGCTCAACCCGCAACCGGTTCAGGGCATACATCAAGGCGGCCAGTCCCAGGGCCAGCAGCAAGGCGCCCGACAGATCGAAACCGCCCGTCCGGCGCGCGCCCTGGGCGTCGCTCAGCCAGGGCAAAGCCACCAGGGCGGCGAGGCAGATCGGCAGACGGAACCAGAACACCGCCTCCCAGCCCCAGGCCTGCACCATGAAGCCGCCCAGTGAAGGCCCGGCGGCGGCACCGATGCCGAACATCATGGTGTAGGCGCCCAGCGCCCGGGCCCGGCCACTCTCGGGAAACAGGGACGTGGCCAGGGCCGGCCCGCAACTGAGCACGAAGGCGGTCCCGATGCCCTGCAACACCCGCGCCCCCAGCAGCCACTGATAGCTCGGCGCCAGGGCGCAGGCGGTAAATGCCAGGGCCGAAACCGCCAGCCCGATCGTGAAGATGCGCTTGTGGCCGAACAGATCGCCCAACTTGCCAAAAGCCAGCAGCAAGGCCACATAGATCAGCACGTAGCACAGCACGACCCATTGAATATCGGCGATGGGGATGGCGAATGACCCGGTGATATCGGGAAAGGCGATATTGACCGAGGTATCCAAGGGTACGATCAGGGTGCCCAGGCCGATCACCAGCATCCCCATGAGGGACGAGCCTTTACGAAGTGAACTCAATAGACCGCCTTCAGATCGGAAGCGGCATTGGCGCCGCGAACCTGTTCGACGCAACTGGCCAGATCGGCCAGATAGTCTTCCCGGCCGGTTTCATGGAACATGGACAGCATGGCGTGCATGCCCTTGGGGTTCTGGGTCAGACCGGGCAGCCAGCCGCGCCCGTCCATGGCCTCGGCCACGGCGAAGATATCCAGATCATCCGGCTTTGCGGCGGCGAAATTGATGATGGACAGATTCGGTTGGGCCAGCAGGGCCAAGCCGTCGATGGCCGTGATCCCCGCCACATAGGCATCGGTCATGGCGGCCAGATCCCGGGCGATGGCCATGTAGCCGTCCTGGCCCAGATGATGCATCACGGCCCAGGCAGCCGCGATGGCGCCGCCCACCCGGGTGCCCGACAATGTGGCCGTGCTGAACTGTCCGTTGGGCCAGGCATCGAAGTGGAACAGACCCCGCTCCCGGTCCGTCTCAAAGCGATAAAACAGGGTCGAGGCGGGTTTCGGGCAGAAGCCGAACTTGTGCAGATCCGCCGACAGGGTACGCACGCCGGGCAGGGCGAAATCAAAGGCCGAGATGTCCCGGCCGATGCGTTGGAAGAACGGCGCCACGTAGCCGCCGACGCAGGCATCCACGTGCAGCCAGATATCCCGCGCCAGTGCCAGCTGACTCAGCTCTTCGATGCCGTCGATCACGCCATGGGGAAAACAGGGCGCGGAGCCGACCAGCATAATCGTGTGGTCATCCATGGCCCCCGTCATGGCCCCGACATCGGCGTGGCGTTCAGAATTGGTGTCGACCCGGCGGACCTCCAGATCCATCACGTCCGCCGCCTTGTTAAAGGCCGCATGTGCCGTATAAGGCGCGACAATGTTAAAGGGCGCCTTCAAGCGGGCCTGCTGCCGGGCCCAATCCCTGGCCGCCTTGACCGCCATGAAGACGCTTTCACTGCCGCCCGTGGACAGATTGCCCACGGCGCCATCCGGGGCCTGGAACAGATCCAGGCCCATCTCCACCACCTCGTCCTCCATGCGTTTCAGTCCGAAGAAAGCCCGGCGGCCGCCCAGGGCGTTTTCGGAGAAGAAGTTCATGAAGGCCTGTTTTCCGACCTCGTAGGCGCTGTCGCTGCCGTGAAAGACGTACAGCGCCGCCCGGCCATGGCGCCAATCGATATCGCCATCCGACATCCCGGTCATTTCCGCTTCCAGGGTTTTCCAGTCCGTTCCCGTTCGGGGGAAAGCTTTGCGCATGAACCTCAGGCTCCCAAATACATGCCGCCCGTGACTATGCCGCTAATCCAGCACTTCGGTGTTGATGACGTTGGCCGGGTCCAGCTTGCCATCGAAACAATCCACCACGTTTTGCGCCGCGGTCTGGCCCATGCGGAAGACGGATTCCCGTGTCACACCCGCCGAATGCGGCGAGACGATGATGTTATCCAGTTCAAACAGGGGATTATCCGCCGTGGCTGGCTCGACTACAAAAGGATCAATCCCGGCACCCGCTATGCTGTTGGATTTTAGGGCATCATACAGCGCGGCCTCATCCACGATGCCGCCCCGGGCTGTGTTGATCACATAGGCGGTTGTCTTCATGGCGGCCAGTTCCGTGGCCGCGACCATGCCGGTGGTCTCGTCATTTTTCATGCAGTTGATGGACAGGAAATCAATGTCGCCCAATTGGCCGCGCCAATCGTCCACCGGGGTGGCGCCCGCCGTGCGGATGCCGTCCTGCACCACGTATGGATCATGCACCAGGACATTCATTTCCATGGCCACAAGGCGGTTAACCAGGCGCCGGCCGATCTTGCCAAAGCCCAGGATCAGTACCGTGCGGCCCGCCAGATCAAAGGCCGGCAGGTCCCAGCGCACGGCCCAATTCCCCGCGCGGGTTTCCCGGTCATAGGCCAGGGCTTGTTTGGCCAGGGCCAGCATAAAGAACACAGCATGTTCGGCCACGGTTACGGAATTGGCGATGCCGGCGATGGACAGGGGAATGCCGGCCTTGGTCAGGGCGGGCACATTGACCGCGTCATAGCCGACGCCAAAGCGGGAGGCGATTTTCAACTTGTCCGCAGCCTCGATCAGGCGCGGTGTTAACGGCGCAATGCCCAGGATCACCGCATCATAGTTGCCGATGTGCTGGAAAATATTGTCCTCGCTCAGTTCCGTGAATTGTTCAATTTCAATATCATCCCGGCCGTCAAAGACGGATTTCAAGCCATCGCTGATTGGCAATTGCACCATAACGCGTTTTTTCATCTGTGATCTTTCCTGGGTTTTCACAATTCTTGGGTTTTCAATATATTCTGTTGCCGCATATCTTAACTGATCCTGGGCGATTGCCCAGAGGGGCCATTGCACCAAGAGCATTTCCGAAGCGGGAATGCTCAGACTCTTAAAGTTAGAGCAATTTTTCCAATCACTTAGAATCGCCCAGGGCTTTTGGGCGATTCACATTGGATCGGAATTGCTCTAGGCTGGCTGGTCATGAGGGTACAGGACGCAGAGCATAATATCGTTGTTTCGAACGATCTAAATGAAATCACGGTCGTCATGGAGGCCTTTGATGCCTTCGCCGCGTCCTGCGCCGTGCCGGCCGCTATCGCCACGCGGTTTTGCCTGATCTTTGACGAGATGCTGTCCAACATCATCTACTACGGCTACCCGGAACCGGCCGGCCAGAAAAGCAGCCGTGAAATCCGTGTCGCCATGCAGCGTCGGGGCGAACAGGTCAGCGTGACCATTTCCGACGACGGCATCCCGTTCGACCCGTTCGCCGCGACGCCGCCCAATGTAGATTTGCCGTTGGAGGACCGGGAGATCGGCGGCCTGGGCATTCATATGGTGCGCAACATGGTGCACCACGCCCATTACCGCCGGGA
>JAYGEA010000111.1:0-4830 GCA_046582635.1 Alphaproteobacteria bacterium
CGTCATATCGCTTGCATAGCGTCCGCCACGGCGCTCATAATCTCTCCAAGTGATTTCAGTCCACATGTTGTGCCCCTCCATTGCTTTGACACAACGGAGAGAACCATAACATGCTGAAATCACTCAACTAGTTTCGAGTTGTCCTCTAACATTAATTATTGGAATGCGTTGCTTACGCCGGCCTGTCATATTATTTTCCGGATAACCAAATTCAATTGAGAGATAGCCATGCCCCAGGAACAATCCTTCGCCGCCTTCACCGAAGATCTTGAAGTTAGGCAGATGCACGAACTGGGCGAGCGGCTGGTCACCAAGTCCCTGCTTTATCATCTTGCCGATGGGGAGCAGTCACTGGGCGTGGGTTTCGGCGATGGCCGCCAGCGCTTGCTGATGGGCGAGGATCCCCGTCTGCCCGCCATGCCCGATGCGCCGACCTTGATGGATTTTTTCAAACTGCGCTTTGCCCCCGCCCAACAGCATCTGTTGCAAAGCGCCAATCTGGCCCAACAGAACGGCGAATCCGAGAAAATCGTCCTGGCCTGCCTGCTGCACGATATAGCCGTGGCCGGTTTCATCCGTTCCGATCACGGCTATTGGGGCGCGCAGTTAATCGAACCGTATGTGGATGAGGAGGTCAGCTGGGCCATCCGGGCGCATCAGTCCATGCGTTTTTTCCCCGATGACAGCGTCGGCTACGAATATCCCCAGGCCTATGTCACCATGTTCGGCAAGGATTATGAGCTGGAGCCCTATATCGTCGCCGAATACGAGCGCTCCCGCGTGCACAAGTGGTACATGACGGCGCGCATGATCTGCGTCAACGACCTCTATTCCTTCGATCCCGACGTGGTCATCGCAATTGACCAGTTCGAGGATCTGATCGGGCGCCACTTCCGCCAGCCGGGCGAGGGCCTGGGCAACGACAACACCCCGTCATCGCACATGTGGCGCACTTTGCGGCGGCCCTGCAACGCGCTATAGATTTATTCGGTGGCAGCGCCAAGCCATTCGGTGGTGGGCGCGCGGGCTGGTCCGAAAATCAGACGACCGCCGAAATTGTCAAATCATTCGTGCCGCAGGGCCTCGATAGGGTCCAGGCGGGAGGCTTTGCGGGCCGGGTAGTAGCCGAAGAAGATCCCCACCACCGCCGCCACGCCGAAGGCCAGCAGCACCGAACCCGGCCGCACCAATAGGGGCCAGCTGGCGATCTTAGCGGCGATGGCCGCCCCGCCCAAACCCAGGGCAATGCCGATGGTGCCCCCGACGATGGAGATCAACACCGCCTCGGTCAGGAACTGTGCCATGATATCCCGGTTGGAGGCGCCCACCGCCATGCGCAGGCCAATCTCGCGGGTCCGTTCGGTGACGGAAACCAGCATGATGTTCATGATGCCGATGCCCCCCACCAGCAGCGAGATGAAGGCGACGGCGGCAAGCAGCAAGGACATGATACGTGTGGATTCCTCGCGTTTCTGCAGCAATTCGGCAATGTTGCGAATGCGGAAATCATCCTTGTCGCCGGGGCGGATCTTATGGCGTTGGCGCAGCAACTCGGTCACCGCCGCCTCCGCCTCGGCCAGTTCGTCGCCGCTGCGGGCTTTAACCACGATGAAGGACACGCGATTGCCGGCCACCCGCCGGCCGCCCAGGACCCGCTTTTTCGCCGTGGTCAGGGGAATGAAAACCACATCGTCCTGATCCCGGCCCGTGGATGTCTCCCCCTTGGCCTGAAGATTGCCGATGATTTTGAACGGGATACGTTTGATCCTGATGGTCTCGCCCACGCCGTTGTCGTCGCCGAACAGCTTCTCCCGCACCGTGTCGCCGATCAGGGCGACTTTGCCGGCGGCGCGCTGGTCTTCAGGTCTGATGGCACGGCCATTTTCAATGACCCATTCGCGCGCCTCCAGATTGTCCCGCCTGATGCCGTAGATCGTGGTCGACCAGTTCAAATTGCCGAAAACCACCTGACCGCTGCCGCGCACATTGGGGGCGGCGAGGAGGATGGAGGGGATTTCCCGCGCAATGGCATCGGCGTCATCCACGGTCAAATTTGTCAGGGTGCCCCGGCCCTGGCGCACGCCCCGGGTTGAACTGGACCCTGGCACCACGAACATCAGATTGGCGCCCAGGCTTTTGATCACATCCTGTACCCGAGATTCAGCCCCCGCGCCCACGGCCACCATGATGATCACCGCACCAACCCCGATAATAATGCCCAGGGCCGTTAAGACGCTGCGCAGCAGGTTTGCGCGCAGGGCATCCCCCGCCGTGCGCAGGCAATCCATTGCATTCATGATGGGGCGCTCATGCCAGCATGGCCGCGGCATCCTTGGGCGCCGGCACCGACTGGTCGGCAATCACCTCGCCATCGCGAAACCGCACATTGCGCGTGGCAAAGGCGGCGACGTCTTCATCATGGGTGACCACGATGATGGTATTGCCGGCCTGGTTCAGGGATTGAAACAAGGCCATGATTTCGATGCCCGTGCGGCTGTCCAGGGCGCCCGTGGGCTCGTCCGCCAACAGCAGGGCCGGTTGGTTGACCAGGGCCCGGGCGATGGCCACCCGCTGCTGCTGACCGCCCGATAGTTGCGTTGGCCGATGGTTTAGGCGGTCGGACAGGTTCACCTGCGCCAGGGCCGCTTCCGCCCGGCCTTGCCGTTCATCCACCTCCGTGCCGCTGTAGATCAGGGGCAGGGCCACGTTGGCCAGGGCCGTGGCCCGGGGCAGCAGGTTAAAACTTTGAAAGACAAAGCCGATCTGCCGGTTGCGGGTTTGCGCCAGGGCGACCTGGTCCAGTTCGGTCACCGCCTGGCCGTCCAGCCAATAGCGCCCGGCGCTGGGTTGATCCAAACAGCCCAGCAGATGCATGAAGGTGGACTTGCCCGAGCCCGAGGCGCCCATGATGGCGACGAATTCGCCCTGTTCAATGGACAGGGAGACACCGGCCACGGCATGGACCACCTCGCCGCCCAGATGATAGTCCTTGGTCAGATCCTCGGTGCGTATCAGGGCCATGCAGGACCTAGAACCGCAAGCCGAACAGGCCGCCGCCGCTTTTGGCGGTTTTCTCCACGGCGATGATGACTTCGTCGGTCTCGCTTATCTCCCCCTTAATGATCTCGCTGAAATCGCCATCCGAGGCGCCGACCCTGACATCGACGGCCCTGGGCCGGCCGTCTTCGCCTATCAGCCAGACCCGGCCCGGGCGCACGGGATTGGCCTGGCGGGCGGCAACGATGCGGCGGTATTGTTCCAATTGCGTCCGGTTCAAAATGGTCGGGATCGATAGCCGTGCTTCCTGGCGCGCCTTGGCAACGGCGGCGCGCAGTTCCTCGCGGCTGGCCCCACCCTGATACGCCGCCTTGATGGTTTCCCTGGCATCGTGAAAAAACCCTTGCAGGGCGGATTGCTGCTTTTCATCCAGCCGTAATTTTTCCGTCAATGATTTAATCATCCGCGCCGAGCGGCCGGGATCACGCTGGCGTTTGCTTTTGCCGCCGCCCTTTGCCCCAGGCGGTTTGAAGCGCAGGGCCCGGTTGGGTACCTTCAGAACGTCATCGCGCTCCAACACGGCGATTTCCACATTGGCGGTCATGCCCGGCAGCAACAGCCGGTCGGCGTTATTGACGGCAACGACCACGGTGTAGGTGACCACATTCTGCACGGTCTCGGGCGACAGGCGCACCTGACGCACTTCTCCACTAAAATTCCGCCGCGGGAAGCTGTCGACGGTGAACTTGACGGATTGCCCGGTCTGGATGGCGCCGATGTCGGCCTCGTCCACGGCGACCTCCACCTGCATGCGGCTCAAATCCGCGGCGATAACGAATAGCACCGGGGCCTGCAGGCTGGCGGCCACGGTCTGGCCCACGTCGATATTGCGGGCGATGACCGTGCCCGATACCGGCGAGCGGATATAGGTATGGGCCAGATCCACCGCCGCCTGGTTCAGGGCGGCCCGGCGTTGCAAGACCTGGGCCCGGGCCGTGGCCAGTTCCGCCTTGGCCATGCTCAACCCCGCCTGGGCCCCGACCACGGCGGAGACCTGGGCGGCGGTGCTGGACTGCGCCGCCTTCAGGCGGGCCTGGGATTGATCGAACGCCATGCGGGCATCTTCCACCTTCGAGGACGAGGTAATCTTGCGCTGAAACAGCGCCGCCTGACGTTCGTGAACCCGTTCCGCATTGGTCAAACTGGCCTCTGCCTCGGCCTCTTGAGCCTGGATGGCGGTCAGCCGGGCCCGGGCGCTGTCCAGTGACGCCGCCGCCCGGTCGATGCCGGCCCGGCGCAGTTTTACATTGGCCTGGGCGATGGCCAAAAGCGCGGTGGCTTCCTCCCGGCGCGCCGCGAATATTTCCGGCGCGATGCGGGCGATTTCCTGGTTGGCCGTGACGCTATCATTGAAGTCAGCGGACAGCGCCCGCACCTGGCCCGAGATCTGGCTGCCCACCTGCACCGTGGTCACCGCGCCCAGGGCGCCCGAGGCGGCGACGAAACGGACCAGCCGCCCCCGCTCCACGGCGGCCAGACGATAGTCCGGCCGGGCAGCCCCACTGTCCCATCCCCATGCGGCGCCGAAACCAAGCACGGCCAGGACGATGACAAGGCCCGAAACCATCGGCCGCCGCCGCAATAGTGTCAGCACGGTTTGTACTTTGCCCATCATGGCGGCATCATAACCTACAAACGGAATTGAGCAATTCAATGAGGATCATTGAGAGACAGCCATGTCCACGGCAATGGGCAAATCCGAACGGGAGGCCTTTCTTGGCCGAGGCCTACATCGGCCCCCCGCCCATGCCCGACGGCGCAAAACGCAAGCCC
>JAYGEA010000296.1:0-1532 GCA_046582635.1 Alphaproteobacteria bacterium
CCGACGGGCTGGCGGCGGCCTGCAGCCTGGCGGACATCCATTTCGACACGCCGCAATTCGGCCTGATCATTAATTTCGAGCAACCGACATTACTCGCCGTGCATGATCGCGACATGGTGCTGGACCATTCCATTCGTGCCCTCGTGGCCCAGTTCGGCGCGGTGATTTTTCGCAACGCCGCCATCGCCGGCGCCGGGCGGGAAAAATACCATCGCAACATCGTTCCGCATCTGAAATTCCATGTTGACCGCGGCCCCACCTCGGCCAATCAATATTCCTGTTTCACCCGCGATCCCGACGACCCCGTTCAACGACACCCCAGGCTATCGTCCACCACTTTTGTGGCCAATATCGTCACCTGACTGGAAATGGTGCGCACGGGACGGGCCAATGCAAAGACCGAACGCGGGATCCGGGTCTCCTATGAATTGTTCCAGGAGGGCAGGGCGGCGAAGCTGTTCGGCAAAGTCATTTTGGAACAGCCCTGGGAGGCGCCCGAGGGCATCGGGGAAATCGCGGTGATCGATAACCGCACCGTCCTGCATGCCACCTATGACAAGCGGAAGAGGCAACGCGGCTACCCCATCGGCGCCCGTTATCTGATTTGAATTAATCGACGGTTTCTTCAGGGCGCAATCCCTTAAATGGACTATGTCCCGGTAAACTTCGCCGGGCGCCTTTCCACGAATGCGGCCAGGCCTTCCTTGGCATCGTTGGTCTTGCCCAGTTCAATGTTGACGGTGGCGAATACGGCCACGGCCGCATGGAAGCCTTCCTCGAGATACTTGCGGGAATTGGCGATGGTGCCGCGCACGGCCAGGGGCGCCTGGGCGCAGATTTTTTCCGCCAGTTCGATGGCCCGGTCCAGTTGCTGGCCGGCCGGCACGATCTCCTGAATATAGTTGAAACGCAGGGCGGTCTCGGCATCGAATTCATCGTCGGTCAACAGATACCGCATGGCATTGCCCCAGCCGGCGCGCTGCACCATGCGGATGGTGGCCCCCCGTGGCGACCAGATTGCGCTGTACTTCCAGCTGGCTGAACCGGCAATCATCGGCCGCGATGACAATGTCGCAGGCCAGCATCAGCTCGATGCCGATGGTATAGGTGATGCCCTGAACGGCGGCCACCATGGGTTTGCTGCGATGCGGGCCCTTCAGACCAAAACAGTCGATGTTGCCTTCGCCATAGATCGGCCCGCCCTTGGCCCGGTGCGGCGCCATCGCGGGCATATCCAGCCCGGCGGTGGTGTGCGGGCCGACCGCGTGCAGCACGCCGCAGCGCAGATCGTCATCACGCTCCAGCAAGGTGTAGGCATCGCCCAGCTCCTGGCCCATCTTCGGCTTGAAGCCGTTGTATTTGTGCGGCCATCGGGATTGCTGGGATCTTCTGCTATAGTCGTCTCCTATCTAGTTTTTTAAGATTGCGCCATGCAGGCGTCATAACGGGCGGCGGCAATTTTGAGGCACAGGCCGATGTCGCGTTCCAAAATATAATGCTGCTTGGCCAAATTCTCGGCCGCCACGCGCACC
>JAYGEA010000342.1:0-27680 GCA_046582635.1 Alphaproteobacteria bacterium
TCCTGGCTATGAGCCGACCAGAATAGCGATGCCACGGTTAAGGCGAGGCTAGCGATCAGCAATCCGGCAAGCCAACGCAACGGTTTTGTCAAACCATGACCATGAAGCACGGAAATTCCGTCCCGGTGCGAAAAACTTGAATGACCATGGTCATTATCCAATGTACTCGTCGGCATGTCCGGTGCTCCATTTAAGCAATCGGTGCTTAGTTTTCTGTCAGGCAGAATCCAATGAATAATTATTTGATAGAAACGATTTACGACATATCGCCGTGAAAATGCATTTATCACAAATTGTGGCTTCAAGATTGTAACGGCGCTAACTTTTATAATTCATAGCTGCGAGATCAATTTATATTGGAATTTTGTTCGGCAGTCTTCATATTAGATTTTCCAAAAACTATTCTCATGCTCATTAATCCAAACCCGTAAACTCGCAGTTACGATCCGCTGTTGCCGGATGAACCAACGTGCATACCAAATTCAAAATTTTCCCGTTCAGAATTTTTATTTTCCAGTCGACTTTTTGGCGAAAGATGTGGCGGAACAAGATTGAAGACTGGCAATGGGAATTGCGGGTGAATACAGTGATATAGCCATAACCAGCATCGTCGGCTTGAGCTTAGCGCGCCATGATCTCGGTCATCATACCCACGCTCAACGAAGCGGGAAATCTGCCATCTCTTTTGGACAGTTTGTGCCGGCAGGGCGCGTGCTGCGAAGTCATTGTCGTTGATGGCGGCAGCGAAGACGGCACCGTGGAACTGGTCGCCAGATATGACGTGAAGTGCCTTCATTCCGACCCTGGGCGCGGCCAGCAATTGCATCTCGGTGCCAAGACGGCTTGTGGCGACGTGTTTCTCATGTTGCACGCGGATTCAGAATTTCCCGATGGCGGGCTCAAAAAGATCGCCGACACCCTCGCGGCATCACCGCACATCATCGGCGGCAATTTCGCATTGACGTTCGACGGCGGCGATCCGTTTAGCCAATGGCTCAACGGGTTCTACGGGTGGCTGCGCCGGCGCGGGATCTACTACGGAGATTCAGGGATATTCGTGCGCCGGTCCGTCTACGAAAGCCTGGGCGGCATCCGTCCCATGGCGTTGATGGAAGATTATGACTTCGTGGACCGCCTGGAAGCGGCGGGCAAGACGTGCTGCATTGACCAACCGGCCCTGGTCACATCGGCGCGGCGTTTTCAGGGACGTCATCCCATCGCAATTGTTCTGGGATGGTTGGTCATACATACGCTCTTTTACCTTGGCGTGCCGCCGGATCGTCTCGCCCGGATCTATAATTCGAAGCGTCGTGGCCGCGCATAACGATGCCGTGCAATCGTGATAATCAGTCGTCGAACCATTGGCCGCGGTCGGGCCATGCATCGACAAGATCCCGCAGCACGGGCCAAACTTTTTCACCGTCGGCGATGTCCCGGGCCAGATGCCCCGGTGACCCATTAAACTCCAGCTTGGAGAGGTCCGGCATCCGCATGGGATAGAGAACGCCCTCCAAGTGGTCGCATTCATGTTGTAACAGTGTGGCCAGGGCGCCCGTGGCATCGATGGAATGGTCCATGCCATCCAGGTCTTGATAGCGCATCCTCAGGGCGGCATGGCGCGGCACCTTGCCATGCAGGCCGGGAATTGAAAGACAGCGTTCCCAGCCCGATAGCATCTCATCGCCAGTGGGCGTCAATACCGGATTGACCAAAACAATCCAAGGGTCGGGCGCCTCCGTGGTATCGCTGATCAACCGCGAACTCATCCGGTAGACCACCAGGGCCAACCCCTCGAACACCTGCGGCGCGGCAATGCCGGAGCCGCCCACATGTATCAGGGTATCTTTCATATCGTTTGCCAGACGGGCAATTTCCGGATCCCTCGGATCCGCGACCTGTTCGGCAGTGCGGTACAATATGGGATTACCCATCTGGGCGATTTCACGGATGGCCATTGGCGAACCCTTTTGCTTTTACAAACGAACAGTCTCGAAGCGGCCATGATGCCAACGTATTGCAATCAAATCCAGTAGACGCGCGCAGGGCCACGTTCAGCTCCCCACGCCGCCTTTGCGGTTTGATGTTGCTAAATGGTATTAATGCCGGACCAAGCGGCGGCGGCTGTTATTGACAGCCATGAGATTCGCACCGGCTTGGTGCCGCAAATCGACGTTGTGTCGTTGCACGGTCCCGACCTGGGTCCGGAAATAGTCGATGAACCGCTGGGTCTAGAATAGACCGTATCTTGTATTAACAGTTGAAAATGGCGTCGATGGTATCGGCGTCCGCCTGTTCGGACAGGCCGGAATAGTCGTCTTCATCCTCATCCGCGTCCGGCACGATCTCGTCCGCGACCGCAA
Source organism: Alphaproteobacteria bacterium (assembly GCA_046582635.1). Classification (GTDB taxonomy): domain Bacteria; phylum Pseudomonadota; class Alphaproteobacteria. Next base: position 2,361 of record JAYGEA010000342.1, read on the forward strand.
TCGGCTGATCTTCCGCGGCCTGGGCCTCGGCGGCCTCGAAGTCCGGCTCCGGGGTTGCGGCCACCGTATCGAACTCAATTCCGGCTGTCGGATCGTCAAGCAGTCCGGAGTCGTCAACTTCCTTGGCGGCGGCGATAAGCTGTTCGACATCGCCAGTCAGCAATTGGTCGATGTCGGACTGGTCCACCCCATGGCCTTCCAATTGCGGCCCGTTCAATAGGCCCGCCTCCGGGTGTTCTTCATCAACCATGGCCGAGCCGGTGTCTTCTTCGGCGCCATTGCGCAGTGTCTGCGAACCCCAGATTTCGATCATGGCGCCAACCCGCTGTTCCAAATAGTGCAGGGCATTGACGACTTTGGTCGTGCGTTGGCCGGTGATATCCTGCAAGGAACAGGCCAGGAAGATGTTGGTGATGTCTTCTTCCAAAGTATTCAGCAGATCGTTGTCGGCGCCATCCTCGCGCATTTTTTCAACGGCCGCCTGATTCCGTTCGGCGGCGGCAAGAATGTCGTTGGTGGTGCGTTCCGTTGCCGTAACGATAGCGTCAAGGTCTTCCGTTGCCGCCATGATGCGGTTGTTGGCGCCGTCCTTGGGCTTTATGGAAGCGATGTCGCGGCGGGTAAGCTTGATCGCATCGCTCATATCCTGTAGTTCGGCGGCCAGAATTTCCGTCGGCTGTTTTAATTCATGGCGCTGGAAATAGACCCGGCAGTCGTCCAGGGCCCGCATGACCAAATCAGAGGCCACGGCCCGGTTGCGCCGTGCATGTTCGCGCAGGAATGTGCGGCCCCGGGCGGTCTGCATAACCGCTTCTTCCAGGGCATCGTATTCTTCGTGCGACAAATTTCGTTTATTTTCCACGTCATCATCGCATTCGGCGACGTCGTCATAACCCAGGCTATCCGGCAGAGCCTCTAGTTCCATCGCGATCGGTTCGCTGTTCATACTCATCGGTCAAATTCCGTCATAATTTCGCGTCGCGTCGGCGCTCGATATGCCCCCAAATGCCAGAATCGGCAGGTGACTTGTAACAATAGTGGCGTCGAGTGATTAATATTTCGTTTGCCTTGATTTTCGCGTGATCCAACTCTTGGACTTTTTCATCTAATTCGAATGGAAAATTGGTTGCATTTGAACATACTTGCGTTCGAGCAGTCTTTGCGGCAAAATCGATTATGTAAAATAAATGCGAATAGGAAAACTGCCCGAGTTGGAGGTTGGTATGCATGTAGAACGTATTCTCGCCTTGAAAGGCAATGACGTCATTTCAGTTGCGACAAATGAAACCATTGGTGTCGCGGCGAATATTTTAAGCGAGAACAGGATCGGCGCGATCCTGATCCGCGATGATGACGGCTTTGTCAGAGGCGTGCTTTCGGAGCGTGACATTGTCCGTGGTTTGGCTGACATGGGTCCGCGCTGCCTGGAGACGGGCGTAGCGGAGTTGATGACGCGGGATGTGGTTTTTTGTGGGCCGGAAGATGACATCGATACCATCATGGCCATCATGACGAACCGCCGCATCCGCCATTTGCCGGTCATGCAGGACAATCAATTGCTGGGCATCATCTCCATCGGCGACGTGGTCAAATTCCGCATTGAGGAAATAAAGAGCGAAGCCGACGCCATGCGCCAGTATATCGCCACCGGCTGAACCGAATTATTCGGCCGCTGCCCGTGGCAGCAGACCGGCGGCGTCCAGGGCCTGGCCCAGGAGTTTGATCTCGCCGTCCGTCAATTTCATCAAGGGCGGGCGCACCACCGCGCGATCTAGGCGGCCCAACAGCACCAGGCATTCCTTCATTCGGTTGTGCATGTCCAGAAACGGCGGCGTGTAGAAAACTTGGGCCAGGGGATAGATGCGGTCGTTGATCGCTTGGGCGCCCGTCAGATCGCCGGCCTTCACCGCCCGGAACAAGGCTACCTGTAATTCCGGAATGACGCTGCCGGCACCCGACAGCAGTCCGTTGGCGCCCATGCTCAAGGATGCCATCAACCACGAGGAATGGGTCGTCAGTACGCTGATGGCCCGTCCGGCGGCGCCTGATTGCAGGCTTCGGATATGCCTCTCGTGCAGCATGGCATCGTTCGACCAATCCTTGATGGCCTTGATCGACGGCACCGCTTCGATCATCCCCAACAGGGTATCGAAGGGATAACCCTGACCGCTGACTTGCGGGTACTGAAAGGCGATCAGGGGCAGATCGGTGGCGTCCGCTATGGTTTTGAAGTGGGTCACCGCCATTTCCGGGCGCAATTGCCCGCCCATGATCATGCTGTTGGGGGGAAAGATTAAAAGCGCCTGGGCCCCGGCCCTCTCCGCCATGCGGGCCAGGCGTGCGGCCTGCAAACTGCCGTCGGCATAGATGCCGTTGATCAGGGGCAGGCGGCTGCCCAGTTCGTCGCCGCAGAATTCCAGAATACGTTGTTGTTCATCAAAGCTGCAGGCGTGCACTTCGGAGGCATGACCGTTGACCGTAATGGCGCTTAGGCCTGCCGTGGCCGCGACATCGCGCAGATGCCGGCGCGAGGCGACTTCGTCTATTTCCATATCCGTGTCGAATGCCAGCAGGGTGGCGGGGATGACGCCGTCGATGGGCCGGTTGTTGAAGACGCTCATGGTGTCTCACTTGTTCTAGAACGAGCCGTCGCGGGCCTCGAAATGGGTTGGCATATCATAATGCGGTTGATCCCGTTCAATCCAGTCTACCGTCCAATCCACCATGCGCGCCAGGGGTACCTGGGGGTAGCCAAACAGTTTTGCGGCAAGAGAGGTATCGTTGTGCCAACCCAGGCCGCTTTCCCGGTTGATGAATTTCGGCGCCAGCCCGAACCGTTTGCCGAATTCCCCCGCCAGGGCCCGCACACTGGCCTGCTCCGGCCCGCCCATGTTCAGGGGCCGGCTGGGGACCTCGCAATGGTGCAGGGCGCGCAAGACCTGGGCATTGACATCGCCCTGCCAGATCACGTTGGCATGGCCGGCGCGCAAATCGATCAGCTGGCCCGTATAGACCCAATTGGCAATGTCATGGAGCACGCCATAGCGCATGTCGATGGCATAGTTCAGGCGGATCAGGCGGCCCGGCGTGCCGTGGCGTTTGGAGAAATATTGCAGCACACGCTCCCGCGCGACGCAGGAATTGGCATACTCGCCCACGGGCTCGGGCGCCGTGTCCTCATGACAGAGCGGTCCCGTCACATCCGTGAACGGATAAACACAAAGGGTGGAGAACGCCACGATGCGGGATTGAGCAAAGGCTTCTCCGACCAGGGCCGGGACATGGGCGTTCATGGCCCAGGTGAAGGGCTCGCCGCCCGTGGTGCCGAATTTCTTGCCGGCCATGTAGATGACGTTGGGCAGTTTCGGCAACCCAGCGACCCCATCGCGGTCCAGAAGATCGCAGACAATGGTTTCCACGCCCCAATTTTCCAGGCGCTGTTTGACCTCGCCATCGGAAAATCGGGCAACGCCGACGACCCGCTTGTGGGGTGCCGCGCGCTTGGCCATGCGTGCCAGGCAGGGGCCGACCTTACCGCCGACGCCCAGAATGATTATGTCGCCATCCAGGGCGGCCAAGTCGTCAATCAAAGCTTGCGGCGGTCGTGATAGAAGTTCTTCCAGCGCCTCCACGTCGGCGACGGTATCGGGCAGATCTAAGGCCATCGATATTACCCCGAGACGATGCTTCCGCGCTCAATCACGAAGGTGCGGTCCAGCAGTCCGGCGACATGTTTGTCGTTGGACTCCGCGACCAGCACGGATTCACCTTCATCCTTCAGGTTCTTCATGATCTCGCCCATGCGCTGAGCAAAAACCGGTGCGATGCCTTCGCCGGGTTCGTCCAGCAGCAACAATTTGGTGCCGACCATGAGGGCGCGGGCGAAGGCGACGAATTTCTGTTGTCCGCCGGATAACTCCATGGAGCCGCGGTTACGGAATTCCGCCACCTCCGGCATCAAACCGTATATCCAGTCCAGCCGGTCCCGCCAGCCATCCATGCCCGTGGCCCAGACCGGTACCAGGATATTCTCCTCCACCGTTAGGGTCGGAACCAAGCGGCGGTCCTCGGGCATGAAACCAATACCCATATGGGCCCGACGGTGGGGCTTGGAATTCAGCAGGTCATGATCATCAAATGTTACCACGCCGGCCTTTGCCGTCAGGGCGCCCATGATGGCGCGCAGAAAGGTTGTCTTGCCGGCGCCGTTGCGCCCGATCAACCCGCACATGGTGCCCGACGGCACTTCCAGGTTCAAGCCGCGCAGAATAGGCGTGGGACCGATGTTGACGTCCAGGCCGCTGACTTTAAGCATCAAAGTTGCCCCCATTTTCGACGGTGTTTTCGACGCCATCACCGGTCGCCGTGCGGGTGCGGTGATACTCCTTGCCAATGACAAATTCCCGAACGCCCGGATCCACCAGGGCCTCGGCCACGGGCGCATCGCAAATGATACGGCCCTGATAAAACGCCAGAACCCGGGAGACATAGCGTTCGACGATTTCCATGTCATGCTCGATGAACAGGACCGTCGTTTGGTCCTGGCGCAAGGCTTCCATGATGATGTCCATCAGGTCGAATTTCTCCTCGACCGAGATGCCCGACGTCGGTTCATCCAGCATCAAAATAGTCGGCTTGCTGACCGCCGCCATGGCGATATCCAGCAGCTTTCGGATACCCTGCGGCAGGGTAGACGACGTCGCATCGCGGTATTCGGCGACTTGATAACGGGCTAAATGACTATCCACCCGCGCCGCCCGTTCGTCATTGTAAAGTGGCGATAGCAGGCCGATCCCGGATTCTTCCGTAATGGCATAGGCCATCATCAGATTATCGAACACGGTCTCGGAGGCGAAGACCTGGGGTATCTGAAATGACCTGGAAATGCCCAAATTCGTGATTGTCCGGGGCGGCAGCCCCAGGATGCTGCGGCCGGCGAATTCGATCTGGCCCGATGTGGGTTTCAAATATCCCGTGACCATGTTGACGAAGGTGGTCTTGCCGGCGCCATTGGCGCCGATGATGCCAATAATTTCGTGTTCTTCGACAGTAACGTTGACGTCCTTGGCGGCGATCACGGCGCCGAAGTTTTTCTGCAGATCGCGAACTTCAAGAACGGTGGTCATGGCAAGGGCGCCTTATTTGAGCTGTTGGAGCTGATGGCGCGGCGCAGGCGCCCGAACACGGACCAGATGCCGTCGGGCAGGAACATGATGATGGCCAGCAGGCTGCCGCCCAAGATGAACTGCCAGAACTGCGGGGCGTATTCAAAGGCGTAGGTGCGGATCAATTCGAAGACCAGGGCGCCGATATAGGTCGCGCCCACATTGCCGATGCCGCTGAGAATGGTGATGAAGACAAACTCGCCGGACACCGTCCAATTGGCCATGCTGTCGGGATCAACCTGGCCGATGGCCAATGCCATGATGGCACCGCCAAAACCGGCGACCAGGCCGGAGAAAACATATTTCACATGGATGACCTTTTCGGCCGAATAACCCAGATATTCGACCCGGATCTCGTTCTCGCGCACTGCCATGGACATGCCGCCCAAGGTGGTCTTCAAGTACAAATGCACGCCAACCGTGATGATGTAGGTGAAGACCAGGGTAAAGATAAACAACGTGGTCTGCACCGCTTCACCCTTGGGCGCATAGCCCAGGAAGGTCGGGGTAAGGACGGAAAAGCCATCCGTGCTGCCCAAGGCCTCGGTCTTGACGATGACGCCGTAGAGGATCATGGAAAACGCCATGTTCAACAGGGCGAAAAAAATGGCCCGATAGCGGCGTAGCAAAAAGCCCAACAGGAAGGCCAGGACGCCGGCGGCCAAGGTGCCGGCGAAGACCAGGAAAAAGGCGTCGTGAAAGCCGATCAGGGTCAACATGGCGGCGGCATAGGCGCCGAAACCGAAATACAGCGCGTGGCCGAAAGACACCAGGCCGGTCCGCCACAGGACCAATAATCCCAAGGCAACGGCGCCGCGCGCCAGACTTTGCAGGCCGATGAAACGCACCCATTCGGCCATGAAAAAATCAGCGAACAGCAATACCAGAAAGGCGATGGAGAGACCGACGACGGTTTTATCCACATACCGCATCAGATCTTCCTCGCCTTTGCTGGCGCGAACAGGCCTTCGGGCCGGATGGCCAATACCAGGGCCATGATGGCATAAATGACGAATAACTCGATTTCAGGAAACTTATGCACCGCCGCGGCCCGTGAGATGCCAACCAGCAAGGCGCCGATTATGGCGCCGGGAATAGAGCCCATGCCGCCGATGACCACCACGGCGAAGGACAATATGATGACCTCCACCCCGATGCCCGGCGAGACCGAAATGGTCGGTGCGATATAGGCCCCGCCAAGGGCCCCCATGATGGAGCCGACAACGAATGTCACCGTGAACACAACAGTCACATTGATGCCCATGGCCTGACTGATCTCGCGGTCGAAAATAACCGCCAGCAGTAATTTGCCCCATTTTGTTTTGGTCAAGCCAAGCCACAGACCCAGGGCGACAATGACGGCCAGGCCGATCAAGGTAAGGCTGTAAACGTCAAAGGTCAGTTCCACGATGTCCACGGACCCCAACAGCGCCATGGGCTCATAGGCGTAATAGGGATCGGTGCCCCAGATCATCAACAACACGTCTTCCAACACCAGGAACATGGCGAAGGTCGCCAGCACGATAATATGCTCGTCCCGATGATAGAGGAAACGCAGCAGACCCCGCTCTAGGACGATACCGAAGAACACGCCGACAATAATTGCCGCCGCGAAAATCGCTAGAAAGCCGCCAAATTCCGGCAAATCGGTATTGTAGTAGGCGCCGATCAGCGTCGCCGACATATAGGCGCCGAAGGCATAAAAGGCTCCATGGGTGACATTCAGAATTTTCATCACGCCAAAGATCACGGTCAAGCCAACGGAAACCATGAACAGGTAGGACGAAAAAACCAAACCGTCGACCAGGATGACGATCAGTTCTTGCACGGTGGGCTCGCTATTTTGAAAATTTTAAAAACAAAAAAATCCGGGGGCGCCGACTTTGGCGCCCCCGGTTGGTAACACGCCTAGCACTTGGCGCCCTTCATGCCGCCTTTCAGCCATTCCGTGCCGTTGACGCCCGCGGGCGGCATGACACAGTCAGGACCAAATTCGATGACTTTGGTCATGATGGGCTCGCCCGCTTCCTTGTCCCACTGCAGCACGCCGATCATGTGCTTGGTGGCGGCCTGATGGCCGTTGGAGCGGTTCATGTGGACCGGGGCGGCAATACCCTGGAATGTAGAGCCTTCCAATGCCGCGATAACCTGATCCTTGCTGGGGAATTTGCCGCCGTTGGCAGCCGCCGCCTTGTCGTAGGCGAACTTGGCCGCCAACACGCCCTGTGCCGCCTGATAGGAACCACCAACGGGGGGTGTCGAATAGCGATCCTGATACACTTTGCGGAACCAGTTATTCAAGGGCGTATCAATTTTGGAGGCAAAGATGCCGTAGGGGCCACGGGCACCGAGAATGGCACCGGCCGGGGCTTTCTTGCCGAGGCGGTAGACAGAGGTGTCCGCCACCGAGAACAGCAATTGTTTCTTGCGGAACAGACCACGGGCCGAACCTTGGAAGATGAAGGCTTCCAGATCGCCGCCCCAAAGGCTGGAATGCACCAAGCGTTCCTTGGACAGCATCAGGGCGGAGATTTCAGCGCCATACTGGCCGGAGAAGATTTTCGGCCATTGGGTCTTGTCCGATGCCGGCACGGACGGCATCAACTGCTTCATGGCTAGATCGAAATCACGCCAGGAATCCTGACCCCAGGCATAATTCTGATTAATTCCAGTATAGCCCTTGACGTCGGGCATATTGGCCTTGACGTACAGCGCCTCGGCCACGCCGTCGGCCGTCGCATGGCCCATGGTGCGGAAGACGTACTTCGGGTTTTTGTCGATTTCCTCGAATATCCGCGGTGTGCCGCAAATCGGGAAGATCGTCAGCATCTTCAATTCTTCGGCCACCGGGGTAATGGCGGCGCAGGTGCCGGACGAAATATAGCCGACGAATAGATCGACGCCCTGCTTCTGGACTTTGTTGCGAAATTCAGCGACCTGCTTCACGCCGCCACCGGATTCGTCATAAATCATAGCCTTGATCTGACGTCCCGCCAGGCCCTTGCCGCTTTTATCATAGGGCGCGGGCAGGGTGCCCTTGTTGATCGCCTCGATAATGACTTCGGCGCCGTTGCGCGCCGGTACCCCGAAGGCCGGCGCGCCGGCGCCGGTTAGGAACGTCGGCACGGCCATGACCACCATTTCGGCGGCACTGGCCGCAGGGGCAGCTGCGCCCATGGTGACGGCCAAACCCGTCGCCAGCAGCGTCGCCCTGCTGGAATTCTTCAACATTTTCATTTAATTTGTTCTCCCAAGGATGAATGACGATTGTCCCCGCCGCCTGGAAATTTGACATTATGCCGGGTCTTGTTTGCCAATTGTAACGCACGCCAGGAACGTCTGCCCGGTCTGTAAACCGACCGGGCGCCATCCTTTCACCATATATTTGCGTGTTTGCCAAGACCGATTTGTATTTTCGGAAAAATTATTTCGCGCCGCGCTGCCGCGCTGCCATGAAGTCTTGAAAGGAGGTCGCCTGGCCAGCCTCAACGGATTTGCCGTAAGCCAAGTTGAGCCGTCTTTTTTCGGCGAATCCATGCACGATGGCGGTGTATTGGCCAGCGGGGACATCCAATTCGCGACCTGCCAGCAGGGCGCCTATTTGGTCGTATGCGGTCTCGGCCCGGCGCCAGGCGTCGGGCGCATTGGAGGCGCTGGCGGGGCGCTGGAAATAGTTTGTCAGAGGCTGGGGCCACAGGGTCATGGCGCCGGCGCGGGCAATCAGCTCCATATTGAAAACCACGTCCTCGGCAAAACGCAATGCGCCGCGATAGCCTGGGCCCGCCAGGTCGCGGCGAAACAGCGGAAAATGCGGCATGCCGCTGGCCATCATGGCGACGGCGTCGATCTGTCTCTGCCCAGGCGCGGGGTCATGGGCGGTGCCAATCACCACGCCGTCCGGCGTGGTGGCGCGGGTATTGTCGCAGGCCAGGCCGTATTGCGCGGTCAGCGGCAGCAGGGTCGACAATTTCTCGGGCTGCCAGGTGTCGTCGCTATCCAGAATAGTGATATACGCGCCATTCGAGGCCGCCAGGGCGGCATTCCGCGCCGCCGAGGGGCCGGCACCAATGCGCGGCGATGGCACCATGCGAAGACGCTTGTCCGTGATGCCGTGGGCGGCACAAAGACCTAAGTAATTAGCCCCGCAGTCGGAGGCGATGATGAGTTCCCAACTCTCGTGGTCTTGGGCGCGGACACTGCGGACAGCTGCCGCAATCGTGTCTTCAGCATGAAACGCGGCCATGAGAATTGAAACCAGGGGCATGGACATGGGACTTTATATCAAGCATGAGCGGGGCAATAATAGAGCCATGGGAAACAGGGCTGAAAATTTCACCGCCGTGGGGGCCGGTGCCTTTGCCGGAATCCTTGTTGTCGCGACCGCCGGTGGGGCGCTGTCACCAATCGGGTTATTTTTTCTGGATGGGTTGTTGCAGCATTTCGTGTCAATGCAATGGGCGCGGTTCAGCTGTTTTTAGTCTCCGTTTGATTTCGCGATTGACCGGATAACGAAATGTCAGGCCCTCCCGGCGAATACAATGCGAAGGCCCTGAAGCGCCAATACCAGCCAGCCGGTAACAAAGGCCAAGCCACCCATGGGGACTATCCAGGTGACTGAGGTTGGCCCCGCGAAAGCCAGCAAATAGAGGCCGCCGCAAAACAGCAGGCTGCCAACTCCAAATGCGATTGCGGCCACAACAAGCAAACCGTCCGGCCGCCACGACAATATCGCAGCCGTGGCCAGAAGCGCCAGGGCGTGCCAGATCTGATAACGCACGGCGGTTTGAACGCGGGCCAGATCGGCATCGCTCAAGAATGCGGGCGGTTCGTGGGCCGTGGCGGCGGCGATCAGCACGGCTGTGGCACCCGACAGGCCGGCGAAACAAATCATCCACCCAGATACGCGCCCCATCATGGCAGTGCCCCTCACGGCAGTACCAGTCATGGTAGTGGTTCATACATGGCATTGATGGGCACCGTGGCCACAGAGGCATTGTTCGGCATGGCCAGGACCATGGCGACCACATCGGCGATGGTTTCGGGCTGGGTCGCATCGTCCCGTTTCAGGCCGCCGGCATTTGGCATCATGTCCGTGTTTACGGGCCCCGGCGCCACCGCCGTGACCCGGATGCCGTCGTCCCACAACAACGACCGCGCCGCCGAACTCAACCCCATGGCGGCAAATTTTGACATGGCGTAGCCAGGCGATCCACGCTTGAACCGCATCCCCGCCAGCGAGGTAATATTGACGATGCGGCTGCTGCCCGAGGCCCGCAACTGGGGCAGGGCGGCACGGATCAGGCGATAGGGCGCTTTCAGGTTGACCTCCAGCATGCGATCCAGATCAGCCTCGTCGCCGTCCTCGAAACCAAACGAAGCAGCAACGCCGGCATTGTTGATCAAACCATCGATGCGGCCAAAATGCGCCACGGTGGCGGCGGCCCAATTTTTGGGTGATTCGCGGTCCATGGCATCGAAGTGGGCGTGCAGGCAGTCATCCCCCGCCGCCGCCGCAATGTCCCCAGGCGACCGCGCGCCCAGACTGAGGCGGTAGCCGTCCCCCCGCAGGCGGGCAGCAATAGCGGCGCCAATGCCCCGGTTCGCCCCGGAAAGCATGATGACACGCCCCTCGGGGTCCAGGCGTCCTGGGTTGGCTTTGTTCATGGTCTTGCATCTCCTCTATTCATTCGCCACGTGAGTTGTTGCCTTGTCCCGTCGGCGATCCTATAAGATCGCCTTTTGATGAGTGATATTACAACGCGTGAAAGTCCGTTCCGCCACCTTCTCGGGATCGAGGGGCTGTCGCCGTCCGATATTACCGAAATTCTGGATCTGGCCGACCAATACGTGACGCAGAACCGTCAGGTCGATAAAAAACGCTCCATCCTGGGCGGCCGCACGCAGATAAATCTGTTTTTTGAAACATCAACCCGAACCAGAACCTCGTTCGAATTGGCCGGCAAGCGCCTGGGCGCCGATGTCATCAACATGACGGCGACCGCCTCGGCCATCAAAAAGGGCGAGACCCTGATCGACACGGCCGCCACCCTGAACGCCATGCATCCCGATACCCTGGTGGTCCGCCATCCCCATTCCGGCGCCGTCGCCCTGTTGAGCCAGAAAATGGATTGCAGCGTTATCAACGCCGGCGACGGCAGCCACGAACACCCGACCCAGGCCCTCCTCGATGCCCTGACCATCCGCCGCCGTCTGGGCCAACTGCATGGCCTGACCGTGGCCATTTGCGGCGATATTCTGCACAGCCGGGTGGCCCGTTCGAACATCATGCTTTTGAACATCATGGGCGCCCATGTTCGCGCCATCGCCCCGCCCACCTTGCTGCCAGTCGCCATGGACCGCATGGGGGTGGAGGTTTTTCATGATATGGCCCAGGGGCTGGAGGGCGTCGACATCGTCATGATGCTGCGCCTGCAGAACGAACGCATGAACGGCGCCTACGTGCCCTCGACCCGTGAATATTACCATTTTTACGGCCTGGACCAGGACAAGCTGACCAGGGCCAAGGCGGAGGCCCTGATCATGCATCCCGGACCCATGAACCGGGGCGTGGAGATCGACAGCGAACTGGCCGACGACATCAACCGCAGCGTCATCCGCGAACAGGTGGAGATGGGCGTGGCTGTCCGCATGGCGGTGCTGGACCTGCTCTCCCGCCGCCCCACCAATCAGCCGCCCGTGGGGCCGGAGGCGGCGCCATCATGAGTGCCATCGCCTATACCAACGCACGGCTGATTGATCCCGCCAGCGGCCTGGATACCACCGGCACGCTGGTGACGGAGGATGGCCTAATCGTCGAATTGGGCCCTGACATCGAGGTTCCCGGCGGTGCGGAGATTGTCGACTGCGGCGGCCGGATCCTGTGCCCCGGCCTGATCGATATGCGGGTTTTCGTTGGCGAGCCCGGCGCCGAACATAAAGAGACCCTGGCCTCGGCTTCGGAAGCGGCGGCGGCGGGCGGTGTCACTTGCATCATCGTGCAGCCCAACACCGATCCGGTGCTCGATGACGTGGCCCTGGTGGAATACATCAAGCGTCAGGCCCGCGACAAGGCCAAGGTGCGCATCCATCCCATGGCCGCCATCACGCGCGGTTTACAGGGCGAGCAGATGGCCGAACTTGGCCTGCTGTCCCTGGCCGACGCCGTGGCTTTCACCGATGCCGACCGCGCTGTGGTCAATGCCCAAGTGCTGCGCCGGGTGCTCAGTTACGCCTCCGCCTTCGGATTGCTGGTCTGCCAATACGCGGAGGAACCGGACCTGGCCGGTGACGGGGTGATGAACGAGGGCGAGGTGGCCATGCGCCTTGGCCTGCCCGGTATCCCAACCCAGGCGGAAACCATCATGGTGGAGCGGGATTTGCGCCTGGTCGAGATGACCGGCGGCCGCTATCACGCCGCCTGCCTGTCCACGGCACAGTCGATCGAGGTCATGGCGCGGGGCAAGGCGGCGGGCCTGCCCGTGACGGCGGCGGCCGCCGTGCACAGCTTTGCCCTGAACGAAGGCGCGGTCGGCGAATACCGCAGCTTCGCCAAAACGGCGCCGCCCCTGCGGGCGGAAGCGGACCGCCGGGCGGTGGTGGCGGGATTGGCGGACGGCACCATTGATGTGATCTGTTCCTGCCATGACCCCCAGGACGTGGAATCCAAACGCCTGCCGTTCGAACTGGCCGCGACCGGCATCATTGGCCTGGAAACCATGCTGCCCTTGGCGTTGGAGCTGTATCACAACGGCGATATGAGCTTGCCGGATCTGCTCGCCACCATGACCGCGCGGCCGGCGGAACTGCTGGGCTTGCGCGGGGGCAAGCTGGCGCCCGGTGCGCCGGCGGATTTGCTGGTGTTCGATCCCAATAAGCCGTGGCGCATTGACGAGGACCAATTTCACAGTAAATCGAAAAATACGCCCTATCACGACCGGCCCGTTCAGGGGCGCCCTTGGCGCACCATTGTCGATGGAAAAATGGTATATTCCGATCCAAGCGAGGATTAGCGGATGCCGGCACCCATGGGCGATTTTACCTACATCTGGCCGTTCTGGGCCGCCGCTGCTTTCGGCTACCTGCTGGGTTCCATCCCCTTTGGCCTGGTGCTGACCAGGCTGGCGGGGCTGGGTGATGTGCGGTCCATCGGCTCGGGCAGTATCGGTGCCACGAACGTGCTTCGTACGGGCAACAAGGGTTTGGCGGCCCTGACCCTGATTTTGGATGGCGGCAAGGGGGCGGCGGCGGTGTTGCTGGCCAATATGTACGGCCCCGATACGGCCGTGCTGGCGGGCGGCGGCGCCTTCATCGGCCATCTGTTCCCGGTCTGGCTGAAATTCAAGGGCGGCAAGGGCGTGGCAACCTATATTGGCGTCATGCTGGCGATCAACTGGCCGGCCGGCGTTCTGTGCTGCCTCACTTGGCTGGCTGTTGCCTTCCTGCTGCGATATTCCTCCCTCGCCTCCCTGATCGCCGTCCTGGCCGGACCGGGCTATGTTTATTGGCTGGGCAATTGGCAGATGATGGAACTGGCCGCCTTTATGACGGTTCTGGTTTTCATTCGCCATCATCAAAACATCCGCCGCCTGTTGAAGGGGGAGGAGCCCAAAATCGGGGCCAAGAAATAGGCTTATTGATTGCGCCGTGGCCATGGCTTGGCTATGGTCCGGACCGAAAAAATTTTCAAAAACAGGGAGCAGTTTTGCATGGTCGAAGTGGGTGGTATCGCAGCCGATCGGTTGCGGCAGTTTATCGAACGGATAGAGCGTCTGGAGGAAGAGAAGACGGCCCTGGCCTCCGATGTGCGCGAAGTCTATGGCGAGGCCAAATCGGTCGGGTTCGATCCGAAAATCATGCGCGCCATCATCAAATTACGCGGCATGGATACCGCCGACCAGCAGGAAATGGAAGCCTTGATCGATACCTATAAGCACGCGCTGGGTATGGAATAGCAGGCATGGAGTAGCATCATGACCGGGCGGATAAAGTCGGTTGCCATTTGCGGTACGGGGACCATGGGTTCGGGCATCGCGGCTTTATGCGCCAACATCGGCCTGCCGGTGCTGTTGCTGGATATGGCGTCAACGGACGGCGGTGACCGCAATGCCGTTGCCAAGGCAGCTTTGGAACGGATGCAGGGCGGTCGCCAGCCCATGTTAAAGAATGACGACGCCCTGGCCCGCATTACTGTGGGCAATTTCGACGATGATCTGGCAAAGATCGCCGATTACGACTGGATCGTCGAGGCGATCATCGAAGACATCAATGTCAAACGGGATTTCTTCGCCAGGATCGAGGCCGCGCGCGGGGATGGTTCCATCGTCGCCTCCAATACCTCCGGCATCATGCTGGCCAAAATTACCCAGGGTTTGCCCGAACGCCTGGCCCGCGACATCGCCGTGACCCATTTCTTTAATCCGGTCCAGGTGATGAAGCTGGTGGAGCTGATCCCCGGCGCCGGGACCGGGGGGAGGTGATGCAAACCCTTTCCGCCTTCCTGGCCGATGATCTGGGCAGGGGCGTGGTTTTCGCCAAGGACACGGTGAACTTCATTGCCAACCGGATCGGCTGTTTCTGGCTGCTGAACGGCCTGAACAACGCCCAGGCGGCCCTGGATGCCGGCTGCACCATGGAACAGATCGATGCGGCGCTGAGCAAACCCATCGGCGTGCCGCCCACGGGCCTGTTTGGCCTGCTGGACCTGATCGGCCTGGATGTCATGGACCTCGTGGCGGCCAACCTGCGCGACAATCTGCCCCCTGAAGATGTGGGCCTGGCCAACGCTAAATTCCCGAGAATCGCCCAGGATATGCTGGCCCGGGGACAGATCGGCCGCAAGGCCGGCGCGGGTTTCTATCGCATGAGCAAGACCGCCGATGGCGAACGCCTGAAGGAAACCTTCGATATATCCACGGCCGCCTGGCGTGAAAGCCAGGATGGGGACCTGCCCGACAATTTGCACGGCGCCGACGGTCTGTTGTTTGACGACGGCCCCCTGGGCCAACTGGCCTGGCGGGTCATGGGTGGCACGCTGCTGTACGCCGCCGGCCTGGTGCCGGAAATCAGCGACGACGTAACCAACATCGACAACGCCATGCGCTGGGGTTTCGGCTGGCGCCAGGGCCCGTTCGAGATGCTCGACGCCTTGGGGCCCGACCGCATCATCGCACGCCTGGAGGCGGATGGCGAACCGATCCCAAAAATGCTCCAGGTCCTGCGCGATGCCGGCGCGGCCGGATTCTATCGCAATGACGGCGCGGAATATCTTGGGCTGGATGGTGCCTGGCACGGGATTTAATACAGTGACGTAATACTTATATCCGCCGCCGATAGAGACTTCCGCCGCAGAAATTCGATCCTGCCATCATATTTCCTTCGTGCGTGACGCAAGCATCATGACAGGCGCGGGAGGTTATTTTAAGTTACTCTGGCCCCATTGATTAACCGATTAAATGCACTGTCACCGAAATCACGGCGGTTGGGCGCCATCATCGGCGCAAGATCAATCTTCGGCCACGTATTTCAAAGGAGCTCAGGCGGTTAAAGAACGACATGCCGAGGAGTGAAGCGTTCATCTCCGCCTCGTTGATAGAGACCACCACGTCTCTGAATTCGATCGGCCCGATGGCCAATGTATCGAGGCGGTAAGGCGCGCCACGGCCCAGGCCATTGGCCGTGTGATAGAGGCGCGTGTACTGCAGGGCGGAGAGGTCGATGCCGATGCGCTGCGCATCCAATGGGCTTAGGACGACCACGGAGGCGCCCGTATCGATCATGAACCGGACGCGGGTGCCATTGGCTCTGCCCGCTGCGTAAAAGTGACCATTCGGACCCTGCGTCAGGTTTAATACACCTTCCGGGCTGACCACGGGTTCGCTGGGAAACAGCTCCGTTCCCACCCGCGCGCCGACGTCCCCGAGTTCGTCCTGGTAGGTATAGGCAAGAACCAGGATTGCCGCAACGCCCGTCCAGATGGCGATATTGCGAACGACGTCGCCCATGCTGATCCGTCGGGCGAACAGCAGGCCGGAGGAGACGAGCGCCAATATAGACAGCAGGCGGACCAGATGGACCTGGTCCCCATCGGACGAAAGCTGGCCTGGAAAATAGTCGGCCAACAGCCAGATGCCGATACCAGCCGCGAACAACAGGAGCAGCCAAAACAACACGCCGACGGGAAAGCCCGAACGCCTGCGCTCCGGCTGCCGCCCCCATGGTCCCTGATTGTCAGGCATAAAGAAATCCCTCCTGCCGTGGTTGTGGCTATGCAGCACTATCAACTGTTGCAATCGCCGTGCCAACCAAGCCCATCTGGGATTTCATAGAAACCGGGGTTTAATACAATGACGTAATACTTATATCTTCCGCCGATTGAGATCTCCACCGCAGAACCCGACGATATAAAAATTGCGTCACCGTATTAAGTCACCGTACTAAATTCACTTATTCAGGAAATGCAGCGGCAGCCCGGGTCGGGGCCAGTCCATGGCGATCAGGCGCCCGGCGCCCGACAAGGTGATGTAGGCCGTCATGAGGTCCGGACCGCCGAAACAGATGTTCGTGGTCATGATGTCGGGCAGGGGGATGAATTCCACCACGCCGCCCGACGGGTCGGCGACTGTTATGCCTCCCGTCAACAGGGTTGCGACGCAAATATTGCCGTTGGCCTCCAGCGCCAGGCTGTCGAAGCGTTTGACGCCCTCGGGCGCCATGATCACATCGCCCCAGCCCACCGCCGGCCACGGCTTGGTGGCCAACTCGCCCTCGCCGACGATGTCCCAGGCGATCAGGCGGCGGGGGTCGGTCTCGGCGGCGTAGATGCGGCTGTCGTCGGGCGAGAGGCCGATGCCGTTGGGGGTCATCAGCGGGGCGGCGGCGCGCTTGATCAGGCTGCCGTCGCTGCGCGCGTAATAGACCGCGCCCCGGTCCATGTCATAGTCCCGGCTTTTGCCCAGATCCGTGAACCAGAAATTACCCTTGGCGTCGAACACAATGTCGTTTGGCCCGCACAGGGGCCGACCATCGCATTCCGTGTACAGCACTTCGACCGCGCCGGTGTCGATGTCGACCCGCTGGATGGAGCCCGAAACATAATCATCCGCCGGGGCCGTGGGGTGATTGACGCCATCGTCGCGGCCCCAGTTAAAGCCGCCGTTGTTGCAGATATAGACTTTGCCGTCCGGTCCCAGGGCGGCGCCGTTGGGGCCGCCCCCCGTTTCGGCGATGACCTCCTGGCGGCCGTCGGGGTGCACGCGGGTCAGGGTCCGGCGCTCGATCTCCACCAGAATGACGGAGCCGTCGGGCATGGCGATGGGGCCTTCGGGGAACATCAGGCCGGTGGTGATCTCTCTGAATTCAGTCATAATCATACTCACTTTCGGGGCGAAAAGGCTGCCGGCATCAACAGCATGTTCTCCATTACTTCGAGATGGCCGCCGTATTCCTTCAGGAACGCCTGCCAATCGGGATCCGTGGCGAACTTGGCCCGCACCTCGGCCCGATGGTTCAGATCGTCATAAACCCACATGTGCGAGACTTCATTGGGGTTCTCCGCCTCCGTATGCCAGACGCAGATATTTTGCGAATATTTCTCCCGCACCGGCATGACGCCCGTGAAACCCTGCAGCCAGGCGGCCGCCATGCCCATTCTGGTCTGGTAGTAGCGGTATTCATAGACATGGCCGTCGCCGAGAGGTGTTTGCATGTCGAGCTGCGGGTGCATCAGGCGGATTTGCTGGCGCCGGATCAGGGGCCGCACCTGGGAGGCATAGTCCTTGATCCATTCGGCGTTCTGTCCCAATTGGGCGCGGACGTCCTGGCGGTGGTTCAAATCGTCGTAGGACCACAGATGGGCGATTTGGTTCAAGGTGCCGAATTCAGTGAACCAGTAGCCCTCGCAGGTGCCGTAATTGTCGCCGCGGATCACCATGGCGCGTTCCTCGGCCAGTTTCAGGAATTCCGGAACCTTGCCGGGCCATAAGGTATAAATGCGCAGTTCGTGGATCATGTGGGTTTCCTCTTCCAATATTTTGCGGTGATCTTGCCAACTGTGGGCGGCTGTGACAACTACCACGGCGAACAAGGCATAAAATAATGATACAGGTTACCGACAGCATCCAGCTCGCCGAGGACGAGATCGAGGAGCGCTTCATCCGCGCGCCCGGTCCCGGCGGCCAGAACGTCAACAAGGTCGCGACGGCGGTACAACTGCGGTTTGACGCGGTCAACAGCCCGGCCCTCACGGCTGCTTTGCTGCGCCGTCTGCGTCCCTTGGCGGGCCGTCGCATGACCCAGGCCGGCGTCATCGTGCTGACCGCCAGCCGCCATCGCAGCCAGGAACGCAACCGTCAGGACGCCTTGGAACGCTTGTTGGAACTGCTGCGCGCCGCGGCCACGCCGCCCAAACGCCGGCGGGCAACCCGGCCCAGCCTGGGCGCCAAGCGGCGGCGCATGGACAGCAAGCGTAAACGCGGCAATTTAAAGAAAACCCGCGGCGCCGTTGGCGCTCAAGATTAAAGGAGCATGTGGATGCGATTCGAGAACAAAGCCATCATCGTCACCGGTGGATCATCGGGCATTGGCCGGGCAATCTGCAAATTGTTGGCATCGGAAGGCGCGGCGGTGACGAACTTTGACCGCACCGAAGATGTGCGCGAGGGCGGGACGGCGACGGTGGCCGAAATTTTGGCATCGGGTGGGAAGGCGGAATTCGTGCAGGGGGATGTGTCCGATTGGGACGATGTGGATCGCGTTGTGACGGGCGTCGTGAGCGGTCACGGCCGCCTTGACGCCATGATCAACAATGCCGCCATCTCGGTCGGTAAGCCATTGCTGGATACAAGCGTGGAGGAATGGGACCAGGTCATGGCGGTCAACGCCCGGGGCGTATTCCTGGGCTGCAAGCGAGCGGTGCAGCAGATGCTGACCCAGGACGTGGTGGCCGAGGCGCGGGGGCGGATCGTCAATATATCCTCCCAGCACGGCATGATTTCCTCGCCCCGGGACATCGCCTATGGCACCGGCAAGGCGGCGGTGGTTTATATGACCCGGCAGATCGCCGCCGATTACGGCGCCCAGCAGATCATCTGCAACGCCGTCGCGCCGGGCAAGATCGTCACCGGCAAACCGGGGCGGGCCAATGACGATGACCTGATGGATTATTCCAACCGTCGCACGCCCTTGCCGCGTCTGGGCCGGCCCGACGACGTGGCCCGCGCCGTGGCCTTTCTGGCCAGCGATGAAGCGCGCTATATTACCGGCGAGAATTTGATGGTCGACGGCGGTTGGATGGCGGCATGAACGAGGCATTGATCTATCACGTCTGCGATGGCGGCGCCTGGCGCGCGGCCGAGGGTGGCGATGCTTATGCGGGCTCGCCCGACGACGTGCGCGACGGCTATATGCATTTCTCCACCCATTCCCAGGTCCGCACCTCCGTGACGCTGCATCGCGCCGGGCAGGCGGGATTATTGCTGTTGGTGGTAGAAGCGGCGAAGCTGGGTTCCGCCTTGAAGTGGGAACCTTCGCGCGGCGGCCAGTTGTTCCCGCACCTATATGGCGCTCTGCCCAGGGAGGCCGTGATCGAGGTGGTTGATCTGCCCCTAGGCGATGATGGCGCGCATCAGTTTCCAGACGGCTATCCGGGCTTGGAAGATTGATCGGCTAAATTCAGGCGGCATACAACGTATCAATCAACGGGCAGGCCGGCGCCAGGTCGCCCTCGCATTGTGCGGCATGGGCCGATAAAACGTCCCGTAAATCCTGTAAATCGGCGATCTTTTGTTCCACGTCGGCCAAATGATCCAATGTCAGTGATTTGACCTTGGCGCAAGTGTCGCTGCCGCCGTCGGCTAAATCCAGTAAGGTCCGTATTTGATCCAAGGTGAAACCCAGCTCACGCCCCTGGCGGACAAAGTTCAGACGCCCCTGATGGCCAGGGTCATAGACCCGGTGCCCCCCCTCGGTGCGCGGTGGCGCGGGAATAATGCCGATGCGCTCGTAATACCGGATGGTCTCGATATTGACGCCGGTTGCCTTGGACAAACCACCAATCGAAATATCTTTTGTCATGGCTCAAACCTCTTGAATCTGTAGCCGCTACAGCTCTTATCATAGAGCCGAAAATATTAATAAATCCATCCCCTTGGAGATTGCGAAATGAACCAAACGGCCGCCGCCAACACACGCGAGATGGCCCGGCAATACATCCATGACGGCCTTTTGTTTTTTTCGGGCGAGGAGATGCAACGATTTTCGATTGCCATCTGCCGCCGCCTGGCGGCGGGGAGACCAGCCGCAATGGCGGCTCTGGGAGAGGACCTGGGCCTTGCGCCGGCGCGGGTGGAGGCTCTGTTGCAGGGCTATCCCGCCTCGGGCATGGACATTGATGCTGATGGCGCTGTTATTGCCTGTGGCGGATTGAGCCTGGCCGAAACGGCGCACATATTCGAGATTGATGGCCGGATGCTGCACACATGGTGTGTGTTGGATGCGCTATTTTTGCCCGAGATTATCGGCAAGCCCGCGATCCTGCGGACCAGATGTGCCGGTTCCGGCGACCGGATCGAGGTTCATCTGGCGCCGGACCGGATTATCTCCCATTCACCGAACGGCGTTGTGATGTCCATTGTCGGCCCCGACCGGCAGGCCTGCCGTGACAATCTGCGCGGCGCCTTTTGCCAGCACGTGCTGTTGTTCCGCGATGCGCCGGCTTTCCACGATTGGGCGCGGGATCGCGACGATGTGGCCATGGTGTCATTGCAAGAGGCGCACGAAATAGGTGTCGAACGAAACGCCAGCAGATATCCGGACATTCGGTTTTGAATTTTGCGTTGCCGGTCGCGGAAATTACCTCACGGCGAAGGGAAGGCGCGGAGGCGAAATTCGCTTGTATCTGTAGTCGCTCCAGATTGCATACTTTGCCAAATGGCCGTAATCGAACGGAAGGATAAATAACAATGTCTGACAAGCCCGTGGGTATGTTGGTTGCGGCGGCGGTCGTGGCGCCATTGTGCATTTTATGTCTGGGAGGGCCCGCGCTTATCGCATTTTTCGCCGGATCCTTTGCCGCCTGGTTTACGGGCACCAATGCGCTGGTGGTGGTTGGCGCCGCGATGGCCCTGGCCATGTTGGTCTGGCGGCTTTATTTCCGCCGGCGGACGGCGCAAGTGGACACCGCCACTCCCGCGCCGACGAGACAGCCATGAAGAACCGCACGTTTCTAGGCACCGGCGTCATCGGCAGCGTGATCTTGGCCGTCTGTTGTTTCACGCCGGCCTTGGTGATCTTGCTTGGCGCGATCGGGTTATCGGCCTGGCTGGCTTGGCTGGATTTCGTCCTTTTGCCCGCGCTGGCTCTGTTTCTTGGAATTACAATTTTTGGCGTCGTCCGAATGGCGCGGAAATCGCCCAAACAAACTGAAACGAGAGAAGCTTCATGAATGATTGCTGTGACAGTAATGATGGCAACTATGATCTGATCGTCGTGGGCGCCGGATCGGCCGGATTTTCCGCTTCCATCACCGCCGCCGAACAAGGCGCCCGCGTAGCCTTGGTTGGCGAGGGGCTGATCGGCGGCACTTGTGTCAACGTTGGCTGCGTGCCCTCCAAGACCATGATCCGGGCCATGGAAACGGTGCATCAGGCCCGCGTGGCGGGACGTTTCGACGGCATCGGCGGTGCCGTGCGGGTTGATGATTGGCGGGCCTTGGTGGCGCAAAAAGACAGCCTGGTCGATGATCTGCGGCAGGCGAATTATATCGACCTGTTGCCGTCCTATGACAATGTCGACTACCTGAATACCCGGGCCTGGTTTACCGCCGACGGCTTGGCGGTGGAGGGTGCGGACATCCGCGCCGACCGCATTATCATCGCCACCGGGTCGAAGCAGCAGGTTCCCTATATTCCGGGCATGGCGACCGTCGACTATCTCACCTCCACCACGGCGCTGGAACTTGAGACGCTGCCGGCGGCCATGTTAATCCTCGGCGGCGGCTATATCGGCTGTGAACTGGCGCAGATATTCGCCCGCGCCGGCGTCGAGGTGACCATCGTCTGCCGCAGCGGCCTGTTGCCGGAAGGCGAGCCGGAGATTAGCACAGCCCTGGCGGAGGTGTTCGAAAGCGAGGGCATTCATGTGGTCGCGGGCGTTCGCTATTTGTATGTTGCCATGCGGGACGGACGAGTTGTTCTTGCCATCGAACAGGATGGGCGCGCGCGGGAGCTTGTGGCCGAAAGCTTGCTGCTGGCCACGGGCCGGTCGGCCAGTGTGGAGTATTTGGGCCTCGAGGCGGCGGGGATCGCCTTGAACGGCAACGGCGGTATCGAGATCGATGACCGCATGCGTACGTCCGGGCCTGGCATTTATGCCGCCGGCGATGTTACGGGTCACGACCAGTTCGTCTACATGGCCGCCTACGGCGGCAAGATTGCCGCCTCGAATGCCTTGAACGGCAACAGCCTGGTCTATGACAATTCAGCCATGCCCGCCGTCACCTTCTCCGACCCCCAGGTGGCCACGGTCGGCTTGACGGAGCGGGCGGCAAGGGCGCGGGGCATCGATGTCAAAACCTCCGTCCTGCCCCTTAGTGCCGTGCCCCGGGCACTGGCGGCGCGGGATACGCGGGGCCTGATCAAGCTGGTCGCCGATGCCGCTTCGGATCAGTTGATCGGCGCCCATATCATGGCGCCCGAGGGCGGTGACAGCATTCAGACGGCGGCCCTGGCCATTCAACAAGGCATGACCACCAAGGCGCTCGGCGCCATGATTTTTCCCTATCTGACCACGGTGGAGGGGCTGAAACTGGCGGCTCAAACCTTTGACAAGGATATCAGCAAACTGTCCTGCTGCGCGGGTTAGCGCGACGTATCCGCGTTCAAAAGAACGCGGATTGCGCTTACTCATTGAAATCGATCGAATTATCAGCCGAAAATTGATGCCAATTTTAGGCTGTTTGATCTAGTCCTTATAGTCGGACTGTTCCCGGTCCAGCATCCGTTTCAGGGCCTCGAAATGATGCTCCGAATTGGGCCGGCCATAATAGCTGGGCGAGCCCTTGAACTGTTGAACGGTCTTGTCGATGACGTCCTGGCTCAATACGTTAAGGGGCTGACCGGTCCACATGGCATACAGCTGAACCTGGGCCACGCGCTCCAGATAATACAGCCGGTCATAGGCTTCCGCCACGGTGCGGCCGATGGTGACGGCGCCGTGGTTGGCCATCAACAGGATCGATTTATCGCCAATGGCGCCCAACAGGCGCTCGCCCTCGGCCGGGTCAAAGGCTGGGCCGGTATATTCATCGTCATAGGCGGTCTGCATGGAAATACCCAGTTCGGTCTGGCCGATGGGCAGAATGCGCTGGTCCTTCAAACGGGTCAGGGCCGAGGCAAAGGGCATGTGCGTGTGCAGCACGCAGGCGGCGGCCTCGGACAGGCGGTGCATGGGGGCATGAATGCAATAGCCGGAGCGCTCAACCTCGCCTTTCCCCACCAGCAAATCTCCGTCAAAGCTGACTTCCATGAACGAGGAGGCGGTGACCTCGTCCCAGTGCAGGCCAAAGGGAATCTGGTAATAGCGGTCATCGGTGTTGGGCACGGCCAGGGTGAAGTGATTGAATATACCCTCGTTCAAACCTTCCTTCACCGCCAAACGATGGGCCGCGGCCAAGTCAACGCGGGCCTGCCATTGGGCCGGATCACCCTGGGTGTCATGGGGGGTGTCCTTGGTGAGGAGTGCCGAAACGTTCATAATATCTCTCCTTGCCGCTGTCGTGCCTGTACTACCTATTTGCCATACCACCGGGCCTCAAAACAAGCAAAGGGAATCCTTGCCTTGACAGTCAGGCAACGCGGACCTGCGGCCATCGTCGCCGCGGCGGCGCATGAGCGGGCCGTCATCCCGGATCAGGCGCCGGACTATTCACCGGCCTGCCGGTCACGGAATAGTCCGATCCGGTAACGAAATTGTCACTCTTGCTTAACGCCTCGTTAACCTAGATTGTCGATCATTCCACCGGTTCATATTCAACGTTGACTATTGCGGGGTGAGGTCCATGGGAAAGACAAAAGCAGCATTATTGGGAACGGTGATGATCCCATTGGCGTTGACCCTGCTGCCGTTCGCGGCCATCGGTTCATCGACGGCCATTGCCTCGGAGACGCCGGGGACAAATCAACGGGCGGTGCCGAAACCGGTTCTGTAATTGGCCGCAAAGTGCGCTCCCTGCAAAGCCTGTAACCCGTGCGGGGCGAAAGGCTGCAAGCCTTGCGGGGCCCGAAATCCATGCGGAGCTAATAATCCATGCGGAGCTAGTAATCCATGTGGCGCCTGCAATCCTTGCGCGGCCGGTGCGGCGTCCGACAAATGTGCGGTGCCGCGATTGCAACAGGCGGCGGCCAATCCCTGCGCGGTGAAGAAGGCCTGCGGCGGCTGCAACCCCTGCGGGGCAAAGAAGGGGTGCGGTGGTTGTAATCCATGTGCCGCCAAGAAAGGCTGTGGCGGCTGTAATCCTTGTGCCGTGAAAAAGGCGTGTGGCGGGTGCAATCCGTGTGCGGGCAAGTGCGCGGCGAAGAAAATTGTTTGCGGCGCGTGCAACCCTTGCGCCGCCAAAAAGAGTTGCGGCGCCTGCAATCCCTATGCCGCGAAGAAGGCCTGCAACCCCTGTGGTGGATGCAATCCCTGTGCGGTCGAACCACCCATGCTGACCAACGGGGAAGCCAAAGCGGCCTATGACTGCCTGAAGGACGACATCCGCGCCGCCTACCTAAAATCCTGCCATCCCGTGGCCAGGGCATTCCGCAGCTGGACCCGGTTCTCCATCTCTCCCTATCCGGCCGAGGCGCATGGTTCGCGATACCTGCTCAACTATGCCAACGCCGTGGCCGCGCCGGTCTACAAAAAGTACGAGGACCTGGACAATATTCTCCTTGGGTCCAACGTCGCCAAGGAAGGCTTCGTCCAGCAGCACGACGGCCGCAATGGTGTCGATCCGCTGTTCATCATGGAAAAGAAAGATAAGGGCGCATTGCCCGATTCCGGCGGCTGGCATTACACGATGGTCATGCCCAACGGGGCTATTCGCGCCGGCGCGGGCATCCAAAAGTTCTGCAACGATTGTCACATTCATGCCTGTAACGACGACGACTTCATGATGTTT
>JAYGEA010000056.1:0-66118 GCA_046582635.1 Alphaproteobacteria bacterium
GTCCGGGGCGAAGGGCTATAGACCTCCGCCGGCGGGATCTGACCCAGGGCCTGATGGGGCCGTTCGTGGTTGTATATCTGTTTGAAGTCACGAAAGCGCAAGATCTGTTCCGCCAGGCTATCGGCCGGCGGGCTTGCCGTACCTATGTCGTGACGTAAATGTGTTACCTATCTCGTGACTACGGACCGAGCCACCCGGCCACCCATTCATGATGATTACGTGGGTGGCCGGGTGGGGGACCGGGTGGCTAGGCAATCCGAATGGATCTTCGGGGATCTTGCACAGGGGTGACTTACATGGATTTGACGTTCAGTCCCGAGGACGGGGCCTTCCGGGCCGAGGTGCGGGCCTATCTGGCGGAGGCGACGCCGCCCGAGCTGAAATACAAAGTCGAAAACGGCATCGAGATGCAGCGAGGGGACGTGGTCGGCTGGCACAAAACCCTCTACCGCAAGGGCTGGGTCGCGCCAAACTGGCCCGCGGAACACGGCGGCCCCGGCTGGAGCCTGACGCAGAAATATATCTTCGACGAGGAGCTGGGCCTGGCCGGGGCGCCGCGTCTGGTCACCTTTGGCATCAACATGTGCGGCCCGGTGCTGATCGGCTTTGGCACGGAAGAGCAGAAACAGCGCTTTCTGCCGCCCATGCTGTCCGGCGAGCATATCTGGTGCCAGGGTTATTCGGAGCCGGAGGCGGGATCGGACCTGGCCTCGCTGCGGACCACCGCTGTTCGGGATGGCGATGAATGGGTGATCAACGGCGCCAAGACCTGGACCACCAAGGCGCACTGGTCGGATTGGTGCTTTCTGCTGGTACGCACCCATTCGGAGGGCAGGAAACAGGAAGGCATCAGTTTCATTCTGGTGGATATGAAGACGCCGGGCATCGAAATCCGGCCGATCTATCTGATGGACGGCCTGCACGAGACCAACATGGTGTTCTACACCGATGTGCGCGTGCCCGTGGCCAATACGGTGGGGGAGATCCACAAGGGCTGGACCATCGGCAAGTATTTGCTGGCCCATGAACGCATGTCGGGGGGCTCTCTCGGCCAGCACAAGACGGTATTGCGGCAGTTAAAGGAGATCGCCGCCCGGGACGAGAAAAGCGGCGGCCGGCCTCTGGCCGCGCAACCGGATTTCGCCCGCCGTATCGCGGCAATTGAGATGGAGCTGCGCAGCCTGGAAGCCTTCAACATGCGGGCAATCGACAAGTTCTCCCAACATGGCGAACTGGGCGGCAAGGCCCTGGGCGCGGAGGCGAATATCTTCAAAATCCGCAATTCGGAGATCCTGCAACGGCTGCACGAGTTGAAGGTCGAGGCCATTGGCTACTACGCCATGCCGTATCAACTGGCCGCCCTGAAACATGGCTGGAACGAAGCTAATTTAGGCGGGGCGATCGGTGCGGAATACGCCAACGCCTGCACGCCAAGCTATCTGCATTTCCGCAAGGTGACGATCTATTCCGGTTCCAACGAAATCCAACACAACATACTGGCCAAGGCGCAATTGGGCATGTAGACACGGCCCCATGAAAGCCATGATCATACGCCAAGCCGGCGCGCCCGAGGTATTCGAGCCCGCCGAGCTGCCCATGCCTGAAATCGGCCCGAAACAGGTGCTGGTCAAGGTTGCCGCCACCTCCGTCAACCCGGCGGATTGGAAGATCCGCAAGCTGGGCCTGCCCTTTGGCCCCGACTATCCCGGCGTCCTGCACGGCGATGTGGCCGGCGTGGTCGAAGCCGTTGGCGCGGAGATCACCACTTTCGCCGTCGGCGATGACGTTTACGGCTGTGCCGGCGGGCTTAAAGATACCGATGGGGCGCTGGCGGAATTCATGGCCTGCGATGGGGAATTCCTCGCGCCGAAGCCCGGCAATCTAACAATGGCCGAGGCCGCCGCCCTGCCCCTGGTCTGCCTGACGGCCTGGGAAGGCCTGGTGGACGGCGCCAATGTGGGCTGGGGCCAGACGGTTTTGGTGCATGCGGGCGCGGGCGGCGTGGGCCATGTGGCGATCCAGATCGCCGTTGCCCGGGGCGCCAAGGTTTTTGCCACTGTTTCGGGTCCGGAAAAAGCCAGGATCGTCAACGATTATGGCGCCGTCCCCATCAATTACCGGGAAATGGACGTGGATGATTATGTGGCGGCGCACACGGACGGGGTCGGCTTTGACATCGTCTATGACACCGTGGGCGGCGACAATATCCCGAAGTCCTGGCAGGCCGCGAAACCGCGCGGCACGGTGATCAGCTGTCAGAGCAATTCGACCCAGGATATGACACCCGTGCACCTCAAGGGTCTGCACCACATTGGCGTGCTGATGCTGCTGCCCCTTATGCTGGGCACGGGCGGGGCGCGGCATGGCCAGATCATGGCAGAGATCACCGCCCTGGTGGAAGCCGGGCAGCTTCGCCCCCTCATGGATGGCGATCCATTCCCCTTGGCGGAGGTGGCGGCCGCCCATGCCAGATTGGAATCAGGCCAGGCCCTGGGAAAAGTGGTGGTTCAGGTCAGCGCCTAGCGGCTTTATTCACCGCATCGGGAAATTCACCGCGCCACAGACCCCGGCCGCGTTTCTTGGCCCCAGCCTCAACCGCGCGGTAGTGCGCCGGAGCGCCCTTGATGGGGCGGGCCCAACCGGTGTGGATCATCCCCTCGGACAGGTCATAACCATTGGCCTTGCAAGTCGCCAGATGGATGCCCTTGGCATTGGGATCGCCATGGAATTCGCAAATCACCTTGGCCCCCGCCGTCAGGTCCATCAGGGCGGTGGTGGCGATGCGGCCGCACTTGATGGTGACGCTGCGCAGGGGGCAGCGGTCGGAGGCCTTGGGCGCGGCAATTCCGTACAGGCGCACCAACTGCTGACCAACACGCATGTTGGTGGCATCGATCACCTTGACCCGGCCGGACAGGGTTTCCGCCTGGGCCGGGCCGACAATCAGATAGCCTATGAGCAACGGCAGGATTAGTCTCATGCAACCATTATGGCCCAATCCCGGTTAACGGGAAGTCAAACCAGCGTGAGGAATTTTTCGGGAGCGAGCAATGTCGTTGAACTACTTGGAGCCCAAGGTCGACGTGGAGCGCCGCGCCGACGGCAGCATTATTCTCTCCTCGCCCTACCCCATGGCCGGCCCCGTGGTCCAGTTGGGCCACTACATGCGTCATTGGGCCGGAAAGACCCCGGACCTACCCTTTCTGGCGCAACGGCTGGGCGATGGCTGGCAACACCTGACCTTCGCCGCCGCCCGCCGGCAAGCCGATGGCATATCCCAGGCGCTGCTGGATCGCGGCCTTGGTCCGGATCGGCCGTTGATGATCCTGTCGCCAAATTCCCTGCGCCATGGCGCCCTGACCTATGGCGCCATGCAGGTGGGCATTCCGGTGGCGCCGGTCTCGCCCGCGTATTGCCTGATGAGCCAGGATTTCGCCAAATTGCGCCATATTTTCGATCTGGTGGCGCCGGCAATGATCTTCATCGAGGACCGGGCGCCCTTCGGTCCGGCGCTGGACAGTCTGGATCTGAATGGGGTCGAAGTGCTCGATGCCGCCGGCTTTGATGCACTGGCCGCGACAACGCCGGGCGGGGCGGTTGCGGCGGCCTATGACGAGGTCGGTCCGGGCAGCGTGGCGAAGTATCTCTTCACCTCCGGCTCCACCGGCTTGCCCAAGGGGGTCATCAACACCCAGGGCATGCTGTGCGCTAACATGGCGCAGTTACAACAGATCTGGCCGTTTCTGACCGAAAGCCCCCCGGTTCTGCTGGACTGGCTACCCTGGAACCATACCTTTGGCGGCAACATCGTGATCAACAACGCCCTCGCCAATGGCGGCACCCTGCACATAGACGGCGGCAAACCGGCGCCGGGCCTGATTGAAACCACCGTGGATAACATCCGGCATGCCTCGCCCAGCCTGTACTACAACGTCCCCGCCGGCTTCGCCGCCCTGCTGCCGTTCCTGGAAGACGACGCGGATCTGGCCGAGAGCTTTTTTTGCCGGCTGAATTTGATTTTCTATGCCGGCGCCGCCCTGCCCCAGGATCTGTGGCAGCGTCTGGAAGCCGTCTCCCTGGCCACCACCGGGCAAAAGGTCGCCATGGTCTCGGCCTGGGGTTCGACGGAAACCGCGCCCATGGCGACGGCGGTGCATTGGCAAATCGACCGGGCCGGGGTGATCGGTCTGCCGGTGCCGGGCACGGAGGTCAAGATGGTGCCCAACGGCGGCAAGATGGAATTGCGGGTGCGCGGCCCCCATATCACGCCGGGCTATTTGAAACGCCCCGACCTCACCGCCGAGGCCTTTGATGGGGAGGGCTTCTACCGTATCGGCGATGCCGGCCGCTTCGCCGACGAGGGGGCGCCGGTCAAGGGCCTGATGTTTGACGGCCGGGTGGCCGAGGATTTCAAGCTGACCACGGGGACCTGGGTCAATTGCGGCGGCCTGCGCCTCGCCGCGCTGACGGCGACCGCGCCGGTCTTGCAGGATGTGGTGGTGGCCGGCCATGACCGGGACTTCGTCAGCTTGCTGGCCTGGCCGAACCTGGCGGGCTGCCGCGCTTTTCTGGGCGATGATATGGAGGGGGGCGGCCTGCGTAGGCATATCAAGGACAGCCTGACAGCTCATAACCGGGCCAACCCCGGCTCCTCCACCCGCATCGGCAGGCTGTTACTGTTATCGGCGCCGCCCTCGGTCGATGCCAACGAGATCACCGACAAGGGTTATATCAACCAACGCGCGGTACTGGAAAACCGGGCCGGGGAGGTCGAGCGCCTGTATGCCGAGACCCCGGATGATGAGATTATTCAGCTTTAAAGCTTTTCAAGCTTGATCCAAGCCACCCGGCCACCCAATGCGTATCATCCCGTGGGTGGCCGGGTGGGGGAGCGGGTGGCTCGGTGATTTCAATCAAGCTTGAAATGCTTTAGGCACGGAGAAGCGGAAGACCGAGCCCTGGCCAAGGGTACTTTCAACCTGGATTTCGCTGCCGTGGGCGGCGGCGAATTCACTGCAGATCTGCAGCCCCAGGCCGGTGCCGGGTTCGCCATGGGTGCCGGATTTTGATTTCTCGGCGGTGAATTCGAACAAGCGCCGCACATGCGCGTCATCCATGCCAACACCATTATCGGCGACGGATCTTTCGACCCGGCCGTTATCAAGTTGCCGGCTTTGCACATCCACGACGCCGTCCTGATTGGTGAACTTGATCGCGTTCGATATGAGATTGCGCAGCACGGCTTCGACCATGTCCTGGTCAACGGTAACCATGTCGTCGGACAGGTCGGTATTGATGGTAATACCCTTTTCCGCAGCGACTTCACGTTGAAGTTCGGCCACGCGCCCGATCAACGGGCCCAACATGACGTCCGCGTCGGAAAACGTTCGGTCGCCCATCTGGCCGCGCGACCAGCGCAGCAGATTGTCCACCAATTGCAGCAAACGCCCGCCGCTGCGGTTGATTTCCCGGGCATATTCCCCCAGTTCCCGCCGGGTGGCGTGCTCGGCGTGATCGGCGATCAATTGCGCGAAGCCCAGCATGGTGTTGAATGGGCTGCGCAAATCATGGGCAATAATCGAGAACATTTTGTCCTTTGTCAGATTTGATTGCGCCAGTGCATCGCGCTGCGCCTCGATCTCGGCGGCGGCCCGGCGCTGTTCCGTGACATCATTGACCGTGACCACGCGGCCGCCGTCGGGCAGATCCCGAGCGCGAATTTCATAGAATTGATCACCCTTCAGGCGCAATTCGCTTCGCAGTTCCTGACCCTTCTGGATTTCTGACATCCGGGCTTTTATCAACTGCTCCGGATCAATCGGACCATAGTCGCCACGACGGGCGACATAAGCGAGCAATTCCTGCCAGTTCACGCCGACCTGCATCAGATTATCGGGCAGGTCCAGGATCGCCTGGAACGGATAATTCCAGGCAAATAGGCGATGGTCCGTATCAAACGCGGCAACGCCTTGGGGCAGATTTTCCAAAATTTCACGCAGCAGATGCTCGGCGCTGCCATGATGCACCCCTTCTATCTTGGGCCGGGTTTGCGGCGATCCATTGCGGGAGGTGGCGCGGGAGGTGGCGTTCGGCTCCGATGAACCGGAATCAATAGAGATGGAATCGACAAAGGCGCCCCTACCGTCGCCCGGGGAAACCGGCAACGGGGTCAGCGTTCGCGATGTATTTTGGCCCCCTCTAGGCATAGCGGTGTTTATTACCCCTATACATATCGTCGGGACGGTGGTGTCGGGCCGTTCTCGTGAACCATTTTTGCTATCCCAAATTTCAGGGCAATATTCACCTTACGACTTAGAACAACCATTGTAGGGCGTTGAATCCTAAGAGAAAGTGAAGATCGGCTCGAATGGGCTTACCTTTGCCGTCCCCGGGCGACGAAATGGGGGTTTTCGAAGCCATCCTTGCCATAAAGAAGAGGGCTGCCGTCAAGGCGGCTGACGCTGCCCCCCGCGCAGGCCAGGACCGCATGACCGGCGGCTGTATCCCATTCCATGGTACGCCCCAAACGCGGATACAGATCCGCCACGCCTTCCGCCAAACGACAGAATTTCAGGCTGCTGCCCGCATCGACCCGCTGCTTGATGGGCAAATTCGCCAAGAAATCATCGGTTTCGGGCGAAGCGTGGGAACGGCTGACCATGGCGACCATGCCGTCCTGTTCGGGCTGCCGGGCAGCAATCACCTCTGCCCCGCCAGCACCCCGCCGCCGCGTCACCCGGCCGGGCCCGGCGGCGGTATAGGTTTCCTCTTTTGCCGGGACATAGACACAGCCCAAGGCGGGTTCACCATTACGAACCAGGGCGATATTGACGGTGAAATCGCCATTGCGGGAGATGAATTCCCGGGTGCCGTCCAGGGGGTCGACCAACCAGAACGGCCCCCCGCCCACTTCTGTCCGTTTGCCGGCGGCGACCTCTTCCTCCGCCACCACGGGAATATCCGGGGTCAAGGCGCGCAGGGCGGCGACGATAATTGCTTCGGCCGCCTGGTCGGCTTCGGTGACGGGGCTGTCATCGGATTTCGTTTTGACTTCGAAATCACGGGCGTAGATCTCCATAATGGCGGCGCCGGCCTGGAGGGCAATGGCTTCTATGGCGCTGGCCAATTCCTGATCCGTCATGCTTATCGTCCACCCGTTGCTTCAATGGTCGTGCCGGTGATGTAGGAGGCGCCGTCGCTGATCAACCACAGGGCCGCCTGGGCGATTTCCTCCGCCCTGCCGGCCCGTTGCAGGGGTATGCTGGGGGCCAAATCGGCGGCCCGGTCCGGCATCCCCATGCGGGCGTGAATTTCAGTATCGATGACGCCGGGCTGGACGCCAGCGACGCGGATACCATTCCCCGCCACTTCCAGGGCCAAACCCTTCGTGAAGGTCTCCAACCCGCCCTTGGAGGCGGCATAGTGCAGATATTGGTTGGCGCCGCCAAGGCGGGCGGCGGCGGAGGAGATATTGACGATCACCCCGCCCGCGCCCTGGCGTTTGTTCGACATGCGTTTGACCGCTTCGCGGGCGCATATGAACGGCCCAATCAGGTTGAGGCGGAAGACATCCGCCATGTCGGCGACGCTCATATCCTCCAGCCGCCCCACGTCACCGGTCATGCCCGCATTGTTGATCAGGGCGGTGACGGGGCCAAGGGCGCCGTCAACCGCCTCGAACAGCCCCACGATATCGGCTTCCTGCGCCATGTCACCGCCCAGGGCAATGGCTTCGCCGCCCCCCGCCTCAATCTCCGCGACGACAGCCTTGGCGCGATCTGGACTGCTGTGATAGTTGACACAAACCTTGAAACCCCGGGCCGCGCCCAAAACGGCGCAGGCCGCGCCAATGCCCCGGCTTGCCCCGGTGACAATAAGTACGCCTGACATGGCAATGAACTCCCAAGCTGAAAAATGCGGCGGGACAACACCACTTAACCCCGACAGGGTCAAGTCTTAGCTATCGGGCGCGGCCTCGATGCGCAGGGTGGCGCCGTTGACCTCCGTAACGCGGACCGATGCACCGGCCGGCAGATCGGGACCTTCCACGCGCCAGGTCGTATCGTCCACCTTCATGCGGCCCCGTCCGCCCACCAGCGCTTCGTCGAGGACGAAATTCCGGCCCACATATCGGGCACCACGGCGGTTCAGGTCGGGGTGGTCGGTTTCCAAGGGTTTGCGTTTGAGATAGCGGCGGGAGAGCACGATGGAGACCACGGACAGAATGGCAAACAGCGCGAATTGCATCTTCCATTCCAGTGCGGGGGCAAAAAAGACGATGCCGCCGACAACCCCGGCGGCGATACCCAGCCACATGAACACCGCGCCGGGCGCCAGAATTTCCAGGATCACCAAGGCCAGGCCGGTAATAAACCAATCCCAGTAGGCCAGGGTTTCCAAATATACCAGGACCGCCAAAACCTACCCTCCGCTGCGCGGCATCGGCGAGCCGCCGCTACCGCCGCCGTCCTTGAAGGCCTCGCGGGCGATTTCCGAAATACCGCTGATGGCGCCGATCACCGAACTGGCCTCAAGCGGCAGCATGAGGATTTTCTGATTGCGGGAGGTGGCGATCTGGCCCAAGGCCTCAATATACTTCTGCGCCACGAAATAATTGATCGCCTGGACATTACCCTTTGAGATGGCTTCGGAAACCATCGCGGTGGCTTCGGCCTCCGCCTTGGCCTCGCGCTCGCGGGCCTCGGCGTCGCGGAAGGCGGCCTCGCGCCGGCCCTCCGCCTCCAGAATGGCGGCCTGTTTTTCACCTTCGGCGCGCAGGATTTCGGCCGCCCGGGTGCCCTCGGCCTCCAGAATATTGGCCCTCTTCTCGCGCTCCGCCTTCATCTGCCGGGCCATGGCGTCCACCAGATCCCTGGGCGGGGCGATATCCTTGATCTCGATCCGGGTCACCTTGATGCCCCAGGGCGAGGTGGCGCCATCGACCACGGTCAGCAGGCGGGCATTGATCTCGTCACGCTTGGACAGCAATTCATCCAAATCCATGCTGCCCATCACGGTGCGGATATTGGTCATGGTCAGGTTCAAGATGGCCCGCTGCAACTGGCTGACTTCATAGGCGGCGGAGGCGGCATCAAGGATCTGGAAAAATACCACGCCGTCCACGGCGACCATGGCATTATCCTTGGTGATCACCTCCTGGGTCGGCACATCGAGGACCTGCTCCATCATATTCATCTTGGCGCCGATCCGGTCGACCACGGGGATGATCAGATGCAGGCCGGGCGTCAGGGTCCGGGTATAGCGGCCGAACCGCTCGACAGTGTATTCCGAGCCCTGGGACACCGCCTTGACCCCGGCGATGACCAGGATCACCGCCAGCAGCACCAGGGCAAAAACAAAGATGGTCGAACCGTCGATGGGGAAATTCATGCTATGATCCTATCCATTCAGAAACCGGCGAGATGTCGGCCCAAGGGTCTTAGTCTATAGATTTAGGCAATCGGCTTCCATGACAACCGGAAATGGCGGGGCGAAATCCGGATACGAGCAATACCAGTCGCATTCACTCTTTTCACCCGGAACGCTACGGCGATGTGAAATCCGCCGTGCGGGCCCTGTTACATGCGGTCGGGGGCGAGGCCAAGGCGGCGGCGTGCCGGGTTTCCAAATCCACCCTCTCGGAATACGGCAACCCCCGCTATGACGAGCGGCACATGCCCCTGGATGTGGTGCTGGCGTTGGAGCGGGCGGCGGGTGCCATGCCCGTGACCGAACATCTGGCGGCCGAGCATGACGCCTTGTTGCTGCACTTGGCGGCGGAGGAATCGGCGGGCGGCTGGCTGGATCATCTGACTAAGATCGGCAAGGAAGCCGGCGATGTATTTCACCGGGCCGGCGAATACCTGGCCGATGACGGCGAAATCGATGCCCAGGGGGCGCCGGTGCTGTTGAAGGAAGTGGACGAACTGTTGGCGGCGGTGGCTGCCATGAGGGCGGCGGTGCGCAAGCGCATTCCGGACGAATAGCAAAAAACGCAAAAAAACGCCCCGGCGATGGTCTCGCCGAGGCGCTCTCGCATTTCCAGTTTAGCTGGTTTCGCCAAGCCAGCCGCTCCCCCTCCCGACCACCCATAGATCATGATTCCGTGGGTGGCCGGGAGGGGGAGCGGGTGGTTCAGTGGGCATTGATAAATGCTCTACAGGATATCCAGGATCGCCAGGGCGCCGGATTTTTCGACGCCGCCGGGGTTGTCCTCCACCTGCACGGCACTGACCGTGCCGTCATCGACGACAATGGCGAAACGGGTGCAACGCACGCCCATGCCCCGCTCCGTCAGATCCAGTTCCAGGCCCAGGGCCTTGGTATACACGGCACTGCCGTCGGCCAGCATGGTCACCTTGTTGCCAACCTGCTGATCCTTGCCCCAGGCGCCCATGACAAAGGGATCGTTCACCGACATGCAGCCAACCGCGTCCACGCCCTTGGCCGCGAGCGCCGTGTGGTTTTCCACATAGCTGGGCACATGCTGGGCCGAGCACGTTGGCGTGAAAGCGCCCGGCAGGCCGAACAGCACGACCTTTTTACCGCTGAAAATTTCGTCCGTCGCCACGGGTTCGGGGCCCCCTTCGCCCATGGTCATTAATGTGCCCGAAGGCATCTTGTCGCCAACTGATATGGTCATCGTTAGGTCTCCCCATTACTGAATGATTGTTTGAGGTCACCGCCGCGCCCCGATTGCGTCGTCAGGATATTGCCAACAGCATATAGCGACGTCGGGGAACTATGCAAAGGGCGAATGATTGGGGGGGCCAATAAGTGGAGAGCCAATAAGTGGGAGCGAATGATTGGGGGGCCAAAAATACCAACCGACGAAATTAGCGGCCCAGGGTCAGTTCATGCTCCACCGCGCGCCGGCCGTCCACCAGGGTCAGGGTCAAGGCCTGGTTCGATAACACCGCCCCGCCGATGCCGGCAAAGACCGCCAACCGCAGGGTGACATCATGACCGCCGCCGCCAAGGGTGACGTCCGGACGGCCAAAGCCAAAGGGTTCCGGCGCCTCGACCATCAAATCGGGCGCCTGGAACGGTTGGTCGGCATGCGCCTCGACCACCAGGGTCTGGTTGCCGTCCGGGCCGCCCACCCAGGCCCGCCGGATCGTCATCGTGGAAGGTCCCGCCGCCTTGGGCACCAACGCCAGGTAGCGGCGGATCAATGCGGCCGCCTCGCGCGACGTCGGCGTGGGGGGGCTGGACGATGGCTGATTTCTGCCCGGCTTCAGCTCCAGGGCCCATTTAACGTGCATGGGAACGCACACATTCTTGCAGACCATGTAATCCATGGTCAGACGGGCGGTCAGAGGTTTGCCCGGCGCGGCGGCCTGCAACAGAACGGGCAAGACAACCTCGTCGTGGTAGCCGAAACTGTCAAAGCCAAAGGCGCTAAAACGTATGGGCGCGGGCCATTGGACGTCCGTCGCGGCCAGATTTTGGGAGCCTTGCCAATTGAGCAGCGGCGGCGCCCCAGATTCGCCGGGATTCCGCCAATACGTCTTCCAACCAGGTTTGAGCCGGATGTGCACGCCCAGCCAGACGCGGCCCTCTGCATCCAAGGCGTTCCGGTCCGAAATAAGCCGTGCCGCGGCCTCCTCCGTTCCCTGCCAGGCCGCGTGTGGGCTGTCCGCCGGAGCCGCATTTAGGGGCAACACCATTGCCGACGGTGCGATCAACAGCATTGCGCCAATCAGCCAACACAAAAATTTATTTCCGGATTCTGGTGACATTCTTTGTTTCTTCGCTTCGGACCTCGCCTATACTCTTGGCGTGCAATGTTACCAATATAGGAGTTAATTAACCTATCTCCGGTGACAATGACATGAGAATTTGATTTCCGCGGCCACCGAGACCAAGTGATCATTATGGGTACTGAAGATAACAGCGGCGAAAGTCCCACCAACGTGCCGGCAGACGGCGCCAAGGGAGATGTTGTGGATGACGGCTATCTGACCGGCCAATTGCTGATCGCCATGCCCACCATGGGCGATCCGCGGTTCGAACGGACGGTGATTTACATGTGCGCGCATTCGGCCGACGGTGCCATGGGCCTCGTGGTCAACAAGGAAGCCAACGAGATCGATTTTCCGGAACTGTTAAGCCAGTTGGAGATCGAGACCGACGGTATCAAAAAACCCATTCCGGTATTGACCGGCGGCCCGGTGGAGACCGGGCGCGGCTTCGTGCTGCATTCCATGGATTACAGCCAGGATTCGACCCTGAAAGTCACCGACGAGGTGGGCTTGACGGCCACCGTCGATATCCTGCGCGCCATCGCCGAGGGCGAAGGCCCGGACCGCAGCTTGCTGACCCTGGGCTATGCGGGCTGGTCATCGGGACAATTGGATGACGAGATCCAGGCCAATGGCTGGCTGAACGTCCCGGCGGACACCACCATCCTGTTTGACGACGATCTTTCCAGCAAATGGGACCGTGCGGTGCGCAAGGTCGGGATCGATCCGTCCTTCCTGTCCGCTGAAGCGGGACATGCGTAGAAAAACGATATTTCGATAATTCTAGAAATATAGTTGCAATTGTCTTTCGGGTGTCCTAAATAGACCTCCATGAATGATATTATCGATATACAACCCACATCCAATCTGCAGCTTGTGGCCGACGCCATGGAAGCATTGGGCAACGAAACCCGGCTGGCCGTTTTCACTTTGCTGGTGCCGGCGGGGCAGAGCGGATTGTTGGTGGGGGAAATCCAATCCCGTCTCGGTGTGCCGGCCTCGACCCTGTCGCATCATCTCTCCCGCTTGATCCAGGTGGATCTTGTGCAGCAGGAACGCCAGGGCCGGAAACTCATATGCCGGGCCAATTATTCCCGCATGGAAGGTGTGTTGTCATTTCTGACCCGGAATTGTTGCGCCGCCGACGGCGCCGCCCCTGGCCACCAGCATGGAACCACGGAACTTCAAGACGGCACCGTTACGGGATCTGCTGAGGGATTTGCTAAGGGATCTGCTAAAGGATTTGTGGCATGAGTGATATTTCCACCGCCGGCGCGGCGCGAGGCATATTTGGGCGTGTCACGGGAATAGACAAGGTCTGGCTGACCATCGCCGCCGGCCTGGTGCTGGGAGCCCTGGTGGTGCCGCAACAGACCCTGTCCAGCGTCGGTTTTGCCGGCAACGCCCTATTGGGTATTGCGCCGTTTCTTGCCGTATCCATCGGTTTGGCGGCCTATGCCAAGGCCTCCGGCGCGGATAATCTGATCGCCAAGGTGTTTCAAGGCCGGCCGGTGCAGATGGTTTTTGCCGCCGCGCTGTTTGGCGCCCTTTCGCCGTTTTGTTCCTGCGGCGTGATCCCGCTGATCGCCGCCTTGCTGGCCATGGGCGTGCCCCTGGCACCGGTGATGGCGTTCTGGCTGGCCTCGCCCCTGATGGATCCGCAGATGTTCCTATTGACCATGGGCGCCTTGGGCCTGCCGTTTGCCTTGGGCAAGACGGCGGCCGCCTTGGGTATTGGCTTGTTGGGCGGCTATGCCACGATGGCCTGGCAACGGGCGGGCGGCTTTGCCATGCCCCTGCGCGAGGGCGTGGGAGATGGCGGTTGTGGTGCCGGCTCCGTGCGCAGCGAGGGCGCCGTGGTTTGGACGTTCTGGCGGGACGGCGCGCGGCGGACCAAATTCGCCGATGAGGCCTGGCGCACCACGCTGTTCCTGGGCAAATGGATGATCGTCGCCTTCCTGTTGGAAAGCGTCATGCTGGCCTATGTGCCGGCGGCAACCATTGCCGGGTTGTTGGGCGGCGAAAATTTCTGGGCCATTCCCCTGGCTGCCATTATCGGCGTGCCGGCCTACATGAACGGCTTTGCAGCCATTCCCATGATATCGGGCCTGATGGAACTGGGCATGGCGCCGGGCGCGGCCATGGCGTTCATGGTGGCGGGCGGTGTCTCGTGCATCCCGGCGGCCATCGCGGTCTTTGCCCTGGTCCGCCCGCAGGTGTTCATGTGGTACCTGGGCCTGGCTTTGGTTGGCTCGCTGGCGGCGGGCATCGGGTTCCAGTTCTTTATGGCTTGAGGAATTATTCCCCTCGGCCTTGGCGATACCAAACTGCGATAATAGAGACCATGAAGGAATTTGCACTGCGGGAATTTGAATTGGCCCCCACGCCCGAAGATGGGCGTCTGACCGAACAGGTTGGCGGCATCGATCAGAACGGCGCCCCCGTGGACACCCGCGTCGTGGTCGAGCAGCCCCTGACCCTGTATCTGAACGGCCAGGAAATCGTCACCATGATGACCGTCGGCGATCACCCCGATTGCCTGGCCGTGGGCTATCTGCTGAACCAGAGCATGCTGGCGCCCGACGACCGGCTAACCGGCATCGATTATGACGAGGAACTGTCGGTGGTGGTGGTGCGCACGGAACGGACCACGGATTTTGAAGAAAAACTGCAGAAAAAAACCCTGACCTCCGGCTGCGCCCAGGGCACGGCCTTTGGCGATTTGATGGAGCATTTCGACGAGATCGAACTGGACCGGGACGCGATATTAAAAACCTCGTGGATCTATACCCTCAGCCGCAAGATCAACCAACAGCCCAGCCTGTATTTGACCGCCGGCGCCATTCACGGCTGCGTCCTGTGCGCCGAGGACCGGCCGCTGATTTATATGGAGGATGTGGGCCGCCACAACGCCATCGACAAGATCGCCGGCTGGATGTTCCTCAACACAGAGGGCCCCGAGGGCAAGATCTTTTACACCACCGGGCGCCTGACCTCGGAAATGGTGATCAAGACCGTGCGCATGGAGATCCCCATTCTGATCTCCCGCTCCGGCTTCACTGCCTGGGGCGTTGATCTGGCGCGGCAGGCCAATCTGACCCTGATCGGCCGGGCCAAGGGCACGCGGTTCATGTGCCTGGCCGGGGAAGACCGCCTGATCTTCGACAACTTGGACGTTAAGGGTGATGGCTGATATCGCCGGCTTGCTGTTGGCGGGCGGTGGCGCCCGGCGCATGGGCGGCGGCGATAAATGTCTGCGGCCACTGGGTGGCCGCCCTTTATTGGCCCATGTCATGGAACGCCTGGGGGGTCAGGTGAGCGAGATGATCCTGAATGCCAATGGCGAAGGGGCACGCTTCGCCACCTTTGGTTTACCGGTGGTCGCCGACACCATCCCCGGCATGGCCGGGCCCCTGGCCGGCATTTTGACCGGCATGGAATGGCTGCGGGAAAACCGTCCCGGCGTAACCATGATGGCGTCCGTGCCCACGGACGGCCCGTTCCTGCCCCTGGATCTGGTCCGGCGCCTGGCCGATGCGAAAGGTGACGCCCGGATCGCCTGTGCC
Organism: Alphaproteobacteria bacterium; assembly: GCA_046582635.1. GTDB lineage: Bacteria > Pseudomonadota > Alphaproteobacteria. Next base: position 15,311 of record JAYGEA010000056.1, read on the forward strand.
CGTTCCGGCGGCCGGGCCCATCCGCCCATCAGCCTGTGGGATGTGGACCTGGCCCCTGATCTGCGCCGGGCCATGGTCGAAGAGGAGATGCGCAAGATCGATCTGTGGACCGCGCGTTACCCAATCGTTCACGTGGATTGGCCCATTGAGCCCCATGATCCGTTCTTCAACGCCAACCGGCCGGAGGATCTGGACCGGGCCGAGGCCCTGTTGGGGTGATCGTCCAACGTCCCTCGCCCAACCACGACGGCCGCCCGGCGGGCGGCGCCATCGATATGCTGGTGTTGCATTATACCGGGATGCGGACGGCGGAAGAGGCCCTGGCCCGGCTGTGCGATCCGGCGGCAAAGGTCTCGGCCCATTATGTCATCGACGAGGACGGCACGGTATCCGCCCTGGTGGCGGAGGGCCGGCGCGCCTGGCACGCGGGCGTGGCCTATTGGGCCCGGCAGAGGGATATCAACGCCTGTTCCATCGGCATCGAATTGGTCAATCCGGGCCATGAATTCGGCTACCGGGCCTTTCCCGGCGCGCAGCTGGCGGCCCTAGAAACCCTGTGCCTGGAGATCCTGGCCCGCCACCCGATTCCGCCCCACAGGGTGCTGGGGCATTCGGACGTGGCGCCCGCCCGCAAGGCGGACCCCGGCGAGCTGTTCGACTGGGCCCGGCTGGCACGGGCCGGTATCGGTTTGTGGCCCGAGCCCGGGCGGGGCGAAGGCGATCTGGCGCGGTTCGGCTATGATACTTCCGAGGGCGCCCATGCCGCCCATGCCGCCACGGCCTTTCAACGGCACTGGCGCCCCGGCAGGATCGACGGGGTCATGGATGATGAATGCCGCGCCTTGCTGGCCGGATTGCTTGACCTGTTGCCCTGAGAGGGCCATTTTGCACCCGCCAGACGGCTGGACGGTCGCCGCCGCGCACTTTCGCAAGATGGGGCGCGGGGGAGGAAAGTCCGGGCTCCACGAAAAAGCGGTGCCGGGTAATGCCCGGCGGGGGCGACCCCAGGGAAAGTGCCACAGAAAGCAAACCGCCGCGGTTTTTGGATCTAGGTCTTGAACCGCGGTAAGGGTGAAAGGGTGCGGTAAGAGCGCACCGCGCGGCTGGTAACAGCCGTGGCAGGGTAAACCCCACCGGGAGCAAAACCGAATAGGGATGGCGCGTCCCAACCGGCTTCGGCCAGAAGGGACAGGCGTGTTCGCGCCGCCGTCCGGGTAGGTTGCACGAGGCGTTCGGCAACGGACGCCCTAGATGAATGACCGTCTATCGCCGCGATACAGCCTAATGGTTGGGGCCGCGGCGGGGACAGAACCCGGCTTACAGGCCGTCTGGCGCCCTACTTTTCAAGCCAAAATTCCCAAATGTTCGAAAAAGAACAAAACTCGAACAACATTTCGCCTTATTGCGCCACTAGTCTGGTGGGCGAATTGGGCGTGCGCGTTCCTAATCGGCCCGAACAGGACTTGGGGAAGCACTTGTCGTGGTCATGTTTTGACTTTGAAGGTGCTGTTTAATTATTTGTTAAGTCATTGACGGGCATAAAAAGGCATGATATCCCATAAAAACCCATATTGGGTATCGTGGGGTGGGCCATGGATTTTATTTGTGGCTTTTATTGGTGGCTTGTCGCCAATCGTCCCCACCCCGATGGCGAGACGTGGTTGAGGTCTGGAGAATTGTCGTGGCTTTGTTTTTGTCGCGGTTTGATAACAAGGTGGACCGGAAGGGACGGGTTTCCGTGCCGGCGTCGTTCCGCGCCGACCTGACCTCGGATGCCTTCGCCGGTGTCGTCGCCTTCCCCTCGCCCGGCAATCCCGGCAACCCCGGTGCCATCGACGGCTGCGACATCGGGCGCATGAAACAGCTGGCCGATGGCATCGACAGCTTTAATCCATTTTCGGCCGAGTACGGCGACCTGGCCACGGCCATCCTGACCAAATCCCACCGCCTGCCCTTTGACGGCGAGGGCCGGATCATCCTGCCGCAACAGCTGTTGCAGCATGCGGGTATCACCACCATGGCGACCTTCGCGGGCCGGGGCGCCACCTTCCAGATCTGGGCACCCGAGGCCTATGAAGCCTACGAGGTCGAGGCGACGGAGCGGGCCAGGGAACAGGCCGCCAGGTTCGAGTTGCAGCGCCGGGACATGCTGGAGGCCGGCAAATGACCGCCCGTCCGCATAAGGCGCGCCATATCCCGGTCATGGCGGCCGAGGTGATTGCCGGCCTGGCGCCGGTTGACGGCGGCATCTACGTGGACGGCACGTTCGGCGCCGGTGGCTACAGCGAGGCGATCTTGCAGGCCGCCGACTGCCGTCTGATCGCCTTTGACCGGGACCCGGACGCGGTGGCGGCCGGGGCCGACGCGGTCGCCCGCCATTCCGGCCGCCTGACCCTGATCCAGGGGCGTTTCAGCCAGATGGCCGAACTGGCGGCGGAGCTGGGCGCCGAACAGGTGCAGGGCGTGACCCTGGATCTGGGCGTCTCATCCATGCAGCTGGACCAACCCGAACGGGGGTTTTCCTTCGCCGCCGACGGTCCCCTGGACATGCGCATGTCGCAAAGCGGGGAAAGTGCGGCGGATGTGGTGAACAGCCGGGAACAAGATGAGCTGGCGGACATCATTTATCAATTCGGCGAGGAGCGCCGCTCCCGCGCCGTGGCCCGCGCCATTGTACGGGCCCGCCAAACGGCGCCGATCGAGCGCACGGCGGCCTTGGCGCAAATCGTGGCAAAAGCGATCGGTGGCGGGGGCCGCATTCATCCCGCCACGCGCACCTTTCAGGCCTTGCGCATCTATGTGAACGGCGAATTGGACGAGCTGCGCCTTGGTCTGGCGGCTGCCGAGCGTCTGTTGGCGGCGGACGGCTGGCTGGCCGTGGTCTCGTTCCATTCCCTGGAAGACCGCGAAGTGAAACAGTTCCTGTCGCTGCGGGCCGGCCTGCGGCCCCAAGGCTCCCGCCACCGCCCACCCAGCAATGACAACCGCGCCATCACCTTTCGCCTGCCCCGGCGCGGCGCGGTGAAGCCCGGACAGTTGGAAATATCAGCCAACCCCAGGGCCCGCTCGGCCCGGCTGCGGGTGGCCCAGCGCACGGATGCGTACCTGCCGAGGGATCCACGGACCGGCGGGGTGGCGGCATGAGGCGTAGTCTGACCATCGTGGTTTTGTTGCTGGTGCTGGCGGTTTCCCTGGGCCTGTACCGCCTGGAATCCGAAGTTAAAATTCTCGAGCGCCACTTGGCCAATGCCGCCACCCAGTTGGAGGAAAACCGCCGCAACAACCGCATTCTGGCGGCTGAATGGAGTTTTCTGAACCAACCCAGCCGCCTGCAGGCCCTGGCCCGGCGGCACCTCGATCTCGGCCACCTGGCCCCCGCGCAGGTGAGCCGTCTGGCCGAACTGCCACTGAAACCTGCGCCTCGCGATAGTGTCGGCAACCGGGACGGCGACCGGAACAGTGGCCAAAATAGCGGCGGAGCGGCGGCCATTCCCAACATTGAACCATCCGGCCAGCCGCCCATCCCCGGGCGGAAGCCGGTCAAGCCAGAAAATAATCGAGACAGGAAACGAAACAAGGGCGGCCGCATCGTTTTGGCGGACGGCGGGAGGGCGGGGCAATGACCACCCCCAAGACGCCCGGCGGCGCGCCCCATCTGATCGGCAGCAAGGCCCAGGCCATACAGACCGGCCGCACGCGGTTATTGACCGTGGCCCTGGTCTTTGCCGTGTGCTTCTTTGTTCTGGCCGGGCGCTTGGTTGAGTTAACGGTCATTCGGGAGCCGGGCAAGACCCTGACCTTTGTTCCCGCCGCGCCGACTATATCCACGGCCGGGCGGGCCGATATTCTGGACCGCAACGGTATTCTACTGGCGACAAACCTGATGACCGCCTCCCTCTACGCCGATGCCAGGGCCGTGCCCGACGGTGCCAAGGCGGCCCAACGGCTGGTCAAGGTGCTGCCGGGATTAAGCCCCGCCACCGTGCGTGAGCGGCTGGCCACGGGCCGCGCCTTCGTCTGGCTGAAACGTAACCTAACGCCGTCGCAACAGCGGGCGGTCAATGATCTGGGCATTCCGGGCCTGCATTTCCGCGATGAACAGCGCCGCCTGTATCCCCATGGCGCCTTGGAATCCCACGTGCTCGGGTTCACGGACGTGGATGGCAACGGCATTTCCGGCATTGAAAAATTCTTCGATCAGGCCATGCGCGACCGTGGCCCTCAAGGCCGGGCCCTGCAATTGTCCCTCGATGCCCGCGTACAGTACGTCCTGCGCGATGAATTGATGGTGGCCATGACGCGCTTCCGGGCGGCGGGTGCCGCCGGACTGGTGATGGATGCCAATAACGGCGAAATTCTGGCCCTGATCTCCCTGCCGGATTTCGATCCCAATCATCCCACGGCGGCGCCCGCGTTGTCCCGCTTCAACCGCGCCACCAAGGGGGTCTATGAACTTGGTTCCGTCTTCAAGGTTCTGACCGTGGCCATGGCCCTGGACAGCGGCACAACCAAGCTGCGCGGCGGCTATGACGCCACCAAGCCGATCCGGGTGGCGGGCTTTTCCATTCGCGACAGTCACGCCAAGCGGCGTTGGCTGTCAGTGCCGGAAATTCTGATCTATTCCTCTAACATCGGCGCCGCCAAAATGGCCATGGACCTGGGCCGCGACGGCCAGCGCAAATACCTTGATCGTTTTGGTCTGTTGAGCCGGCTGTCTTTGGAACTGCCCGAGGTCGGCGCCCCCATCAGCCCGGCCCGTTGGGGCGATCTTTCCACCATGACCGCCGCTTATGGTCATGGCCTGGCGGTCTCGCCCGTACAGTTCGCCTCCGCCTTTGGGGCCATGGTCAATGGCGGCGTCCTGATGCCCGCCACCCTGATCAAGCGGCAACCGGGCGAGCGCGCCTTGGGCGTGCAGGTGATCAGCGCGCGGACCTCGAACCAAATGCGCCGGCTGCTTCGCGCCGTGGTGGTAAAAGGCACCGGGCGCAAGGCCCAGGTGCCGGGCTATCTGGTCGGCGGAAAAACCGGCACGGCGGAAAAGGCGGGCGTCGGCGGCTACCGGCGCAAGGCCCTGATCTCGTCATTCGTCGCGGCCTTTCCCATGACCAAACCAAGATACGTGGTCTATCTGCTGCTGGATGAACCCCGGGGCGATGCCAAGACCCTCGGTAACGCCGGGGGCGGTTACACGGCCGCGCCACTGGTGGGCCGCGTGATAAGGCAAATTGGTCCGATCCTCGGTGTTCGGCCCGTCGATGAAACGGCGGCGGCCGTGCGCCAGGACATGGCGATGCCCCTATTTAGTCGGAAGCAGTTTAGTCGGAAGTCATTCACGCGGAAGCGGACCAGTGCGGTTAATTGAGCTGATGGAGCAAAACATGAGCCAGGTGGCGGATAGGGAGATTGTTGGGCTGACGGCGGATAGCCGCCAGGTGCGGCCCGGCTATCTGTTCGCCGCCCTGCCCAGCAGCGTCGCCGGCGGCGCCCTGGACGGCGCCGATTTTGTGGCGGATGCGGTACGCCGGGGCGCGGCGGCCGTCCTGGGGCCGCCCGGTTTGCAGGCCGCGCTAAAATCCTCCATCGACGTACCGGTGATCGAGGACCGGGAGCCACGCCGCCGCCTGGCCCTTCTGGCGGCGCGCTTTTTTGCCGCTCAGCCTGAAACAATCGCGGCGGTGACCGGCACCTCGGGAAAAAGCTCGGTCGTTGATTTCACCCGGCAGATCTGGATGGCCCTGGGCCGCAATGGCGCCTCTCTGGGCACCCTGGGGGTGATTTCGGCCGCCGGGGAACAGAAACTGGCCCATACCACGCCGGATCCGGTCGTGTTGCACCGGGCCTTGGCGGAGCTTGCGGAACTGGGCATTGATCATCTGGCCCTGGAGGCCTCCAGCCATGGCCTGGAGCAGCGGCGCCTTGATGGCGTCACGGTCAGGGCGGCGGCTTTTACCAATTTGTCCCGCGACCACCTGGATTATCACGCCGACGAAGAACACTACCTCGCCGCCAAGCTGCGCCTGTTCGATAGCGTCATGGCGCGGGGCGGACGGGCGGTGCTGCCGGCCGGCGGCGCGTTAGCTGGCCGTCTGGCCGCCGCCTGCCAGGAACGCGGCCACCATATTCTGACCTTTGGCGACGCTGGTGATGTGCATGTGCGGCAACGCAAAGTGCGCCCCGACGGTCAACAACTGACCATTTCCGCACGGGGCCGCGAGGGGAGCCACGAGGCCCTGATTGATCTGCCCATGATCGGCGCCTTCCAGGCGGAGAATGTATTATGCGCCATTGCCCTGGTCATGGCCTGCGGCGAAACACCGGATGCGGTATTGGGCGCGGCCGCCAATTTAACCGGTGTGCCCGGCCGCCTGCAGGCGGTCGGCGGCGGCATCTATGTGGATTATGCCCACAAACCCGAGGCCTTGCGCGCCGCCATCACCGCCCTGCGGCCCCATGCAGGCGGCCGGTTGATCGTGGTGTTCGGCTGCGGCGGCGACCGGGACCGGGGCAAGCGCCCGCAGATGGGCCGCATTGCCGCCGAATTGGCGGACAGGGTCGTGGTCACCGATGATAATCCGCGCGGTGAAGAGCCTGGTTCGATCCGTGGGGAAGTTCTGGTGGGTTGCCCGGACGCGGTCGAGATCGGCGACCGGGCCGAAGCCATCGCCACCGCTATTCATTGGTTGGGTGCCGGTGACATCCTGTTGATCGCCGGCAAGGGGCACGAAACCGGGCAGGACATCGCCGGCATCGTGCATCCCTTTGATGACGTCGCCGTGGCGACCGAGGTTTGGCGGGGGATGTCAGCATGACCGCATCCGCGCTTTGGCAATCCACCCAGGCAATGGCGGCAACGGGTGGCGTTGCAAATTGCGCTTGGCGGGCCACCGGCGTTTCCATCGACAGCCGCACGGTGCAGCCAGGCGATTTGTTCGTGGCCATCGAAGGTCCGAATTTCGACGGCCATCAGTTTGTCGCCGATGCCCTGGCCCGTGGCGCCGTTGCGGCAATGGTCAGCCGGCGGCCCGCTGATCTGGCTGCTGATCTGGCCGCTGATGCGCCGTTGTTGGTGGTGAACGACACCCTGGCCGGGCTGGAGGCCTTGGGCCTGGCCGCCAGAGCACGCGGCAAGGCCAGAATAGTCGCGGTGACGGGCAGTGTCGGCAAGACCGGCACCAAGGAGGCACTTTACCTGGCCCTGTCACGCGGCGCGCCGACCCATGCCTCCAAAGGCAATTTGAACAACCATTGGGGCGCCCCGCTCTCTCTGTCCCGCATGCCGGCTGCCTCTCAATACGGCATCTTCGAGCTGGGCATGAACCACCCGGGCGAAATCGCGCCGTTGAGCAAGATGGTGCAGCCCCATGTGGCCATCATCACCAATGTGGAGCCGGTGCATCTGGAATTCTTTTCCTCCCTGAGCCAGATCGCCGATGCCAAGGCCGAGATCTTCGCCGGTCTGCGGCCCGGTGGCGTCGCCATCCTGAACCGGGACAACGCCCATTTTGACCACTTAGCCGCCGCCGCGAAAGCCGCCGGCGTCGGCCGGGTGATCTCGTTCGGCGCCCATGACGCCGCCGACGCACGTTTGATCGGCCTGGCCCAGCATCCCACCTGCAACTGTATCTCGGCCGATATAGACGGCCAGGCCGTGACCTACAAGGTCGGCGCGCCGGGCCGTCATTGGGCCATCAACAGCCTGGCCGTCCTGGCCGCCGTCCGCGCCCTGGACGCGGACCTAGGGCTAGCCGCCCTGGCCATGGCCGAGGTTGCCCCGCCCAAGGGCCGGGGTGAACGCCATTGGATCGAAGTTGGCGATGGCAGCCTGTTGGTCATCGATGAAAGTTACAACGCCTCTCCCGTGGCCATGGCCGCCGCCATCGAAACCCTGGGCGCGGTGGAGATCAATGCCAATGGTGAATTCGGGGAAGATTTCGGGGGCCGGCGCATCGCCGTGCTGGGCGACATGCTGGAGATGGGCCCGACCGCGCCGCAATTGCACGCCGCCCTGGCCCCGGCCCTGGAAGCCGCCGCCGTCGACCAGGTTCTAGCCTGCGGCCCGCAAATGGCGCACCTGTTCAAAGCGCTGCCAAAACACATGCGCGGGGCCCATACGACGACATCGGCGGAATTGCTGCCGGCAGTCATGGCCTTGGTAAAGGCCGGCGATACGGTTTTGGTCAAGGGCTCCCTGGGGCTGAACATGGCGCCCATCGTAACGGCCCTGCGCGGCCTGGGCCCGGAATTCAACGTCAATGGCGCCAATGGCGCAAATAGTTCCGCGGCGAGGGGATAGGCCATGCTGTTCAATTTACTCTATCCCCTGGCGGAAGATTTCCGGATTTTTAATCTGTTCCGCTACCTCACATTCCGCACCGGGGCGGCCGTCATGACGGCGCTGATCATCAGCTTCATCGTCGGCCCGCCGCTGATCCGCTGGCTGCGCAGCAAGCAGGGCCGGGGCCAGCCGATCCGCGATGACGGCCCCGAACGCCACATCCTGCAGAAGCAGGGCACGCCGACCATGGGCGGTTTCATGATCCTGCTGGCCCTGTCCGTCTCGACCCTGCTGTGGGCCGATCTTTCCAACCACTTCGTCTGGGCCGTGCTGTTGGTCACCGCCGGATTTGGTCTGATCGGCTTTGCCGATGACTATCTGAAAGTGACCCAGGCCAACGTGCGCGGCCTGCCCGGCAGGTTGAAACTGCTGTTGGAAGTCATCGTCGCGGTCCTTGCGGCTTTTTGGATCATGTCCTATCAGCCCGACAACATGTCCACCCATTTGGCGGTGCCGTTCCTCAAGGATGTGCTGTTCAATCTCGGTATCTTCTTCGTTCCCTTCGCGGCCCTGGTCATTGTCGGTTCATCGAACTCGGTGAACCTGACGGACGGCCTGGACGGCCTGGCCATCGGGCCGCTGATCATTGCCGCCTCCGCCTTCATGCTGATCGCCTATCTGACCGGTAACGTGGTGTTCTCGAGCTACCTGCAACTGCACACCGTGCCCGGCGCCGGCGAACTGGCGGTTTATTGCGGCGCCCTGGTGGGCGCGGGCCTGGGTTTCCTGTGGTTCAACGCGCCGCCGGCTATGGTCTTCATGGGCGACACGGGCAGTCTGTCCCTGGGCGGCGGCCTGGGCGCGGTGGCGGTGGTGACCAAGCATGAGCTGGTGCTGGCCATCATCGGCGGCCTGTTCGTGCTGGAAACAGTTTCGGTCATTGTGCAGGTGGCCTCGTTTAAAATGACCGGACGCCGGGTTTTTCGCATGGCCCCGCTGCATCATCACTATGAACAGAAAGGCTGGGCCGAACCCACCATCGTCATCCGTTTCTGGATCATCGCCGTGATCCTGGCCCTGGTCGGCCTGGCCACCTTGAAGCTGCGCTGATCATGATTACCATTGAAACATATAGGGACAAGTTGGTGGCCGTGTTCGGTCTGGGCCGCAGCGGCCTGTCGGCGGTCCGGGCCCTGGTCGCGGGCGGGGCCGAGGTGCTGGTCTGGGATGATGATCCCAACCGCCGCTCGGACGCGGTCGGCCTCGGTGGGCGGACGGCCGAACCCTCGATCGAAAACTGGCGGGGCATTGCCGCCCTGGTGTTAAGCCCCGGCGTACCCTTGACCCATCCCCATCCCCATCCGGTGGTAGGCCTGGCGAACAAACTGGGGGCCGAGATCATCGGCGACGTGGAGCTGTTCGCCCGCGGCCGGCCCTTGGCCAATATCGCCGCCATTACCGGCACCAACGGCAAATCCACCACCACATCACTGTTGAAACACCTATTGGCGGCCGCCGGGCGGCGGGTGGAAGCCGGCGCCAATCTGGGCCGGCCCGTGCTGGATTTCGAAATTCTCGGGCCCGGTGACGATTATCTGTTGGAGCTGTCATCGTATCAGATCGATCTGACCACGGGCCTGCGCCCGACGGTGGTGGCCTGGCTGAATATCAGTCCCGACCATCTGGACCGCCACGGCGGCATGGACGGCTATGTGGCCGCCAAGCGCCGCCTGCTGGACATGGCCGGCGCCGATGCCGTTCTGGTCATTGGCGGCGATGACCCGCATTCGGCGCGGATTTGCCGCGACATGGCCGCCACGGGCCGCCGGGTGGTGGAGATCGCCGTCGGCCGCGAGATTGCGGACGGCCTGTATGCCTTGGATGGCCGGCTGTTCCGCGCCGGCGTGGCGGATGCGATCGCCGATCTGTCCGGCATCGAAACCCTGCGCGGGGCCCATAACTGGCAAAACGTCGCTGCCGCCTTTGCCATAGCCGAGGCCCTGGGACTGACGCCTGAACAAATTGTTCCCGCCCTGTCCAGCTATCCCGGCCTGCCCCACCGCATGGAACTGGTGGCCCACCATGACAACGTCATGTTCGTCAACGATAGCAAGGCGACCAATGGCTCTGCCGCCGCCCATGCCCTGGCCGCCTATGACAATATCTACTGGATCGCCGGCGGCATCGCCAAGCAAGGCGGCATCAGCGGCCTTGGCGAATATTTCGCCTCGATCAAGCGCGCCTATTTGATCGGCGAGGCGGCATCGTCCTTTGCCCGGGCGCTGGACGGCAAGTTGCCCTATGAACAATCCGGCGACCTGGTCACCGCCGTCCACGCCGCCCATGACGCGGCTGCGGTGCGTGGCGGCGTGGTGCTGTTGTCGCCGGCCTGCGCCAGCTTTGACCAGTTTGCCTCCTTCGAAGATCGCGGCAAGCGGTTCCGCGACATTGCCCAGGACATCGCCGGCAGAAGCATCGGGGGCAACGAGGGCAACGGAATCGGGGGTAATGGCCATCCGCGCCGCGCGGCGGGAGGTGCGTTTTGATTTCCTTCGCGCGCACGGATACCTCTCTCGTTGGCCGCTGGTGGTGGACCGTCGATCGCTGGACCCTGCTGGCCGTGGCGCTGTTGATCGCCATCGGCACCTTGCTGACCCTGGCGGCCAGCCCGGCGGTGGCGGAAAAACTGCGCCTGGACAGCCAGCATTTTGTTTTGCGTCAGGCGATTTTCCTGCCTCTCGCCATGGCCGTCATGTTCGTGGTCTCGTTGATGAGCCCGCGTGGCGTGCGCCGTATTTCCGTGGTCGGCTTGGCCGTCAGCCTGGTCCTTGTCGTCGCCACCCTGTTCCTGGGCGCCGAGATCAAGGGCGCCACCCGCTGGCTGCAGTTCGCCGGTCTGTCCATTCAACCATCGGAATTCGTCAAACCGTGTTTTGCCGTCGTTGCCGCCTGGATGCTGGCCGAGCAAGGCCGCCGGGAAGGGGTTCCGGGCGGCTTGATCTGCTGTGCATTGTTTGCCCTGGTCGCCTGGCTGCTGGTATCGCAGCCGGATCTGGGCATGACCGCCGTGGTGGCCGTGGTTTGGTTCGGACAATGTTTTATTGCCGGGCTGCCCATGCTGTGGGTCGGCGTGCTGGCGGGGCTGGGCCTGATCGGGGCGGTCGCGGCCTATGCCACCATTCCCCATGTGGCCAGCCGCATCGACCGCTTCCTGGATCCCGCCTCGGGCGACAGCTATCAGATCGACCGGGCCATGGATGCTTTTGGCCAAGGCGGCCTGTTCGGGCGGGGGCCGGGCGAGGGCATGGTCAAACGGGTGCTGCCCGATGCCCACACGGATTTCATCTTTTCCGTGGCGGGCGAGGAATTCGGCCTTATCGCCTGCCTGATCATCGTCGCCCTGTTCGGCTTCATCACCCTGCGCGGCTTTGCCCGTCTGCTGCGGGAAGAGGATCTGTTCGTGCTGCTGGCCGCCGCCGGGCTGCTGACCCAGTTCGGCCTGCAGGCGGTGATCAACATCGGCGTCAACGTCAATCTGCTGCCCACCAAGGGCATGACCCTGCCGTTCATTTCCTATGGCGGCTCTTCCATGCTGGCCCTGGCCCTGGCCATGGGCATGGTGCTGGCCCTGACCCGCCGGCGCCCCAATCTTGGGGGATTGCCATGAGCAGAACAATCATGTTGGCGGCGGGCGGCACCGGCGGCCATGTCTTTCCGGCCCAGGCCCTGGCGGCGGAACTGGACCGGCGGGGCCGCTTGGTGGATATCGTTACCGACCGGCGCGGCGACGATTACGCCGACCGCTTTCCCGGTCAGACCATCCATCGCATCGCCGCCGCCACGCCATCGGGGCGAAGCATCATGGGCAAAATCATGGCGGCGGCCCGCATCGCACGGGGCACCCTCCAGGCCCACCGCCTGATCCGGCGCATTGAGCCGGTCGCCGTGGTCGGTTTCGGCGGCTATCCGGCCCTGCCGACCATGTTGGCGGCCATCGCATCGTCCACACCCCGCATGGTGCACGAACAAAACGCCATACTGGGCCGGGTCAACCGCATGGTCTCCACGCGGGTCGATGCCATTGCGACATCCTTCCCGGTGACCAGGAATTTGCCGCAAAACGATGCGCAGCCAAAACTTGTGACCGGCAACCCGGTTCGTGACGATATTCAGGTCCTGGCAACGGCTTCCTATGTGGCGCCACGCCCTGAAGAGCCGTTCCAGTTGCTGGTGTTTGGCGGCAGTCAAGGCACCCGCAGTTTTTCCCAGGTCATTCCCCAGGCTTTATTGGCGCTGCCTGTTCATCAACGCGACTGCTTGCGCGTGGCCCAGCAATGCAGGGCGGAAGACTTGGATGCTGTTGGGGAAACCTACGCCCAAGCCGGCATCGAAGCCCAAACGGCGACATTTTTTGACGACATGCCTGCGCGATTGAAGGCTGCCCATCTGGTCATCGCCCGAAGCGGCGCGGGCACGGTCAGTGAACTGGCCGTTGCCGGCCGGCCCAGCGTGCTGGTGCCCTACCCCCACGCCACCGACGATCATCAGACCTGTAACGCCGAAGTGCTAAGTTCCGTTGGCGGTGCCTGGGTATTGCCTGAAGCCGACTTGACGCCGGCAATCTTGAGCAAACATCTAAGCAAGCTGATAGCCGATCCCGCGCTGCTTGGCGATGCGGCCCGGGCGGCCCATGGCCGGGGGCAACCGAATGCCGCCCAGTTACTGGCGGACGTGGTGGAAGCCTTGGCGGCTAACGAACTGGGCGGGAGGGTTGCGGCATGAGATCCCTGCCCCTGGATATCGGCGTCATTCACTTTGTCGGCATCGGCGGTATCGGCATGAGCGGCATCGCCGAGGTCATGCATAACCTGGGCTATGAGGTACAGGGCAGCGACCAAGCGGAGGGCGCCAATGTGATCCGCCTGCGCCAATTGGGTATCACGGCGATGATCGGCCATGTGGCGGAGAACCTGGGCGCGGCCCGGGTGGTGGTGATCTCCTCCGCCGTGGGGCCGGACAATCCGGAGGTCGTCGCGGCGCGGGAGGCCATGATCCCCGTGGTGCGCCGGGCCGAGATGCTGGCCGAACTGATGCGGTTGAAATGGGCCATCGCCGTGGCCGGCACCCATGGCAAGACCACCACCACATCCATGGTCGCCGCCATACTGGACCAAGCCGATTATGACCCGACGGTGATCAACGGCGGCATCATCAACGCCTATGGCACCAATGCCCGTCTGGGCGCCGGCGATTGGATGGTGGTGGAGGCGGACGAGAGCGACGGCAGCTTCACCAAACTGCCCGCCACCATCGCCATCGTCACCAACATGAATCCCGAGCATCTGGATTTCTATGGCGATTTCGAGACCGAGCGCGCCGCTTTTCAAAGTTTTATCGAAAACCTGCCTTTCTATGGCTTCGCCGTGATGTGCCTGGATCATCCGGAGGTCCAGGCCCTGGTGGGACGTATTTCGGACCGGCGCATTCTGACCTATGGCTTCTCGCCCCAGGCCGCGGTGCGCGCCGTCAATGTTACCGCCACGGCCACGGGCATGGCGTTCGATGTGGAACTGGTGGACCGGGCGCCAAATGTTAGTGGCGACGAGACGCGGGTCATCTCCGGTTTCCATCTGCCCATGCACGGTGAACATAATGTCCTCAACGCCCTCTCGGCCATTGCCGTCGGCTGGGAAATGAAGATCACCGATGCCAACCTGGTCGCCGCACTGGCCGGATTTGCCGGCGTCAAACGCCGCTTCACCAAGACTGGAGAGGTCGGCGGGATCACGGTGATTGACGACTACGGCCACCATCCCGTCGAGATCACCGCCGTGCTGCGCGCCGCCCGCGCCGCCACCAAGGGACGTATCATCGCCGTCGTTCAACCCCACCGCTTCACCCGGCTGCGTGATCTGTTCGAAGAGTTCTGCACCTGTTTCAACGATGCCGACACGGTGGTGGTGGCCAACGTGCATGCCGCCGGGGAAACTGAAATCGAAGGCATTGACCGCGACGCCATGGTGGCGGGATTGCTGGCCCGCGGCCACCGCCGGGTTCTGCCCCTGCACGGGGCGGAGGATCTGCCGGGCCTGATCGCCGGTGAAGCCGCATCCGGCGACATGGTCGTCTGCCTGGGCGCGGGAACCATTACCGCCTGGGCCAATGCCTTGCCGGAGCAATTAGCGCCCTTGCTAGCCGGCCCGAAACTGGCGGGTGGCGCGGCATGATGGCGGCCTTGCAACATGACCGGGACCTGCTGGCGCGCCTGCCGAAGGTGCGGGGCCGTTATGTGGCGCACGTGGAATTGGCGGGCAGCACCTGGTTCCGGGTCGGCGGCGGGGCGGATGTTGTCTTTCGCCCCGAGGACAGCAGGGATCTGGCAACGTTTCTGGCCGCCGGCCCCAAGGATATTCCCCGCACGGTGCTGGGCCTGGGTTCGAACCTGTTGGTCCGTGACGGCGGCGTGCGCGGCGTGGTGATCCGTATGGACCGCGCCTTTAACAAGATCGAGGTGGACGGTGAATACGTGACCGCCGGCGCGGGTGTGTTGGACGTCAATCTAGCCCGGGTCTGCCGCGATGCCGGTCTGGGCGGGTTCGAGTTCATGCGCGGCATTCCCGGCACCATCGGCGGCGGCCTGGCGATGAACGGCGGCGCCTATGGCCGGTCATTCCACGACGGACTGATCTGGGCCGAAGCGGTGGATGGCGGCGGCAAGACGCATCGTGCCAGCCTGGACGAATTGGACTTAAGCTACCGCCATTGCGGCGCCCCGGGCGATTGGATTTTCACCGCCGCGCACTTCCGGGGCACCAAAGGCGGCCAGGATGATATTTCCGCCCGCATGCGCGCGGTCAGCCAGGCCCGCAAGGACAGCCAGCCCGTCAACACCCGCACGGGGGGCAGTACCTTCAAAAATCCCGGCGGGGAAAACCCCAACGGCTCCAAAGCCTGGGAATTGATTGACCAAGCCGGCTGCCGCGGTTTGGTACGTGGCGGGGCGCAGGTCTCGGAACTGCACTGTAATTTCCTGATCAACACCGGAGAGGCCACCGCCGCCGACCTGGAAGCCCTGGGCGAGGAAGTTCGCCGCCGGGTGCAGGTTCACAGCGGCATCATGCTGCAATGGGAAATCCGCATCATCGGCGAACACGGCCCCGATTATGTGCCGGAGCTGATCCCCGGGGAGGTGGCGTCATGAGCGCCCATGTCGCGGTCCTGATGGGCGGCCGCTCGGCCGAGCGCCAGGTCTCGTTAACCTCCGGCCGGGATTGCGCCGCGGCCTTGCGGGTGGCCGGCTACCAGGTCAGTGAAATTGATGCCGGTGATGATTTGGTCGACCGGTTGGTGGAGCTGAAACCCGACGTGGTGTTCAACGCCCTGCATGGCCGCTGGGGCGAGGACGGCTGTGTCCAGGGCCTGTTGGAATGGCTGCGGCTGCCCTATACCCATTCCGGCGTGCGCGCCTCGGCCATGGCCATGGACAAGCCCTCCTCCCTGGAAGTCTTCCGCTCCCATGGCATTCCCTGCCCCGAAGGCAGCCTGACCACCGTGGCGGCGGTCAACGCGCAGGACCCCCTGGAACGCCCCTATGTGGTGAAACCGCCCAATGAAGGGTCCACTTTCGGCGTGCGGATCGTGCGGCCGGGCGACAACAACCCACCCATTGGCCCCAATTGGCAGTTTGGCGAGCAGGTTCTGGCCGAACGTTATATCCCCGGCCGGGAGCTGACCGTCGCGGTCTTGGACGGCAAGGCCCTGGGCGTCACGGACATTCGCACCGACGACGGTTTCTATGATTACGACGCCAAATATACGGCGGGCGGCTCCCGCCATATCGTGCCGGCACCGGTGCACGAGGAGATTTATGCCCAGGCCCTGGAGCTGTCCGAACGGGCGCACAAGGCATTGGGTTGCCGCGGCGTCAGTCGCACCGATTTCCGCTATGACGACACCAAGGGCGAGCCGGGCCGGCTGTACATGCTGGAGATCAATACCCAGCCGGGCATGACGCCAACCTCTTTGGTGCCGGAACTGGCCGCCCATTGCGGCATCGATTTTCCCTCTCTGGTGCAATGGATGGTGGAGGACGCCGGATGCGCGCGCTGATGGACCGCTTGACGCTGAACCAGGTAAGGACCGGCAGGAACCGCCGCCGCCCCGGGCGGACATCAACGCGCCGCCGGCTGCTCGTCGCCTGGGCAATGATTGGCGCCGTCGCCATTTCGTCCGCCGTCGGCGCCTGGCAACTGCGCCAAAGCGGCCTGATCGAACGGACCTACGTTACCCTGGCCGATGGGCTGTCGGACTGGAGCCGGAACCGCATCGTGGCGGCCGGCTTGGTGGTCCGGCATGTCTTTGTCACAGGGCGGGGCGAGACCACCAAGGGCCAGGTACTGGCCGCCATGAAGGTGGAGAGTGGCCAGTCGATCCTGAATTTCGATCCCGACGAGGCGCGCCTGCGCCTGCTGGAGCTTGGCTGGGTCAAGACCGCCCGCGTGGAACGCCGCCTGCCCGACACCATCGTCGTTCGCCTGGAAGAACGCAAAGCCCTGGCCCTGTGGCAGCACAAGGGCCGCCATGCCCTGATCGACCGGAGCGGCAGGACCATTACCCGCCATAATCTGGGCCGCTTCGCCCATTTGCCCGTGGTTGTCGGCCAACAGGCCCCGCTTGCCGCCGCCGCCCTAATCGACATGCTGTCGCGCAAGCCGGCCCTGTTCGCGCAAGTGCGGGCGGCGGTGCGGATCGGTGGGCGGCGCTGGGATGTGCGCCTGAAAAACGGCATCAAGGTGTATCTGCCCGAATTGAACGCCTTCGCGGCCTGGGTCCGGTTGGCGGAGCTGGCGGCCGAAAACCGCATTTTTGAACGGGATGTCGCGGCCATTGATCTGCGCCTGCCGGACCGGTTTGTGTTGCGCCTGACGCCCGCGGCAGCGGCGAAGAAAAACAAGAACGGGAAGGATACGTGAGCATGGCCGGGGGCAGGAATGGTCTGATCGCCGCCTTGGATATTGGCAGTACCAAGGTTTGTTGTTTTATCGCCCGCCCCGACGCCGGCAACGGACATGCGGGCGGGCGCGTCAGCGGCATGCGGGTGATCGGCATCGGTCACCAGATCGCCAAGGGCATGCGCGCCGGCACCGTTGTGGATATGGACGCGGCGGAGGAAGCCGTGCGCGGCGCCGTGGATCAGGCCGAACGCATGGCCAAGGAACGGGTCGAAACGGTACTGTTGAGTTTCTCGGGCGGGCGGCCGGTCTCGCGCCTGATTGACGTGGAATCGGATATCGCCGGACACGAGATCGGCGAACGTGACCTGAAGCGCGCCCTGGCCCAGGCCCATCTGCTGGCCCGGCGCAGCACCGAGGGGCGGGAGATCCTCAACGCCATTCCCGCCGGCTATACCATCGATGGCACGCCGGGATTTCGCGAACCGCGCGGCATGTTCGGGGCCCGGTTGGGCCTGCGCCTGCATGTGGTGTCGGCCGAGGTGGGTCCGTTGCGCAATGTGAAGCTGCTGGCGGAACGCTGCCATCTGGAAATATCCGCCCTGGTGGTCGCCCCCTACGCCTCCGGCCTGTCGACCCTGGTGGAGGACGAGATCGACCTGGGCGTCACCTTGATTGATATGGGCGGCGGCAGCACGGATGTGGCGGTGTTCTATGACGGCCATATGATCCATACCGATCAGGTGCCCGTGGGCGGCAATCACGTGACCAACGATATTGCCCGCGGCCTGTCGACCTCCGCCGCCCATGCCGAACGCCTGAAAACCCTGCACGGCAGCGCCGTCGCCGGTCCCGACGACGAACACGCCATGGTCAGCGTGCCCCGGGTGGGCGAAAGCGGCGCGGACGCCGTGCAGCAGATCCCCCGCTCCATGCTGATCGGCATCATCCAGCCGCGGATCGAAGAAACCCTGGAATTGGTCCGTGACCGCCTGCAAGCCTCGGGCCTGGCGCGGACCGCCGGCCGCCGCGCCGTGCTGACGGGGGGCGGTTCCCTGTTGACCGGCGTACGGGAACATGCCGCGCGCGTCCTGGACAAACAGGTCAGGGTGGGCCGCCCCCTGGGCCTGCACGGCCTGGCCGAGGCCACGGAAGGGCCGGCCTTTGCCGCCGCCGCCGGGCTGTTGGCTTATGCCGACCGGGCGCCCGGAGAGGAACATTTGGCGGCCATGGCCGACGGCGGCCATGGCAACTGGGGCGACGGCCGCATTCACCGCCTGGGCCGCTGGTTCAAGGAGAACTTCTAGTCATGCCGACAACAACATTTCGATCCACCCTAAAACGTCACATCACACTATTACCGTCATTGCCGGGCTCGACCCGGCAATCCAGAGCGACGAACGCAAATGTTCGCGGCTCTGGATTCCCGGATCTTCGCTTCGCTACGTCCGGGAATGACGGCGTTGGGTGCAGCCCGACCATTAATTCCAGTCCAACCATGCAGTGTTCATTGGCCACCGGCGCCGGCCACCGGCATCAATAGGTAGAGGAGACCTAATCATGACCATCAATCTCAATGCCCCGCAAATGACAGAGCTGAAACCCCGTATCGTGGTCATCGGCGTCGGAGGGGCGGGCGGCAACGCCGTCAACAATATGATCTCCTCCGGCCTCGACGGGGTGGAGTTCATCGTCGCCAACACCGATGCCCAGGCCTTGGCGCAAAGCACGGCGGACCGGCGCATCCAACTGGGCGCCGGCATCACCCAGGGCCTGGGCTGCGGCGCCCGGCCCGATGTCGGCCGCGCGGCGGCGGAAGAGGCCATCGATCAGATCCTCGATCACATGGCCGGCACCCACATGGCCTTTATCACCGCCGGCATGGGCGGCGGCACGGGCACCGGCGGCGCGCCGGTCATTGCCGAGGCCCTGCGCAACCAGGGCATCCTGACCGTCGGCGTGGTGACCAAACCGTTCCAGTTCGAGGGCGGTCAGCGATTGCTGTCGGCGGAGCGCGGCATCGAAGAGCTGCAATCCTTCGTCGATACCCTGATCGTCATCCCGAACCAGAATTTGTTCCGGATTGCGAATGAAAAAACCACCTTCGCCGATGCCTTTGCTATGGCCGACGACGTATTGCATTCCGGCGTCCGGGGCATCACCGATCTGATGGTGCTGCCGGGCCTGATCAATCTGGATTTCGCCGACGTGAAAACGGTGATGGCGGAAATGGGCAAGGCCATGATGGGCACCGGCGAGGCGGAGGGCGAGAAACGCGCGATCGAGGCGGCGGAAGCCGCGATTTCCAACCCGTTGCTGGACGATGTCTCCATGCAGGGCGCCCGGGGCGTTCTGATCAACATCACCGGCGGCATGGACCTGACCCTCTACGAAGTGGACGAAGCAGCCAACCGGGTGCGCCAGGAAGTCGATCCGAATGCCAATATCATTGTCGGCTCGGCCCTTGAGGATTCCCTGAACGGGCGCATGCGGGTATCCGTGGTGGCCACGGGGATCGAGTTGGAGGAAGGCGCCCAGCGGCCCCTGATTACAACGCCGCGCCTGGCCGCCGTGGCCGTCCGGCCCGCCGATCAGCCCATTGCCAACGAACCGGCACCCATGACCGAAGAGCCGCCGATGGCGCCTATTCCCGACATTGTTGCCGAAGGCGCGATGGCGCCCGCGGTGGCACCCGCCGCCATGGCGGAAACGCCGGCGGCGCCGGAGGTTGAAGAGCCGCCCGCATTGCCCCTGTCGTTCGAGCAGCGTGTTCCGGCTCCGAAACCACCCCAGGCGGAACCCGACCCCCTGAGCCATCAACCCAAACGGACGGCCGATATCAGCCTGGACGACGGGCCTTTCATGGCCCCACCGCCCAACCTGCCGGAGCGGGACCGCGCCCCCTTGCAGCAGCCCGATGCCTTGGCGGAGGCCGAAGCCGGCAATCCCACGGATCGGCCGGTCAAGCGCAAACGGAGCGGTTTTTCGCTGTTCCGGAGGAAACAGGCGGCGCCGACGGAGGCCGCGCCGGTTCAGCCAAGGCTCGAATCGCCCAGCCCCGAGCGGATGCGTCAGGCGATGCCGCCCCCCGCACGACCCGCCGCCCAGCCAGATGTCGTGCCGGCTGCACCGGAGGTGCCCGCCATCGCCCCCGAAATGGCGGCCCCCGAACTGCCCGCGCAAGACCCCGCACGTCCCCTCGCGCCGCCGCAAACGGAAGAGGATTTGCTTGAAATTCCGTCATTCCTGCGGCGTCAGGCCAACTAAGGGACGAATACACGAAAGGTCGCGGTTTGTTGCGGTGTCAGTCCGGGCGTGAAAAAACCTTCATCGGACTGGCGCCGTAATGAAATGTAATAACCTTTGATTTGAGCATCTTGGGATCGGTTGCTAATAAAATAATACAAGGTGCTAATTTCGAAGGGCGATTCCGTTTTGCATTCTGTGTTTTGAAATCTGATTGCATGCAGCATTTGCCCGCCATGAAATAGGCGCCAGAGAGAAACCGGCAAGACATTAAAGTTTGAGGCGGATTGAAGACGTGAACGCGATGCAGCAACATACGCTGAAGAATGCCATTAATTGTTCCGGTGTCGGCCTGCATAGTGGCGCCAAAGTGACCATGTGTCTGCGACCGGCCGCCATTGGCAGTGGCATTGTCTTCCACCGCACGGATATCAACGCCGCCATTTCCACCGCCAATACGGATGATGCGGCAGTGGTTGATGGGGATATTCCCGCCCGCTGGGACGCTGTCAGCGACACGGTCATGTCGACGACGATACAAAATGACGCCGGGATAAAGGTCGCCACGGTGGAACATTTGATGGCCGCACTGGCCGGCTGCGGCGTCGACAACGTCCGGGTCGAACTGGACGGGCCGGAAGTTCCGGTGATGGATGGCTCTTCCGCGCCGTTTGTATTTCTGATCGAATGCGCCGGCCTGGCCCCGCAGCAGGCCCGACGCCGGGCCATCCGGGTGCTGCGCCGGGTGGAGATTGATGACGGTCACCGCCGGGCGGCCTTGCTGCCGTCGGATGGCTTTACCGTGTCCCTGGAGATCGAATTCGACAGTCCGGCGATAGCGCGGCAATCGGGCTTTTTTGATCTGCATAACGGCGGCTTCAAGCGGGACATCTGCCGCGCCCGCACCTTTGGCTTTGAACATGATGTCAGCCGTCTGAAGGACCTTGGCCTGGGCCAGGGCGGATCCCTGGATAATGTCGTGGTGGTTGGCCGCGATGACGAGATCATGAACGACGGCGGTTTGCGCTATGGCGACGAATTTGTTCGCCACAAGGTGCTGGACTGCGTCGGCGATTTCTATCTGGCCGGCGCTCCCTTGCTGGCCCATTTTGCCGGCCAGCGCACCGGCCACGCCAGCAACAACGCGCTGTTGCGCAAATTGTTCGCCGACCCGGCAAATTGGGAATATTGCTATGATCAGGCAAAACCCTCCGATGGCCTGATCGACGTCTGGGACGAGTCTTTGACGGCCGTGCCAAATTCCATCGTTGCCCAGACAGCCTAACTGCCTGCAATCATGCCCCTTAGCGATCCGGCGCCCCGCGCCCTCCAACATATTCGTCGTCTCGAACTCAAAGCCTATGAGCGTCAGGACGGCCTGTGGGATATTGAGGGCCATATCATTGACTATAAAACCGAAGACTACGACATGCTGGACAGCAAGCGCACCGCCGCCCAACCCATGCATGATATGTGGCTGCGCCTGACCATCGATACGGAGCTGGTGGTGCGGGCGGCGGAGGCGGTGATGGACGCGGGCGCCCATACGCCGTGCGAACTGGTGACGCCGAACTATGACCGACTGGTTGGCCTGAAGATGGGACCGGGATGGAACCGCGCCGTGCGCGAGCGCCTCGGCGGTGTCATGGGCTGCACCCATTTGAACGAAATGCTGGCGCAAATGGCCACCACGGCCATGCAATCCCTGTTCGAGGCCATGGGCAGTGTGGCCGACCGACCCGGCGGCGGACGGTATCTGAGCCCCGGTCTGCATAATTCCTGCCACGCCTATGCCTTGAACAGCCCCTACATCCGCGATTACTTTCCGGACTATTACAAGGCTGATTAACAGTCTTCCCAGCCAAGGCATGGGGCTGATCGACAATTTCAGTGTTATTCTTTAGCTGCGCAATTCACTCGATTTAACGGCATACGCCAGGTAATTGACGCCGGAATCGCGGCTGAGGCGCCATTCGCCTTGGCGGGGCAGATATTTCATGCCCGTGATATCGCGCAGATCAGCCCCGGCGTGGCGCAGGTGGCGGCCCAGTTCGGCGGGTTTTTGAAAGCGCTGCCAATCGTGGGTGCCCACCGGCACCCAGCGCAGCACATGTTCGGCCGCCAGAATGGCCTGCAGATAGGCTTTCGGCGTGCGGTTCATGGTCGCCAACAGCAGCGCGCCCCCTGGCCGGGTCAGGCCGACCAGGGCGGCGATGAAACCCGGCACATCGGCCACATGTTCGATGACCTCCATGCTGACCACCACGTCGAATTGCGCGCCGGTGGCGGCCAGGTCCTCCGCCGCGACTGCCCGGTAATCCACCTCCAGCCCCTGGCCCATGGCATGGGCCTTGGCGGCGGTGATGGTTTCCGCGCCCGCGTCAATGGCGGTGACGGCGGCGCCCAGGCGGGCAAATGGTTCCGAAAGCAGCCCGGCCCCGCAACCCACGTCCAACAGGGTCAGGCCGTCCAGGGGCCGAAATCCGGTATCATCGAGATCAAAATGAGCGCAGAGCCGCTGCCGGCTGTAGCGCAGACGGGTCGGGTTCAGGCGGTGCAGGGGGGCCATGGGGCCGTCCGCGTCCCACCAATCATCCGCCATGCGGGCAAATCGGTCAATTTCGTCGAGGTCTATGGAGGCCGCCCGCGCCATGTCATTTCTTTCCGCCATGAGATTGAGATCATAGCATATATTCCCCATATGGTAGGTTGGCATAATGCGAGGACATGAACATGGCGCCTGAGAATGAAGCCTTGATCCTAGATCTGGTGGAGTGGATCGCCCGAAAACCGAGGCCATATCATGATGTTATGGAGGCCTGGCGCACGTCATGCCCCCGGCTGCCCATATGGGAGGAGGCGGTGGCGCAAAAGCTCGTGGTACGGGAAAGCGGCGGCGCGGCCGGCGCCATGGTGCGGGTGACCCCAACCGGACGCGCCATGCTGTCGGATGCCGGGCGCGTGGCTGCCCCCCAGACGCAAGATCAGACGCAAGATCAGATGCGGGATCACTTGTAAGCCTTCCATCCTTTGAGTATGTATAGCCGCCCTATCGGCGGCTTTGGCCCCGGGAGCGGGTTGAAAAGGCGGTTTTGGACGCCGGGTGAGGAAATGGCACGAATAGTCATGAAATTCGGCGGCACGTCCGTGGCCGATGTGGAGCGTTTGCGCTATGTCGCCGACCGTGTTGCCGCTACGGTTAATGGGGGCAATGAAGTCGCGGTGGTGTTGTCCGCCATGGCCGGCACAACCAATATGCTGATCGACCTGACCCGCGAGATGTGCGCCCTGCATGATGCCCGGGAATACGATTCCGTGGTCTCCACCGGCGAGCAGATCACCATCGGGCTGTTGGCCATGGCCTTGCAGGAACGCGGTATCCAGGCCCGCTCCTGGATGGGCTGGCAACTTCCCATCCGCACCGATGGGGTGCATGGCAGCGCCCGCATTGAAAATATCGACGGGGCCGAGATTGCCCGGCGCATGGGCGAAGGCGAGGTCGCGGTGGTGGCGGGTTTTCAAGGGCTCTCGCCCAACAGCCGGGTGACCACGCTGGGGCGGGGCGGCTCGGACATCACGGCGGTGGCCCTGGCGGCGGCGTTGGGCGCGGACCGCTGCGACATTCACACGGACGTGGATGGTGTATTTACCGCCGATCCGCGCATCGTGACGGCGGCGCGGAAGCTTGATAGAATTACCTACGAGGAAATGTTGGAAATGGCGTCCCAGGGCGCCAAGGTGCTGCAAACCCGGTCAGTCGAATTGGCCATGAACCATCGGGTACGGGTGCAGGTGCTTTCCAGCTTTCATGATGCCCCCGGTACTTTAGTTGTTGATGAGGACGAGATCGTGGAACAAGCGGTGGTCAGCGGTATTACCTATGCATCCGACGAGGCCAAGGTGACCCTTTTAAATGTCTCCGACCGGCCCGGCGTGGCGGCAGCCATCTTTGGGCCCCTGGCGGATGCCAATGTGAACGTAGATATGATCGTCCAGAGCGCCTCGCCCGACGGCACCTCCACGGACATGACATTCACTGTCGGGCGGGCCGAGCTGCCCCGTGTCGAAGCCATTTTGGCGGAGCACCGTGATGCCATTGGCTTCAAGAAAATCATTACCGACGGTGAAATCGTCAAGGTTTCGGTGATCGGCGTCGGCATGCGGTCCCATGCCGGCGTGGCCCAACGCATGTTCGCCGCCCTGTCCGAGAAGCAAATCAACATTCACGCCATATCCACGTCCGAGATCAAGATTTCCGTGCTGATCGGCGCCGAATATACCGAACTGGCCGTGCGCAGCCTGCATTCCGCCTATGGATTGGATGCCGCTTGAAGAACCCGGTGTACATATTTCACGCCGATGGCACGGGTAGGTCGCTCTCATGAGCGCGCCATCATGAGCGCGGCTGCGGCACCATCGGGTCCCCGTATCCTGCTGCGCCGCCTGCGCGAGGTCATGGCGGGCGAAGGTTCGGCCCAGGCCCGCATGGACCAACTGGTCATGACAATCGCCGCCAATATGGTGGCCGAGGTTTGTTCCATCTATCTGCTGCGCGATGGGCTGTTGGAGCTGTTCGCGACCGAGGGCCTGAAACCTTCCGCCGTGCATAAGACCACCCTGCGCGTTGGCGAGGGCCTGGTCGGGCAGATCGCGCAACTGGCCAGACCCATGGCGTTGTCCGAGGCACGCTCCCACCCAAGCTTTGCCGCCCGCCCGGAAACCGGCGAGGAGGATTACCATTCCCTGATGGGGGTGCCCGTGCTGCGCGGCGGACGGGTGGTGGGCGTCCTTGTACTGCAGAACCGTATCAACCGAGATTATTCCGCCGATGAAATCGAGGCCATGCAGACCATCGCCATGGTTTTGGCGGAAATGGTCGGCGGTGCCTTGCAGGAAGAAATGCCGGGCGTCGGCACCTTTGGCACCGACGGATTGCCGCGGCGCATGGCCGGGCTGTCCCTGAACGAGGGCCTGGCCCGCGGCGTCGCCGTGCTGCACGCGCCGCGGATCGTGGTGGAACGCCATGTCGCTGATGATGTGGACGTTGAAGCGAGACGCCTGACCACCGCCTTGAACGATCTGCGGGTCCAAGTTGATAGCATGTTGCAAGCCGCCATAGCGGAGCCGGGCGGTGAATCCCGCGATATTCTCGAAGCCTACCGCATGTTCGCCCATGACAAGGGCTGGATGGCCCGCCTGCATGATGCCGTTCAAGGCGGCTTCACGGCCGAGGCGGCGGTGGAGCGGGTGCAGGTGGAGAACAGGGCCCGCATGTCGGAAATCTCCGATGCCTATCTGCGCGAACGGCTGCATGATCTGGAGGATCTATCCAACCGCCTGATGCGTCATCTGACCCATGGCGGACAAATGCCCGAACACGACGTGCCGGAGCAGGCGGTGGTGGTCGCCTGGAATATGGGTCCGGCCGAGTTGCTGGACTATGACGTGGACCGCGTCAAGGCGCTGGTGCTGGAAGAAGGCTCCCCCACTTCGCATGTGGCCATCGTCGCCCGCGCCTTGCAGATACCGGTGGTCGGACGCCTTGATGGTCTTTTGGACAATGTGGAAAGCGGCGATGATTTGGTGGTCGATGGGGACAACGCCCAGCTGTTCGTGCGCCCGGCGGCGGACGCCCTGGCAGCCTTTTCCGCCAATCTGGAGATGCACCAGGCCAAGGCCGCGCAATATGCCGCCCTGCGCGACCAGCCCGCGGTCAGCAAGGATGGCACCCGCATTCAGCTTAACCTCAATGCCGGCTTGCTGGCCGACCTGCCCCATTTGGAAGGCACCGGCGCCGACGGCATCGGGCTGTACCGCACCGAGCTGCATTTCATGGTCCGGGCGACCTTGCCCACGGTGTCCATGCAGACGGATTTTTATGGCCGGGTGCTGGACCAGGCCGGCGACCGGCCAGTGGTTTTCCGCACTCTGGATGTGGGTGGCGACAAGATGCTGCCCTATCTGGCCCGCCATGACGACGAGCGCAACCCGGCCATGGGTTGGCGGGCGATCCGGCTTTCCCTGGACCGGCCCGTTCTGTTGCGCATGCAAATCCGCGCGCTGTTGAAGGCGGCGGCCAGCCGGCCGCTTTCGGTCATGTTTCCCATGATCGCCGAAGTGTCTGAATTCAAGGCGGCGCGAAAATTGCTGGATCGCGAAGTAGAACGTCAGACGCGCATGGGCGAAAAAACCCCTTCCACCTTGCGTGTGGGCACCATGCTGGAAGTGCCCAGCCTGGCCTGGCAACTGCCCGCCCTGTTGCCCCTGGTTGATTTCGTATCCATCGGCAGCAATGATTTGATGCAATTTCTGTTTGCGGCCGATCGCGGCAATCCCCGTTTGGCGAACCGCTATGATGAACTAAGCCCCTCTGCCCTGTCCTTGGTGCGCGATATTGTGCGGCGTTGTGATGCGGCCAATGTACCCGTCAGCCTGTGCGGCGAGGCGGCGGGACGGCCCGTCGATGCCATGGCCCTGCTTGGCCTTGGCCTACGCAGTATTTCCATGGGCGCGGCCTCTATCGGGGCGGTGAAGATGATGGTGCGCAGCCTGGACCTGCCATCTTTACAGACGTTTATGGAGGACTTTTATGATTCTCCTGAACATAGTTTGCGCAACGCCTTGAAGCAATATGCCGAAGATCACAACGTTGCCATATAAACTATTGCATTTGCTGAATTATTCTTGATCTGCTACAAGCATTTCCTAAGTTATCCACAATTGACTGCCGTACCGGTGATTGGTAGCGGGACGATTTGTATTATCGCGTGATAATTTTAGCGTTCAGGGCATTGATCGCCGGCCGGCGAGGGCTAGTCTGGAATAAGTTGCCGTGACCGATCAGAAAACGGTGGACGAATGGCCTGAAGAGGAAGCGGCAGGGGACGCCCCCCGAAAAAATCTACGGGGGCTGCGGCCACGGGCGGCGAGAGGTCTGCACTTGCAACAGATCGATGAACCGGATGACGGGGATATTTACGCGGGTATCGGCACCGAACTGCGGGCCGAACGCCAGCGCCGGCAATTGTCCATTGCCGATGTTTCCACCACATTGCGCATACAGAAGTCGCATTTATCGGCCTTGGAAGAAGGCCGGACCGATGACCTGCCGGGGCCGACTTATGCCATTGGCTTTCTGCGCACCTATGCTGAGTTCCTTGGCCTGGATGGCGAGGAAATCATTCGCCAATACAAACGCGAGGAAACCCTTGTACCGGGCTCCCGCCGCCTGAACTTCCCCGAACCGGTGGAGGAAGCCCGCCGGCCCGGTCTGACCCTGGCCTTGATTTCACTGATTATCGCCGGTGCCGTCTATGGCGGTTGGATTTTCCTGGAGCGGCGGGGTCTGCTGCCCATTGAAATCGTTTCCGAGCCGCCGCAACGTCTGGCGCCCTATCAGACCGCCGCAAAATCGCCAACGCCCCCGGCTTTCAAGCCGGCGGCGACCGAGGTTGCCCCAACCGTCGGTCCAACCGTCAATGCAACTGCCCCCCAGGTCAAAACGGTGGAAACGCCTGAAACCGGGTCGGGGGAGGCCGTGAAAGAGGCCGCCGTGGTTACCAAGACCGCGACAGCTGCACCGCCGCTGACGGAGACGGCGCGGCAAGGTGCCACTGAAAAGGCTGGGCCGGGCGCGGGCGAACGCGCCGCCGCCGCCGACGTCAGCGGCCTGGCCAACACCAATGAGCCAACGATCACCGTAACCCCGAAATATTCTCGGGAAATTTCACGGAAAACGCCCCCGGAAACAAGAGTTGTCGAGGCCTTGACCGCCAATCCCGCCCATCAAGACCCGAGCCTTTCAAACGAAGTCCCAGTGACGACAGCGGTGACGATAGCGGCGGCGGAAAAGATGCCCGGGCCGGCCGCGGTCGAGGTCAAGGTCGCCGCCGCGCCCCCGACAGTTGTTCAACCCGCGTCGACCCGGCCATCGGCCCTGCCCGATACCTCCCCCATGCCGCCGCCCATACAGCACGGGCGCGAGGGCAGCGATGTGGACACCGCCCCGACCATGCCGGCAATTCAGGCCGCCATTGCCCCGCCACCGCCGCCCGCGGCACCCGCCGCGCCGACCCGGCCCGTGGCGGAGGGTGGTGGGGATACCGCCGCCAGCGGCGATGAAGGCCGCGCCTCCCTGGCCACGGCGGCCGAAAGCCTGGGCTATCGCCCGCAAGCCTATGGCGCCGCCAATCGTGATGTACGGGTTGTGCTGCGCGCCCGGGCGGAATCCTGGGTTCAGGTCCAGGGCGCCAACAACGAGCTGTTGCTGACCCGCATGCTGCGCCCCGGCGACAGCTATCACGCCCCAAACCGGACCGATCTGGTGCTGATGACCGGCAACGCCGGCGCGATCGAAATTATAGTCGATGGCGAGGCCCTGGGCACCCTGGGGCCAATGGGCCAGGTGCGCCGCAATATCAAATTGAACGCGGACCATCTGCGCGGAGAATTGCACGCGCCGGGCAATAACCAATAGCCGCGATCAATTGACTTGAGCCATAGACGTTTGTGAATCTTTTCTTGATCCGGCCTGTTATCGGCGGCAAATTATTGCTATTGCATCCTGCGCCAACGCCCGGTCCTTCGGGCGATGTGTCAATTGTCCGAGATAATTTCCGAGATGTTGTCATGAGCCTACGTCCCTATCGAGATATTTACCGCCGTTCCTGCCGCCAGGTCATGGTGGGCGGCGTTGCCGTGGGCGGTGAGGCCCCCATCACCGTGCAGTCCATGACCACCACGCCCACCCATGACGCGGCCGCCACCGTGGCCCAGGTGAAGGCGCTGGAAGAGGCCGGGGCTGATATCGTCCGGGTCTCCTGCCCGGACCAGGCGTCCACCGCCGCTCTGCGCGATATCGTTGATCAGACCAGCGTGCCAATCGTGGCCGACATTCATTTTCACTATAAGCGCGCCCTGGAAGCGGCCGAAAACGGTGCCGCCTGCCTGCGCATCAACCCAGGCAACATCGGCGCCGAAAGCCGCGTGCGCGAAGTGGTGGCCGCGGCCCGCGCCAACGGCTGTTCCATGCGCATCGGCGTCAATGCCGGCAGCCTGGAAAAGGAATTATTGGAACGCTACGGCGAACCCTGCCCCGAGGCCATGGTGGAAAGCGCCTTGAACCATGCCCGCTTGTTGGAAGACAACAACTTCGGTGATTTCAAGATCTCCGTGAAGGCATCGGACGTCTTTTTGTGCGTTGCCGCCTATCACGCCCTGGCCGAGGCCTGCGATTATCCCCTGCATCTTGGCATTACCGAGGCCGGCGCCCTACGCGGGGGCACGGTAAAATCCTCCATCGGGCTGGGCAGTCTGCTGTGGGCCGGGATCGGCGATACCATTCGGGTATCGCTCTCCGCCGATCCGGTGGAAGAAGTGCATGCCGGATTTGAAATTTTAAAGTCCCTTGGTCTGCGCCATCGCGGCGTGTCCATTATTTCGTGCCCGTCCTGCGCCCGGCAGGCCTTTCCGGTGATCAAGACGGTGGAGGCCCTCGAGAAACGCTTGGCGCATATCACCACGCCCTTGACCCTGTCGATCATGGGCTGCGTGGTCAATGGCCCCGGCGAGGCGCGGGAGACCGATATCGGGGTAACGGGCGGCGGCAAGGGCACCCATCTGGTATATTTGAGCGGCGTTGCCGATCATAAAATCGGCGACGACGGCTTCGTCGATCATGTGGTTAAACTGGTCGAGGCCAAGGTTGCCGAAATGCAGGCGGAGTGAAGACCGATGGCCAAGGTTCAACCGGTACGCGGCACCCATGACATTGTCGGCGAGACGGCGGCCCGCCACGGCCATGTGGTGGCGACGGCGCGGGATTGCGCCCGCCGCTTTGGCTTTGGCGATATTGATGTGCCCATTTTCGAATTCACGCCGATCTTTGCCCGCACCATGGGGGAAGGCTCGGACGTGGTGCGCAAGGAGATGTACTCCTTCACCGATCGCGGTGGCGAGGACATCACCCTGCGGCCGGAATTTACCGCCGGCATCTGCCGCGCCTTTATCTCCAACGGCATGCAGCAGGATCTGCCCCTGAAGTTTTTCGCCCACGGCCCGGCCTTTCGCTATGAAAGGCCGCAAAAGGGCCGCCAGCGCCAGTTCCATCAGATCGATGCCGAGATCCTGGGCGTCGAAGGCCCCGGCGCGGATATTGAGATCATCACCCTGGGCGCCGAAATTCTGCATGATCTGGGCGTTCTGGACAGCTGCGTGCTGGAACTGAACACCTTGGGCGATCCGGACAGCCGGAAAGGTTACCGCGACGCCTTGGTGACGTATTTCTCCGATCATAGGGCGCAATTGTCCGAGGACTCCATCGACCGGCTGGGCCGTAACCCCTTGCGCATTCTCGATTCCAAGGACGAAGGGGACCAGAAAATTGTCGTCGATGCGCCCTTGATGGCGGAATTCCTGAACCCGGAGAGCCAGGACTTTTTCGCCGCCGTCCGCGCCGGGTTGGATGTGCTGGAAATCGCATACAATTTGAACCCGCGTTTGGTCCGCGGCCTGGATTACTATACCCACACCGCATTTGAATTCGTCACCGATGCCCTTGGTGCCCAGGGCGCGGTGATCGCCGGCGGCCGCTATGACGGCCTGATCAAGATGCTGGGCGGCCCGCCCACGCCGGGCATCGGCTGGGCGGGAGGCGTTGAACGCCTTGCCATGCTGGCCGCCCATGCCCCCGAACCCGACCGCCCCATTGCCTTTGTACCCATGGGCGAGGCGGCGGAGAAAATTGCCCTGAAAATGTGCCACGGCCTGCGCCGGGATGGCTTTGTCGTGGACATGGCCTTTCGCGGCAATTTGAGCCGGCGGTTGAAACGGGCCAACAAGGTGAATGCCCGCGCGGCCCTGATCCTGGGCGATGATGAAATTGCCAAGGGCATCATCACCCTGCGCGATCTGGATGCCGGGGGACAACAAGACGTGGCCCTGGACGATGTCGCCGCCCATCTGCGATTGTTGCCGTCATGATTGGCGAAGAACAAATAGACGGCATCCTCAAACGCCTGGCAGAGCTTGAAGCCACCATGGCGGCGGGCGGCGACAGCGAAGTTTTCGTCCGCCTGTCCAAGGACTATGCCGAATTGGCGCCCGTGGCCAAGACGGCCCGGGCGGTGCGGGAACTACGCATGGAAATCGCCGATCTGGGCGGCATGGTGGCCGACCCGGACAGCGATGACGAGATGCGGGCCTTGGCGACCGAGGAAATGGCGGCGGCGCGGGAACGCCTGCCGGCATTGGAAGGGGACCTGCAGCTGGCCATGCTGCCCCGCGATGCGGCCGACACAAAGAATGCCATATTGGAAATTCGGGCCGGTACGGGCGGTGATGAAGCGGCCCTGTTCGCGGCCGATTTGTTGCGCATGTATCAACGCTATGCCGAGATCAGCGGCTGGAAGTTCGAGCTGATGGATTTGAGCGGTTCCGATCTGGGCGGTATTCGTGACGCGGTGGCATCCATCAGCGGGCGGGGCGTGTTCGCGAAACTGAAGTTCGAATCCGGGGTGCATCGGGTCCAACGGGTGCCGGAAACGGAATCCCAGGGCCGCATTCATACCTCCGCCGCCACCGTCGCCGTGCTGCCCGAGGCGGAGGAGATCGACGTGGAGATCAATCCATCCGACCTGCGCGTAGATACCTACCGGGCCCAGGGGGCCGGCGGTCAGCACGTCAACAAGACCGACTCGGCCATTCGCATCACCCATCTGCCCACGGGCATCGTGGTGCAATGCCAGGACAACAAATCCCAGCACAAGAACCGCGCCAAGGCCATGAAGGTGTTGCGCGCGCGCATGTACGATGTGGAGCGGCAAAAGATCGATGGGGAGCGCGCCGCCGACCGCAAGGAACAGGTCGGCAGCGGCGACCGTTCGGAACGCATCCGCACCTATAACTTCCCCCAAGGCCGGGTCACCGACCACCGCATCAACCTGACTTTGTACAAGCTGGACAAAATGATGAGCGGCGAGGCGGTGGACGAGGTGGTGGACGCCCTGATCGCCGATCACCAGGCCAGTTTACTGGCCGATTTGGAATCCCATGGCTAATGGCAATAGTGCTCAGGGCTGTGTCGCCGCGCCAAGTTTGACCCTGCGCCAGGCCTTGGCGGCCGCCGGCCGGGATCTGGCCGCCGCCAACATTGAAGACCCCCTATTGGATGCCGCCTTGTTGCTGGCCCATGCGGTCGGCGGCGACCGGCTGACCCTGATCCGGGATGGGGAAAGGACGCTCGACCTTTCGGAGGCGCAGGCGTTTGCCGGGCTGATCACCGCCCGGGCGGCGGGCAAGCCGGTCTCGCGCCTGCGGGGCCGGCGAGAATTCTGGAGCCTTGATCTGGCGATCGATGAGGACGTCCTGGACCCGCGCCCCGATAGTGAAACTGCCGTTGCGGCCGGCCTCGAGCTGCTTGCCGACGTGGATGGCGCTTACCGCATCGCCGATTTTGGTACCGGTTCGGGCTGCCTGCTTCTCGCCTTATTGGTGGAACGGCCAGGGGCTTGGGGTATCGGCGTGGATATCTCGCCCCCCGCCGCCCGGATCGCCAGACGCAATGCCGAGGACCTGGCCTTGTCCGGGCGGGCCCATTTCATCACCGGGGACTGGGGCGAGTCATTGGCGCCGGGGTTTGATCTGATCGTCGCCAACCCGCCCTATATCCCATCGGCCGATATCGCCCATTTGGCGCCGGAGGTTCGCTGCCACGACCCGGCCCTGGCGCTGGACGGCGGCGGCGACGGCATGACGGCCTACCGGGCCCTGGCC
Source organism: Alphaproteobacteria bacterium (assembly GCA_046582635.1). Classification (GTDB taxonomy): domain Bacteria; phylum Pseudomonadota; class Alphaproteobacteria. The sequence goes on from JAYGEA010000056.1 coordinate 48,557, forward strand.
CCCGGCCTGAAGCGATTGTTGAAAGCATCCGGCCAGGCGGTGCTGGAATGCGGCCATGATCAGGCCGCCGGGCTGGCGGAGGTCCTGGTCGCGGCGGGATTGCGTTTCGAAGGGGTTCACGCGGATTTGGCGGGCCTGGACCGCTGTGTGCGGGTATCAAGGGGGCAGTAAAAAAAGTGTTGGTTTTTTAACTCATAAGGGCTAGTTTCCTTTGCGAACGGCAAGGAACGACCGCCGCGCCAGCAAGACCGGATCATAAAGATCAACTGGCGTGACCGGACGGGCGGTTCCCAAAAAAAGACATACCCACATTGCAGACCGGAAATCTGAGGCCCACCCTTTAAGTTCAAGGGTTACATTTAAGGCCTAAACAACAGACAACCTATCGGCAGACGGCATGTCTTGGTTCGATTGAAGGCATCGGCGAGATTTTCGGCCGCTGGAATTCCGGCGGTTGGAGTGCGGTAAATTTGCTGCATGTGGAATTTGGCCGGCGCGTCGATCATGGGGACCCTGAATTGGCGTTCAATTGTGGAAATAACTAATGACGGTGCTATGAGACAGAGCGGACCTCAAAGACGGGGACGTGGCCGTCCCAGCGGTCGCAGGGGATTTAACAACCCCCCCAATAGAAGCTATGACAGCAACGGACCGGAAGTGAAAATCCGGGGCACCGCGTCGACGGTCTATGAAAAATACCAGGCCTTGGCGCGGGACGCGACAACATCGGGCGACCGGGTGGCGGCGGAAAATTATTTTCAGCACGCCGAACATTACTATCGCGTCCTGCAAGCGACGAAGCCGCCGCAGCCGGCCGGTGAAGGTGATCAGCGTGGTGATCAGCGAAATGATCAACGTGGCGATCAGCGCGATAACCGGGGCCACAGTCAGCAAAATGATCAACAGAATAGGGACGTCCGCGACAATGATGCCCGCGACGATGACGCCTCGACGGGCGCCGATGACGAAGTCGTCGAGGTAACCGGCGAAGCATCTGGTTCGGCAACGCAAGCCGAGGCAACGCACCTAGACGAGCCGGTCGTGGATGCCGCAGATACCGGGGCCATTGGCGTCGATAAGGACCAGGAACGCGCGATGCCGATGAACCCGGCGGAACTGGCGGCCATGTCGGAAAGCGGCCGTGGCGCCCGTCCAACGGCAGAGCCTCAAGCGACCGAGCACAGCACCGCCTTGCAAGACTCCAATGGCTCGGATAATGACGGCGAAACGGCCGCGCCCGCCCCCCGCCGGCAACCACGCCGCCGCCGCCGCCCCGCGGCTGAAGCCGTTGCGGCCAAGGCCGACGAAGCATCCGCACCCGAGCCCGTGGTGGAAGACGTGGAACCTAGCTGACAGCCCTCGGCGTCACGGTTCTTGGGATTTGGCAGCCTTCGGGGTGCCCACTGTCGGGGTGACGCCCATCAGCGTGCCACCCGTCAGATCAAACAGCCCAAAATTGGCATCAATTTTCGGCTGATAATTTGATCTAATTCAATGCGTTAACGCAACTTATCTGCGTTCAAAAGAACGCAGGTTGCGCTAGGGCGCGGTAACGGTATCGCCCGGCCTTATGGTGCCGCCCTTAACAACGTCGATGTAGATGCCCATGTCCCCGTGGCCGAAAGCCCGTTGCAATTGCAGGGGGATATTGGCATCCCGGGCGGCGGTTTCCAGATTTACGTTGGTCGCGGCACAACGTTCAATCCGCGACAGGCCCTTGACCGTTACGTCGCCAATCTGAAATTCCTTGCCGCACCAATCGAACTCCTGCCATGGCATGCCGGTGTCGAAATACAGATTGGCGCGAAACCGCAAGGGGTCCAGGGGTACCTTCATGACCCGCTCCAGCTCCCGCAATGAGGAAATGTTGACCAGCGAGAGACAATGGCGCGGCACATCGGAAAAGGTATGCTCCCGGGCGCGGAGCAGTTTCGGGCTGCCCCGCACCTCGTCCGCCATAAAGGCGGCGAAGAATTGCTCGATCATCTGCCGGCCCACGGGCAGATCGAGGCGGCCGCGGGCCACCTGTTTGCCATCGCGCTCAATCACCAGTTCCTTGGTGTCGTCCAGATAGCGGCTGCGAAGGGCGGCCAAACGCTCGTTGCGGGCCAGCATCAGAAATTTCGTCTTGGGCAAAAACTTTGGCTTCGCCGTATCGAATTGGGTCGAACCATGGGCCAGGGCAAAAGCCCGGTCCAAGGGAATGCAGCGGCCCGGCGTCAATTGGGCCGCTGTCATGGCTTCCGGGCTTAATCCTTTCACCGGGTAACGGAATATCTGCGCGATACGGCTCATGGTGGTCCCGTTTAATGCGGTTCTTGGGTCTTGTGTTGCGCATGGGCAACACCATATTCAGAAAGTGTTACAAGCTCCTGTGGTTGCTTCATAGAAGGACCGGGGATTAACTGCAAGGCGTTGATTACAGGCCCTCTTTTAGGGTTGTATGAGGCGTGCTTGTACCTTGGTACTAGAAGGATGACAGCATGGATTTTGAAAAGTACACGGAACGCAGCCGTGGTTTCGTGCAGACGGCCCAAACCCTGGCGCAACGGGCCGGGCATCAGCAATTCACCCCGCAACATCTGCTCAAGGTCCTGCTCGACGATGACGAGGGCATGGCCACCGCGCTGATCGCGGCGGCGGGGGGCGATGGCGCCCTGGCCCGTCAGCTCAACGAGGATGCACTGGCGAAACTGCCAAAAGTGGAAGGCAGCGGTGCGGGACAGCTTTATATGGCGCCCGAAACCGGGCGGCTTTTTGAACAGGCCGAGGATATTGCCGATAAAGCCGGCGACAGCTATGTCACGGCGGAACGTCTGATCCTCGCCCTGGCTCTGGCCACCTCCACCCCGGCGGCCGCCGCGCTGGGAAAAGCCGGCCTGACGCCGCAGAAACTGAACAGCGCCATCAACGATTTGCGCAAGGGCCGCACGGCCGACAGCGCCACGGCGGAAAACGCCTATGACGCCCTGAAGAAATACGCCCGCGACCTGACCGAGGCGGCGCGGGAGGGCAAGCTGGATCCGGTGATTGGCCGGGACGAGGAAATCCGCCGTACGGTGCAGGTGCTCTCGCGCCGGACCAAGAACAATCCCGTACTGATCGGCGAACCCGGCGTGGGTAAAACGGCCATTGTCGAGGGTCTGGCCATTCGCATTATCAACGGCGATGTGCCCGAAAGTCTGCAGAACAAAAGCCTGCTGGTCCTCGACCTGGGCGCCCTGATCGCGGGGGCCAAATTTCGCGGCGAGTTCGAGGAGCGGTTGAAGGCCGTACTTTCGGAGGTTGAGGCGGCGGCGGGCGAAATCGTCCTGTTCATTGACGAATTGCACACCCTTGTGGGCACCGGCGCGGCGGAGGGCAGCATGGATGCCTCCAACCTGTTGAAGCCGGCCCTGGCGCGGGGCGAGCTGCATTGCGTCGGGGCCACGACCCTGGATGAATACCGCAAGCATATTGAAAAGGATGCCGCCCTGGCGCGCCGCTTCCAACCGGTCATGGTGCTGGAGCCGAGCGTGGAAGACACCATTTCCATCCTGCGCGGCCTGAACGAGAAGTATGAATTGCACCACGGCGTGCGCATCTCCGACGGCGCCCTGGTGGCCGCCGCGACACTGTCCAACCGCTACATCGCGGATCGTTTCCTGCCCGACAAGGCAATTGATCTGATGGACGAGGCGGCCAGCCGTATCCGCATGGAAGTGGATTCCAAGCCGGAGGAAATTGACGAGCTGGACCGGCGCATCATCCAGTTGAAGATCGAGCGCGAGGCCCTGAAGAAAGAAGATGACGATGCCTCGGCCGAGCGTCTGGGAAAACTGCAGAGCGAACTGGCCGATCTGGAAAGCCGCTCGACCGCGCTGACCGCCGCCTGGCAGGGGGAAAAAGATAAACTCAACGAGGCCCAGGATCTCAAGGAACAGCTTGAGCATGCCCGCATGGAGGCCGAGGCGGCCCAACGCCAGGGCGATCTGGGCCGAGCTTCGGAGCTGACCTATGGCTTCATTCCGGACCTGAACAAGCGTATAGCCGAGGCCGAGTCCATCGGCGCAAATGGCGCGGGACACATGCTGCGCGAAGTGGTGGGCGAGGAAGACATCGCCGCCGTGGTGGCGCGGTGGACCGGCATTCCGGTGGAGAAAATGCTGGCCGGCGAGCGTGACAAGCTCCTCGCCATGGAACAGCGCCTGGGCGAGCGCGTGATCGGCCAGGGGGAGGCCTTGGCCGCCGTCTCCAACGCCGTGCGCCGGGCCCGGGCCGGCTTGCAGGACCCTTCCCGGCCCATTGGATCGTTTCTGTTTCTGGGGCCCACCGGCGTCGGCAAGACCGAATTATGCAAGGCCCTGGCGGAATTTCTGTTTGATGACGAGGGGGCCATGACCCGCATCGATATGTCGGAATATATGGAGAAGCACGCCGTGGCCCGCCTGATCGGCGCGCTGCCCGGATACGTGGGCTATGACGAGGGCGGCGCCCTGACGGAAGCCGTGCGCCGCCGGCCCTTTCAGGTCATATTGTTCGACGAGGTGGAAAAGGCCCACGGCGATGTCTTCAACGTATTATTGCAGGTGCTGGACGACGGCCGCATGACCGACGGCCAGGGCCGCACGGTGGATTTCACCAATTCCATCATCGTGCTGACCTCCAACCTGGGCGCCGAACATCTTGCCGCCCTGGGCGAGGATGAAGACTCGGACGCCGCCCGCGACAGCGTCATGGCCATGGTACAGGCGCATTTCAGGCCTGAATTCCTCAACCGCCTGGACGAGACCCTGTTGTTCCACCGCCTGGCCCGGGAACACATGGGCAGTATCGTCGATATCCAGCTGCGCCACCTCACGGCGCTTTTGGCCGACCGGCAATTGACCCTGTCCCTGGACGCCCCGGCCCGCGACTGGCTGGCCAAGGCCGGTTATGACCGGGTCTACGGCGCCCGCCCCCTGAAGCGGGTGATCCAACGGCAATTGCAGAACCCCCTGGCGAGCCTGATTTTGGAGGGCGCCATCACGGATGGCGAGACTATCAATGTTTCGGCCACCGATGGCGGCTTGACCATTAACGACAGGCTGGTGGCGGCGGCATAGGTAAAGCGGGACCCCGGGCCGGCGATAATCCGCCGAAATTTGAATCTAATTTTAGGCTGTTTGATCTTGGGATCGCTGCGCCAACAGCCGCGCGGCGACGATTGCCGCCAAGGCCAAAAGCGCGAACAGGGCGCTGAGAATAAAACCATGGCCGGCAGCTCTAAATCCAGCAGCCAGCCGAACAGGACGGAGGCGATCAAAACCCCTATCGAATAGCCGACGAAGACAAAGCCAAATACCTTGCCGGGTTCCCCCGGCGGAATGACGGCGCGGATCATCAAATCCCGTGGCGGCAGAATGGCGCCGAGGCCGAGGCCGCTGACAACCATGATGGCAATTAACAGAGGCGGCGAAGTCGGCGCGAACGCGGCTAACATCGTTGCCACCGCCGCCAGACCCAGGGCGCCCGCCGCCGTGATCAAATGTCGCCCGAAACGATCGGCAATAACACCGGCCAGCAGGATGCCGCCGACCACGCCGAACAAATGGCCGGTCAGGGCGGCGCTGGCCAGATCCAAATTTAGGCCATGCAGGTTTTTCAACCCCGTGATGGTGAATGCCAACAGTCCGTCGCTGGCCATGCCGTAGAGAATATTGAAACCCAGGAACAACAAGATCGGCGCGGTCAACAGCAGACGCAACCCGGATGGCGCGGCGCCACCCCCCCCGGCGCCAAGGCCGGCGGCCGGGCATCCCGGTCACCCAGAACGCTGTATCGCGATGCCACCAGCAACAACGCCAATAGGCCCGCTGTTCCCGACACGATCAGGGCGGTGCGCCAATCGAACAATTCCGCCAGCGCCAATATGGCCAGGGGCGCACAAGCCCCGCCCAGGAAGCCGGAAAAGGTGTGGTTGGAATAGGCCTGGCCCAAGCGGCTTTCATGAATGATGTTGGACAGAATGGCATAGTCGGCCGGGTGAAAGACGCTGTTGCCAAGGCCAGCAATGACCGCGAACAGCAACAACATCCAATACTGATCGGCAAATCCCATCAGCAAGATAGCCACGGCATTCAATCCCAGGCCGCACAGCAGAACCCGGCGCGGGCCCAGGCTGTCAACCAGAAAGCCCACCGGTGCCTGGACGATGCCGCCCAGCAAACCATAGGCCATCATGGCCATGCCTAGTTCCATATAGCTGACACCGAATTCAGCCTTCAGCAGCGGAAACAGCGGCGGCAGGACCAGGGCATAGAAATGGCTCAGGTAATGCCCGATGCCGATAAGGCCCAATACCCACCGCTCGCACGCCCGCGGCGCCTCGTCGGGCGCTTGGCGTCCAATACGGTCAACCAGAGTGGTCACGCTAACTTCCTTTACAACAGGCGGGGTAGATATCAATAAACCGGCGTCGTCGTCGCGTTCAACAGGCCCTCAACAGAGGTTTTACGGGCGTTTCATATCGTAATGTGCAATCTCCAGCTGGAGAAGCATAGTATTCGGATTAATGAGCAATGGCGCATCTGTTTTGTTTGGTTTGACGGTGATGTTTGGGATGTCGAAATTGTCGACTACCATTGAGGAGCAATCAAATGACAATCAAACGTGAAGACCTCCAGAACGGTACGGTTGATGTATCCGACGTTGCCACGGGCCGCCGTTTGCCGACTGTTCATCCCGGCGAAATTCTGCGCGACGAGTTCCTCAAGCCCTTGGATATCAGCGTTTACAAGCTCGCCAATGCCATCAATGTGCCGCGTTCGCGGGCCAACGACATTGTCCTAGGCCGCAGATCCGTAACCACGGATACGGCATTGCGTCTGGGCCGCTATTTTGGCACTACCGCTGAGTTTTGGATCAATTTGCAAACAAGCCATGATCTTGATGTGGCGGAGCGGACCTCACGCAAGAAGATAGAACGGGAAATCACGCCCCTCTCCGTCGCCTAATCCGCCAGTTCCGGTAAATCCCTGTACAGCTCCAGCGCCTCCGGATTGGCCAGGGCCTCGCGGTTCTTCACCGCGCGTCCGTGAACCACGTCCGTCACAGCGATTTCGGTGATCTTGCCGCTGACGGTGCGGGGGATGTCGGTTACCTGCAAGACCACTGCCGGCAGGTGACGGGGCGAGGCGCCGGTGCGGATTTTATCCCGGATGCGTTTGATCAGATCATCGTCCAGGGTGGCGCCGTCGCGCAGGATGACGAACAATATGATCCGGGTGTCGCCGTCCCATTGCTGGCCGATCACCAGGCCTTCCATGACCTCCTCCAACTGTTCCACCTGGCGGTAGATTTCCGCCGTGCCGATGCGCACGCCGCCAGGGTTAAGGGTCGCATCGGAGCGGCCATAAACCACCATGCCGCCGTGTTCGGTGAAGCTGACCCAATCACCGTGGCGCCAAACGTTGGGGTAGACGTCGAAATAGGCAGCGTGATAGCGGCTGCCGTCATCGTCGTTCCAGAACCTAATGGGCATGGAGGGGAAGGCGGCCGTGCAGACCAGTTCGCCCTGGTCGGTGGTGGTGGCCTGGCCGAATTCGTCGAACACCTCAACCTTCATGCCCAGGCCCGGCGCCTGGATCTCGCCCCGCCAGACCGGCAGAATGGGCACCCCGCCCATGAAACAAGAGACAATATCCGTGCCGCCGCAGATGGAAGCCAGATGGATGTCCTCCTTGATCTTGTCGTAGACATAGTCGAAACCCTGGGGCGAGAGCGGCGAGCCGGTGGACAGCAGCACCCGCAGTTTCGACAGATCATGGGTTTCTTTCGGTGCGATACCCGCTTTTGCAATGGAATCCAGCCATTTGGCGGACGTGCCGAAATGCGTGGCGCCGGCTTCCTGGGCGAAATCAAACAGAATATTGCCGTCCGGGTGGGCCGGCAGGCCATCGAACAACAGAATGGCCGCCCGGCTGGCCAGGGCGGAGACCAGCCAGTTCCACATCATCCAGCCGCAGGTGGTGAAGAAAAAGACCCGATCGCCGGGCCGCACATCGGCCTGCAGCTGATGCTCCTTCAAATGCTGCAACAAGGTGCCCCCCGCCCCGTGAACAATGCATTTCGGTGCCCCCGTGGTGCCGGAGGAGTACATGATGTAAAGCGGCGCGTTGAAGGGCAGCCGGGCGTATTCGATCTCGCCGGCGGCGTGCGGGGCCACGAAATCGCTCCACGTCACGGCCTTGTCCAGACCGGCCAGGGGCGGCGCGGCGCGCATGTAGGGCACCACGACCAATTGTTCCAGGCTGGGCAGTTCGGCGGTGATGTCCTTAACCTTTTCCAGGCAATCGAATTCCTTGCCGCCGTAGAAATAGCCGTCCGCCACGAACAACACTTTCGGTTCGATCTGGCCAAACCGGTCCAGCACGCCCTGGACGCCGAAATCCGGCGAGCAGGAGGACCAGACCGCGCCCAGGGAGGCCGTGGCCAGCATGGCGATGACCGTTTCGGGCAGGTTAGGCAGAAAACCCGCGACCCGGTCGCCCACGCCCACGCCCCTTTCGCGCAGGGCCCGTTGCAGACGGGAGACCTCCCCTCGCAGGTCGTCGTGGCTGAGGCTGCGTTTGATCCGGTCCTCGCCCTGGAAAATGATCGCCGCCGCCGATCCTTCGCCCCGCAACAGGTTTTCGGCGAAGTTCAGGCGCGCCTCGGGGAACCATTCGGCGCCCGGCATGGCATCGCCGTGACGCAGGATCAACTTGCCCCGTGTGGCCGCCCGCACGGCGCAGAAATCCCAAACGGTGGTCCAGAAATCCTCCCGCCGGTTGACGGACCATTGATGCAGGGCGTCATAGTCCGGTACCTCGACGGCCCAGCGGTGGCTCACCTCGGTCATGAAGCGGCCCAGGTTGGTGGTCGCGGCTTGCAGTTCGTTCGGCTGCCACATTGGAGTTTCGGGGGGTGTTGGGGGCGGCGTTTCGGTCATGGCGAGTTCCCTGAAATCAGTTTTCCCCAGTGTAGCGGGCCATTACACAGTCGCAACCCAGCCATGCAACCTTTGTTCTGGTTTCCTTGACCGACCCCGCCTAGTTTGCCGCCATGCACATCAGCAACGACGAATTAGGCGGAACCGCAAGGTGACCGCGGCGGAACTTCACGGCCACATAGACGTCCGCATTCGGAGCCTGCCCGGCAATGCCCGGGGCGCGTTGTGGATCATCCTGGGCTGCATCATGTTCTCGGCCATGACCATGGTGGTGAAGTTTCTGGGCGGCTCCTTCGATAGTTTCCAATTGGCCTTTTTCCGCGCTCTGTTCGGCTTGTTGGCCGTGCTGCCGTTCTTCCTTCGATTTGGCCTGGGCCTGGTGCGGACCCAGCGGCTGGGCATGCATTTGGTCCGCAGCCTTTGCGGTGCCTGCGCCATGCTGTGCGGCTTCTATGCCATTACCCACCTGCCCATGGCCGACGCTGTCTCCATCAGCTATGCCCGCGCCCTGTTTCTGATCCCCCTGGCCGTGCTGTTCCTGGGCGAGGTGGTGCGTCTGCGCCGCTGGACGGCGACGGCTGTCGGCTTCGTGGGCGTCATCGTCATGATGCGGCCGGGGGGCGATATCGAGCTGGCGACCTGGGTCGCGGTAATCGGCGCCTTTCTGGTCGCGGTGGTCACAATCATGATCAAGAAGCTGTCGACCACGGAGCGGCCCGAGACCTTGTTGCTGTATTACGGCGTCGTTTCATCCCTGGTCGCCCTCGGCCCCGCCCTGCTGGTCTGGCGGACGCCGACCTTGGTGGAGTTGGCCTTCCTGATGGCCATCGGCACCTTGGGCGCGGCGGGGCAATATTGCATCATCCGGGGCTATCGCATTGGCGAGGCCACGCCGCTGCTGCCGTTCGACTATACCCGGTTGATCTTCGCCGGCGTGATCGGCTTCCTGTGGTTTGCCGAGATCCCCGATGCCTGGACCCTGACCGGTGCCGCCATCGTTGTCGGCGCAACCCTCTACATCGGCATCAGGGAGGCCAGGCTGGGTAAGAAGTCAGAACTAAGCCAGCCCGCCATCGATCCGCCGGCGGTGCCGCGAAGCTAGAGTTTTTCGAGATATGCCCGCGCCCGTTCCCGGTGTTCGGGCCGGATACTCTGTCGCACCTGACGCAGGGCCATGAACAGCACCACCGCATCATCGGTGAAGCCGAGCAAGGCAATGAAATCCGGTATCATGTCCACCGGCATGATGAAATAAGCTAGGGCGCCCATCAATATGGCCTTCGCTTTTAGTGGCGTCTTGGGGTCCAGGGCACAGTAATAGGCGGCCAATAGGTCGCCCGCAAAGGGAATGCGGCCCATAACGCGGCGCAACTTCGGCCAGAAGCTCTTGGCCACTCTGGCTTCGTGCTTGGTCAGTTTACCTTTCGCCATAACCGCCATATGGGCGGTTGCCATCCATTTGCAACGATTGCCCACGGGGGCGGCGATCTGCTATGACCCGGCAACAGAATTTGAAAGAAGGGAATGGCGAATCATGAAGGTTGATGGAAAGACGGCAATTATTACCGGTGGTGCCTCGGGCCTGGGCGAAGGCACGGCCAGGGAGCTGGCGGCGGCCGGGGCCAAGGTGGCGATCTGGGATATCCAGGAAGATAAAGGCATGGCCGTCGCCAAGGAAATTGGCGGCGTTTTCTGCAAGTGTGATGTCACCTCGGAGGACAGCGTCCTTTCCGCCCTGGGCGAGACCAGGGAGGCTCTGGGCGTGGGCCGCATCCTGGTCAACTGCGCCGGCACCGCCGTTGCTATCAAAACCTCGTCCCGGGGCGAGGCCCATCCCCTGGATCAGTTTCAACGCATCATCACCATCAACCTAATCGGCACCTTCAATTGCATCCGTCTGGCCACGACGGCGATGATCGAGCTGGAGCCCATGGAACACGGCGAGCGCGGCGTGGTCATCAACACGGCCTCGGTCGCGGCCTTCGATGGACAGATTGGCCAGGTGGCCTATTCCGCCTCGAAAGGCGGCATCGTCGGCATGACCCTGCCCATAGCCCGTGATCTGGCCGACAAGGGCATCCGTGTCTGCACCATTGCGCCGGGCATCTTCGAGACGCCATTGCTGGGCGGCCTGCCCGACGATGTGCGCCAGTCCCTGGCCAACAGCGTGCCCTTCCCGCAAAAACTGGGCCAGCCCAGCGAATATGCCCAATTGGCCCGCCAGATCGTCGAAAACGTAATGCTGAACGGCGAAACAATCCGCCTGGACGGCGCCATCCGCATGGCGCCGCGTTAATCCATGAGGCTAGAGCATGTCGCGGGGAGATTTTAAGTGTCACCGACCGGTAACGCCATTCGGTGAGGCGGCTTCGATAAATTCGGCCAGGGCGATATCCCGTTCGCTGAGGCCGTTGACGTCGTGGCTGCTCAAAACGATGTCCACCCGGTTATAGACATTAAACCATTCGGGGTGATGGTTCATGGCCTCGGCCCGCAAGGCAATGCGGGTCATGAAGGCGAAGGCGGCATTGAAATCCCCGAAGGTGAAGGACTTTTCGATGGCCCCGCGCCCCGCCTGCAGGCGCCATCCCGGCAACCCCGCCAGGGCCTCGTCACGCCGTTTTTCTGTCAATAGCTCGGCCATGGTGCTGCTCCCGTTCTGTTCCTGGTGCTATTTCGGCCGAAAGGCCACGGCCAGGGCCTGGGCCTTGGCCAACTGGGCCGGCGTCATGGCGGCGGCGAAGAGCCGTTGGGCCCGCCGCGACTGCCGTGCCACCTCCTCGCCTTCGTTGCGGTCCACGCCTTGGCGCACTTCCGCCAGCAGCAGCCATTTATAGGCCTGTACTGGGTCGCGGGGCACGCCGTCGCCACTCATGAATCGGCCGGCCAGATTGAACTGCGCCCTGGCATGGCCCCTCTCCGCGGCCCGGCGGTACCAGTTTGCCGCCGCTACCGCCTGCTGCCCGACGCCAAAACCCCTCGCGTGCATGAAGCCCAGGTTGAACTGTGCCGGGGGATAGCCCTGCTCGGCGGCTTGGCGTACCCAACCGGCGCCGCGGTCCGGGTTGGCCGGGACGCCCAGGCCCCGCATCAGCAGGCGCCCATAGGCATTTTGCGCCCGTGGCAGACCGCCTTCGGCCGCCCGTCGGTACCATTGATAGGCGCGGCCTGGATTTTTTGGCCGGCCCAAGCCATATTCGTTAACCCGGCCCATGACATATTGCGCCACCACCTGGTCGAACCTGGCCACCTGGCCACAGTTCCTGTCAATTTCCGGCCAGGCCGATGCGGCATGGGCCAGCAGGCAATATATCGTCGCATCGCCATCGATTTTATCCCGCGGCTTGTTCGCGGCTAGGCGTTCGGGCAAATCAAGGGACAGTTTGGCGAGCAGTTCGTGGGAGGCGTTGAAATTCTGCCGCCAGGATTTAACGATCCACTCGAACGCCTCGTACAGCAACAAGGGGTGGGCGAGGTCCGTCAGCTCAAGCTTGCCCAGTTGGAACTGCGATTGGGCGATGCCCGTGGCCGCCGCCCGCTGCAGCCAGAACCGGGCTTCGTGAAAATCAACCTTTCCCGCCAGGCCCTGGATATGAAACATCGCCAGATCGTGCTGCGCCTTGGCATAACCGCCGCGGGCCGCCTGGCCATAATATTTTCGGGCCGCGTTCAGATTTTTTTCCACCCCGCGGCCAAAATGATAGCGCCGGCCCAGATCGTACCGCGCCTCCTCATCGCCGCCCCTTGCGGCCCGCTGGAGCCATTCAAGGGCGCCGTCGGGGTCCGGCTTCGTTGCAATGCCGGCGGCGATATATTGGCCCAGACGCCGCTGTGCCTGGGGGATGCCCCGTGCCGCCGCGAAGCGGAAATGTTTCAACGCCGCGTGATAATCCAAGGCCACGCCCAGGCCCCGGTCATGGTGCCGGCCCAGATAATAACGTGCCAGCGCACTGCCCGCCTTGGCCGCCGCCCGGGCCCACCGCAACGCCTCCGCGTAATCCCGTGGCAGGGCACGGCCGGTGAACAGCATCTGCGCCAGATCCAACTGTGCCAGGCGCAAGCCCCCGTTCGCTGCCTGGCGCAGCCAGGCCAGGCCGGTATCCGGTTCCGCATGCACGCCGGTGCCATGCACCAACATCAGGCCCAGGCGGTAGTGCGCCATGGCCTCCGTGCCGCCCTTCGCGGCTTCCCATTGGGACCGCGCGCCGGCAAAATCCCCGGTCCCATAAGCTTTCAGGCCACGGGAGAAATCCGCCCCCGCCCCATTGGCGAACATCATCGCGACGGCGCCCATCAAGGCGGGAATGGCCCGCCGATGGCCGTTAATCACGGCCAGCTCCAGCCCCAAACCCGGCCTCAGATCCAACTAAGGGATAGTCCGCTTCCACGGTGTAGATCGCCCCTTCACGCGACAGATGCGAGGAAAACAGAGAATACCGGTTCACCAAATAGGGCGGTGATTGGTATTCGCCGTGGCGGGCCGCGTAACCCTCCGCCTCCATCGGGTCAATGCCGCCCAGGCGGGCCAGGGTGACGTGGGGGTGATAGCGGCGATGCTCCGGTTCCAAGCCAACGGCGGCCAAACCATGCTGGATCTTCGCATGCAGCTTTCGCAAGGGCGCATCATCCTCGACCCCGGCCCAGAGCACCCGCGCCAGCTTGCGCTCGTTGAAAAACCCGGTTCTCCGCAGGCGCAATTCAAAGGCCGGCAAAGTGATCCGCGCCAGCACATCGTCAATGTCCCGGGCCATGGCGCCGTCAATCTCGCCCAGAAAGCGCAAGGTCAGATGCAGTTGCGCGCGCTCCCGCCAACGGGCGCCGTCGACCCCGCCGCAGAGCGCGGTCAGGGTGTCTTTTATCCGGTCCGGAATTTCGATTGCCACAAACAGGCGCACCTGGTTCGCCCCTCAATCATCTCAGATCACTTCATTCGGCGGTCCAGCAGGTCTAACACATATGGCGTCATGGCGGCGACAATGACCTTCACCCCCGCCTTGTTGGGGTGCAGGCCGTCGTGTTGGTTCAGCCCAGGTTTGGCCGCCACGCCGTCGAGGAAGAACGGATACAGCCTGACCCCATGGCGGCGCGCCAGTTCGGGATAGATGGCGTTGAAGGCCTTGCCGTATTCCGGACCCAGATTGGGCGGCGCCAGCATGCCGGCCAGCAGCACGGGGATCCGGGCCCGGTTCAAGGTGGCCAGAATGGCATCCAGATTGGCCCTGGTAACGCCCGGATCGACGCCGCGCAGACCGTCGTTGGCACCCAGTTCCAAAATGACCAGGTCCACCTGGCCCGACAGGGTCCAGGCCAGCCGGGCCCGCCCGCCGGAGGTGGTATCACCCGATACGCTGCCGTTCCTGACCACCACCTCCCGGCCTCGTTGGCGCAGCGCGGCCTGCAATTGGGCCACGAACCCGTCGGCGGCCGGCAGGCCGTAACCGGCCGTCAGACTGTCGCCAAAGGTCATGACCACCTGTTCACCGGCCCAGACCGCCGGGGCCAGGAAAAACAGCAATAATGCCAACGCGCCAATCTTGACATGGCGCGGGCCGTCGCCATGTGGCATGCATGACCTTTGCAGCCAGGGAGCACGCGGTTTGAATTCTGACGGTATCATGATCGACCTAAACGATGTGCACCTGACCCTGCCCAGCGAAGCCGGGCCGGTGGATATCTTACGCGGGGTTGGCTTGTCTGTCGCCATGGGCGAGGCGGTGGGCATGGTGGGGCCGTCGGGGTCGGGCAAATCCACCCTGATGGCCATCATGGCCGGCCTGGAGCGCCCCAGCCGGGGCCGGGTCCGGGTCGCCGGCCACAGCCTCGAAGGCATGGGCGAGGATAATCTGGCCCGCTTCCGCCGGGACCATGTGGGTATCGTCTTTCAATCCTTTCATCTAATCCCGACCATGACGGCGTTGGAAAACGTTGCCATGCCCCTGGAATTCGCCGGCCGGAGCGACGCTTTCGACCGGGCGGAGGCGGCCCTGGCCGAGGTCGCGCTGGAACATCGGCTGACCCATTACCCCTCGCAGCTTTCGGGCGGCGAACAGCAACGCGTCGCCCTGGCCCGCGCCGTTGTGGGGCAGCCGGGCTTGCTGTTGGCGGATGAACCCACGGGCAATCTGGATGGGGCCACGGGCGCCGCGATCATCGAATTGATGTTCGGCCTGCACCAGGCCACCAACGCCACCCTAATCCTGATCACCCATGACCCGGCCCTGGCCCAACGCTGCGACCGCATCGTGCATATGCGCGACGGCCGCCTGGATGATGCCGCGCCCATGAAAAAACTAGGGGCGGCTGACTGACATGAGCTTCCGCCTCGCCCTGACCATTGCCCGGCGGGAATTGCGCGGCGGCTTGGGCGGCTTTCGCATCTTTCTATTGTGCGTCACCCTGGGTGTCAGCGCCATTGCCGGGGTCGGCTCCCTGTCCGATGCCCTGGTGGACGGCATGCGCCGGGACGGCCGCAAACTGATCGGCGGGGATGTGGAATTGCGCCTCTCGCACAAGGCGGCGAACCAGGCGCAAATGGCCCATTTGCAGGCCTCGGGCCGGGTCAGTCAAATTGTCGAAATGCGTTCAATGGCCATGCGCCCGGACGGTGCCCAGCGCGGCCTGGTGGAATTGAAGGGCGTCGATGGGGTCTATCCCCTGTTCGGCCGCATGACTCTGGATCAAGGCCAGGATCTGGCGGCGGCCTTGGCCCCCGTGGCCGGCCTGCCCGGTGCCGTGGCCGAGCCAGTCCTGCTGCAGCGGCTGAAATTAAAAGTAGGCGATCCGGTGAAAGTCGGCGCGGCGACCTACCGCATCGCGGCATCAATTGTGCGCGAGCCCGACCGGGGCGCGGATTCCTTTGTTCTGGGTCCGCGCCTGATGGTGGCCCGGGACAGCCTGGCCGCGACGAAGCTGATCCGCGAAGGATCGCAGATCAACTACCGCTACCGCATTGCCCTGCCGCCGGGCAGCGATGTACTGGCCTGGATCGAGGACTTGAAAACCCGTTTCCCCGACGCCGGCTGGCGCATTCGCGATACCCGCAACGGCGCGCCGGGTCTGCGCCGCTTCATCGACCGCATGCGGCTGTTCCTGACCCTGGTGGGGTTGACCGCCCTGTTGGTGGGAGGCTTGGGCATCGGCAACGCGGTGCGCAGTTTTCTGGAAGATAAAAGCGGCACCATCGCCACGCTGAAATGCCTCGGCGCGCCGGCCCGGCTGATCTTCCAGATATATATGCTGCTGGTCATGGTGATCACCGCCCTGGGCGTCCTGGCGGGACTGGTGATTGGTACCGGCACGCCCATGCTGGTGTCAGGCTTGATGGCGGATTTACTGCCCTTTCAGGTACAGTTCAATCTCCATCCCCTGCCTTTGTTGCAGGCGGCGGCCTATGGATTCCTGACCGCCCTGGCCTTTGCCATCTGGCCCCTGGCCCGTGCCCAGGCGGTGCCGGCGGGGGCTTTGTTCCGGGATCTGGCCGCCCCCATGGCAGCCCGCTCGCCCTGGCGCTATATCGCCCTGGCCGCCCTGATCTTTGCCGCCCTGGCCGGCCTGGCCATCCTGACGGCGGAGGAACGCCGCTTCGCCATCTGGTTCGTTTGCGGCGCGGCGGTGGCAATGGCGGTATTCCTGGCCGCCGGCCTGGGCATTACCGATCTGGCCCGCCGTCTGCCCCGGCCGCGCCGGGCCATTCTGCGCCTGGCCCTGACAAATCTGTACCGCCCCGGCGCCGCGACCGTGCCCGTGGTGCAATCCTTCGGCCTGGGCCTGTCCGTCCTGGTGGCGGTGATCGGGGTGGAAGGCAACATGAACCTGCAAGTGACCGAACGCCTGCCCGATCGCGCCCCGGCGTTTTTCTTCATCGATATTCTGCCCGAACAGGCCACGAAGTTCGATCGCCTGGCAAAAGCCGTTCCGGGCGTGGAGGAGGTTGAGCGGGTGCCGGCGCTGCGCGGGCGCATCGTAAAAATCAAGGGTATTGAGGTTGCCAAGGCCAAGGTATTGCCCCATGCGGCCTGGGCCGTGCATGGCGACCGGGGCCTGACCTATTCCGGCCCGCCGCCGCCCGATGCTCATATTGTTGCCGGCACATGGTGGCCGGTGGATTATACCGGCCCGCCGCTGATTTCCCTGGACGCCCACATTGCCGAAGGACTGCATGTTACCATTGGCGATCATTTGACCATCAACGTCCTGGGGCGGGAGATCACGGCGACGATCCATAATCTCCGCCGCATCGATTGGTCCACCCTGGGCATAAATTTCGTCATCGTCTTTGCCCCCGGCGCCCTGGAGGGCGCGCCGCAAACCTTTATCGCCACGGCCAAAACCACCCTGGCCGCCGAACTGCCCCTACAAACCGCCGTCACCGATGCCTACCCCAACATCACCGCCATCCGTATCCGCGACGCCTTGGAGGCGGTCAACCAAATCCTGCGGAACATTGGCATCGCCGTGCGTTCCACCGCCGCCGTAACCTTGGCGGCGGGCATTCTGGTGCTGGCCGGCGCCATTGCCGCCAATCACCGCCGCCGGGTTTACGACGCCGTGGTCCTGAAAGTGCTGGGTGCGACCCGGGGCCGGATCCTGGCCACCTATTTCCTGGAATACGC
>JAYGEA010000127.1:0-5891 GCA_046582635.1 Alphaproteobacteria bacterium
CTCCAAGTGATTTCAGTCCACATGTTGTGCCCCTCCATTGCTTTGACACAACGGAGAGAAACATAACATGCTGAAATCACTCAACTAGTTTCGAGTTGGTCTCTCATGCACATTCCCGTGGTCATGGTGACGGCCCTGTCCGATACCTCTGATCGAGTACGGGGATTGGATGCCGGCGCGGATGATTTTCTGACCAAGCCGGTGAACGATATCGCTCTGTTCGCGCGGGTCCGTTCGTTGATCCGCCTCAAGATCATGATGGACGAGTTGCGTTTGCGGGAAGCAACCTCCAACAGCTTTGGCGTGGCCGATGGCGAAACAACCCAGATCGAAGTTGAAGGCGGCCGCATTCTGGTTGTCGAGGATTGGGAAATTTATGCCCGCAACATCAATCAGGCTTTGGAAGATAACCACACGGTGACAATGGCGGCCGGCTCCGACGATGCCATTGCCGCCGCGCGGGCCAGTAATGTCGATATGATTATCGTGTCGCTGTCCTTGCAGGATACCGACGGATTGCGGTTATGCTCCCACCTTCGATCCATGGAGGAAAGCCGCCAGATTCCCATCCTGATCCTGGTGGACGACACCCCCGATCAAATGGAACGGCTGGTCCGCGGCCTGGATCTGGGCGTCAACGATTATTTGATCCGGCCGGTCGATCAGAACGAATTGATGGCCCGCTGCCGCACCCAGTTACGGCGCAAGAAATTCGAAGACCGTTTGCGCTCCAATTATCATTTGTCCATGACCCTGGCCGTCACGGATCCTCTGACCGGGCTGTACAATCGGCGCTATCTGGAATCCCATTTGGAAAACCTGATGCAACGCGCTGTTCAGGAGGATAAGCCGATTGGTTTAATGGCTCTGGATATTGATCATTTCAAGTTGGTCAACGACACTCACGGCCACGCCGCCAGCGATGAGGTGCTGAAGGAATTCGCCGCGCGGGTAAAACGCTGCGTGCGCTTCATCGATCTCGCCGCCCGCACGGGGGGCGAGGAATTCGTCGTTGTCATGCCGGATTCGACGCGGGAGACCTGCATGGCCGTGGCCGAGCGCCTGCGCGAAACCATCGCGGAGATGCCTGTACAGTTACCCGACCAGGATTTGCAAATACCCATCACAGTCAGTGTCGGTGTCAGCCTGTCGCAAGGCGCCTCGGACAGCCCTTCACTCATCCTTCGCCGTGGCGATGACGCGCTTTATGCGGCCAAGAATTCAGGCCGCGACCGGGTCGTCTATGATGAACCCGATGCACCCGCCGCCTCGGCCCAGGGCGGCTAACACCAAGGTGCGGTGAGATAAAAATAGTGATCAAATAGATAAGGGCCGGCATGGACGCCGGCCCTTATTATTTTTTGCCCAAGCTGGATGCCTGCTGGATGCTTCCGATGCCGTCATCGGCACCGCACATCAATTTACTTAATTTTTGTTTCCTTGAATTCCACGTGCTTGCGGACGACGGGATCGTATTTCTTGACCACCATTTTTTCCGTCTGGGTACGGGGATTTTTTTTCGTCACATAGTAGTAGCCCGTGTCGGCGCTGCTGACCAATCTGATTTTAATGGTTGACGGTTTCGCCATCACCAATTCTCCATTGTTTTGGGGCGCATCGGCGCCAAATTCCTAGCCGCGCAACATAATGCCCCTAGCCTATCTGTCAAGTCCCGCAAATCGTCTCGCGGGCGGCAACATCAGCCCTCGTACTTGATGACGGGGCGGCCATTGCGGTAGCTGAACAGCGGCACGCCGGGCGGGCGCCAGCCCTCCTGGCGGCGCTTGACCTCGGTCAACACGAACTCGGTCACATCGACCAGATCCATGGCCAAGGCGTCATCCAGGGTAAACCACTGCAGATCCTGCAATTCATCGCTGTCGCGCACCCGGCCGGAAGTTGCCTGCACATCGACCGTGAAAAACCGGGCGTGAAACCGCATGGGACTGTCGGGCGGCGTAATGGCCCGGGCAACATAGTCCAAAGCCGCCAGATCGGGTCTCACGGCATTATTCCGCCGCTCGCCGATAACCAGACCGGTTTCTTCAAATGTTTCCCGAACGGCGGCGACCGCCAGGGCACGGGCCATCCGGGGCGACCATTTGTTTTCCAGCTTGCGGGCCACGGGCGCGGACAAATCCGCCGCCACATCCGCTGTCTTGTCAGCAACATCAACCCGGCCGCCGGGGAAAACAAATATGTTGGGCATGAAGCGATGGCGCGATGCCCGCCGGCCCATCAACACCTCCGCCACGCCCTTGCGTTGACGGAGGATCAACAACGAGGCCGCGTCGCGGGGACGCACCGGCTTTTCCGGGCGGCTATAGGCGCGGCCGTTCTTGGCCGCGGCGCCGGTCTTTGCGGGCGCGCTCATTCGTATTCAATCCGGCGCTGGCCGTGGCGCATAATACGCACCGGCACCCGCCGGGTCCGTTTGATCTTGCCGGTTTCATCAACCATGCCCGGCAAGGCTTCCAGCACGATCTGCTGGATCGGCGGGGTCGGCAGTTCGATCGCCTTGGGGATCGGCACCCAGCTGAGATCCAACAACTCGCCATCGCCCTGCAATTTGCCGTGCAGGTCGGTGCCTTCGGCCAAAAAGAATCTAGCATTGAATCGTATGGGGCGCACCGGCGGCGTCACGGCGCGATAGACATACTCCAGACCGTCCAACAGGGGGGCATAGCCCGCCGCGTAGAACGGCGCCCAAGTTGCGGAGGCACCGTTCGGTGGCGTCTCCAGCTTGCGCCCCAATATCAAACCGGTTTCCTCGAAGGTTTCCCGCACCGCCGCCAAGGCCAGGGCGCGGGCGCGATGGACCGAAGAAGTGGCGGCCAGATGCTTGGCGACATGGGCCGGCAGTTCCGTGGCCGCGTGGGCATAACCATCCGCGCGATCCACCCGTCCACCGGGGAAAACCCACTGATCGGGCATGAATTTGTGTTTGCCGTGGCGCAGGCCCATCAGGACCGTGGTCTTGCCCCGGACTTGACGCAGCAACACCAAAGTTGCGGCATCGCGCGGTCTTGCCGCGCGCTTGACGGTTTCAGAATTTTTGGACATCATACTCAAGAGGCAGGTTTACGATGGGGGCAAATTCGCACGCTTGCCGCCCCGCTGTCCAGTCCGCTCCTTTAGACGGCCTAATAACGCGCCATGTCGGGGTCCATCATCACGGCCCATGCATCGATACCGCCCGCCAGGTTATGCACGTTGGTAAAGCCGTTGCCGCGCAAATATTGCGCCACCTGATCACTGCGTCCGCCATGATGGCACATCACCACCAGGGGATGCTGCCGGGGCAATTCCGCCAGATGCCCAGGCACTTGCTGCATGGGAATAAACAAACTGTCGGAAATGGCACAGTTCGCAACCTCGTCCGCTTCGCGAACGTCCAACAAGGTATGTGCCACGCCGCCTGATCGCGCCTCGCCCAGCGCCTGTACATCAATGTCCGCACCCCATTCCGCCATTCCTATTTCCCCTTTTTCTGTACCAGGACACTAGGTTTAATAACCATTGTCCCCTATATTCACAATACGGTCATAGGCTGGCCTGATTGGGGAATAGATTGATGTTTATACAAACCGAAGCCACGCCGAACCCGGCGCAGATGAAATTCTTGCCCGGACAGACGGTGATGCCGTCGGGTGCGGCGCATTTCCCGAATGCGACCACGTCCGACCGTTCGCCCCTGGCGCAACGGCTGTTTGCCATCGACGGCGTCGCGGGCGTCTCTCTGGACGGTGAATCCATTACCGTGACCAAGTCGGAAGATTGGGACTGGCAGGCCCTGAAAACCCTGGCCTTGGCGGCGATCATGAACCATTTTACCGCCGGCGACGTGGTCATCCTTGAAGACAACCTAGGGGATGAAGGGACGGCGGCATTGTCCGAGGCCGATTTGACCGACCCGGACGCCGATCCGCAGGTCATCGCGAACATCAAAGATCTGATCGACAGCCACGTCACCCCCGCCCTTGCCGACAGTGACGGCGAGGCGATTTATCGCGGTTTTCGAAATGGCATGGTGATTTTGGAATTGAAGGGTGCGGCCAGCGGTCTGCGCCTGAACATCGAGCAGATAATGCGCCACTACCTGCTGGAGATCGATGGCATCACCGATATCGATGACATGACGCCGAAACCGGGCCTGGACACGGAAGAAGGCCGGGCGATTCGCCGGCTGCTGGATGAGCATGTCAATCCGCAAGTGGCCAGCCACGGCGGCCATATCTCCTTGGTCGATGTGGTCGGCGATACCGCTTATGTGCGCCTGGAAGGCGGCTGCCAAGGCTGCGGCATGGCGGACGTCACCCTCAAGCAAGGGGTCGCCAACGAAATCCGGACCATCGCGCCGGCCATCATCAACGTCCTGGACGTCACCGATCACGCCGGCGGCGCCAACCCCTATTATCAACCGGGCAAGTAGGGGGCTGACCTTTTAGGAACGGCGCGGCAGGCTGGGCACGGTGCGACAGGGCCGCCTGTTACTGCTGGTTCCCACGACCTCCTATCGAATTGCGGAATTTCTCGAGGCCGCCCAACGCCTAGGTGTCGAGGCTGCGGTGGGCTCGGATCAGGCGGCCGTCTTGGAACAGTTTTCCAACGGCGCCACGACCACGATTGATTTCAAGGATATTGCCTTGGGGGCGGCGCAAATCGTCGCCTATCATGGGCGCCACCCTGTTGCCGCCATCATCGGCGTTGATCAGGAAACCAGCCAAATCGCGGCGGAGGCATCGCAAGCCCTTGGTCTGCGTCATAACAGTACGGGGGCGGTCGCGGCAGCCGGCAACAAACATCGTTTCCGCAGCCGGTTGGCCAATTCCGGGCTGCCGGCACCTTGGTTCACCTTGCTGTCCCTGGACGATGATCCGGGCCTCCAGGCGATGGCCTTGCCCTATCCCGTCGTCCTGAAACCCCTGACCTTGTCGGCCAGCCGCGGAGTTATCCGGGTTGACGATGAAAGACAGTTCATCGCAGCGGCCAAACGTATCAAACGCCTTCTGGCCAACACCGAGGCCAGGGGCGAAGCCGCGAACCATGTTCTGGTCGAGGACTATATCCCCGGCCGGGAAGTCGCCCTGGAAGGATTGCTCGAAGACGGCCAATTGACGGTCCTAGCCTTGTTTGACAAACCCGACCCCCTGGTGGGACCCTATTTCGAGGAAACCATCTATCTCACGCCCTCCCGTCTGCCCCAAGCCATCCAGGCCGATATTATCGCCGCCACCGCCCGGGGCGCGGAAACTCTCGGCCTGCGGGAGGGTCCGGTGCATGCGGAGCTGCGGATCAACGACGATGGCGTCTGGCTGATTGAAATCGCGGCCCGATCCATCGGCGGGCTGTGCTCGCGGGCGCTGGAGTTCGGCAATGGCGAACGGTTGGAAGATGTGATCATCCGCCATGCCATGGAAATGCCCAGACGCGCCGGCGGTGAAACCAGCGCTCCCGCCCATTCCGCATCCGGCGTCATGATGATCCCAATTCCGGCGGCCGGCACCCTTCGCCGGGTTGATGGTTTGGCCAACGCGCGGGCCGTACCCGGCATTCGGGACGCCGTCATCTCCATTCCCCTGGGCGATACCTTGGTACCGGTCCCTGAAGGCAATCGCTATCTAGGCTTCATTTTCGCCGACGGGGAAAGTACCGAACAGGTAGAGGCGGCCCTGCGGGCAGCCCACGGCGCCTTGGACTTTCGGATTGAACCGAGCTAGCCGAAGCCATGCATGCGGTTGGCCCATTGCAGACCAATCAATGCGCCCTTTACCCGTGGCAGCAACAGCAGGGTCAAAATCAAGGTCAGGGGCAGCAACAGGGAAAAGTGCAGCCACAACGGCGGCGCCGCGGCCCGCTCGAACAGCAGTGCCAAGGGCACCAGAATATGT
>JAYGEA010000132.1:0-2965 GCA_046582635.1 Alphaproteobacteria bacterium
TCACCGCGCCGCCGCCACGGCCCGCAAGTTCGAGGCAACTTTCCACCGCGCCAGCCTGCAGGGCCTGGCAAACCGGGACCTGGCTCAGATGCCCGGCTCCCACGATGGCGACGGCAGCGAACCGCACAGCATCCTGCATTCCCGCGACCATGTCTGGGCGGCCATGGAAGCCCTGGGCGGGATCGGCACCCCGGGCGCCAATATCGTCTGGGATGTCCTTGGTCTGGGCATGACCATCAAGGGGCATGCCGAACGCTGCCAGTTCGGCCAGGGCCGTTCCAACAACCCCATGACCGCGACCGGAATTCTGGTCCAGGCCTGCTTTTCCCTCTCCGTCCACTATGGGAATTAGTCGCCAAGGCCCATACAATGGCCAAGCGGCGGAAGATGAGCCGAAAGCGTAATTGGAGACGAATAATGAGTTGGATGGAAACCTGCCGCGGCGTGGTCTACCCCTGGCATTGCGATCACTTGGGCCACATGAATGTACAGCACTATGTGGGCCATTTCGATATCGCGGCCTTTCACTTCCTGGTGGAATTGGGTTTCAAGGCCGACGGCAAACAGGACGCGGGCATCACCTTGGTGGATGCCCAGCACACTATTCAGTACAAGAACGAGCAGCGGGTAGGGGCCTTGTTCAAAATCGAAAGCGCCTTGCTGAAGGTCGGCAACAAGTCGGTGACCATGATGCACCGCCTGCGAAATATCGAGACCGAGATCATTGGCGCCACCACGGAAATCGTTTGCGTATGCTTCGATCTGGCCACCCGCTCGGCCATTCCCATCCCCGATGACATCCGCGAAAAACTGGGCGGCTACATCATGGATCCAACCGACGGGACATAAATATCCGTTCGTAACCGTCCTCCACCCCCTGTCCCGTCACCACCCAGCCCTTGGCCTTATACAGTGCAACGTTTCCGGTCATGGTGATGTGGGTATAGAGGCGCAGTTCGCGATACCCCAAGCGCGCTGCCTCCTCGTCCGCAAGGGCGAGCAGCCGGCCGCCCAGGCCTTGACCATGATGGTCCGGGTGCACGGCAATATTGTCCAACAGCAAATAGTCATCCCTGGGCATCAAAACCAAGACGCCGACGACCCGATCATGGTCACACAGCACCTAGACCAGATGAGCGGCAATGACCGAGCTGTAATCCTGCAGCATCGGGCCGGGGGGTGTGTCCATGCGGTCCAGATAGATCCGGTAGGCCGCATTGACGCAATCCGCGACGGCGGCCGCGTCTGCCCGCCGCGCCCGCCGGATGGTCTAGCAGGTTTGCATCCCATCATCTCCCATGGTCTATGATAGCCCAGTAAATAATAGCCAAACAGGAGAGCGATGTGTCGGGTGATATCGATTGGGTCGTAAAACGCAAACAGGTGAAACAGTTTATCGAGGAGGTCGTCTATCCCCTGGAAAAGGGTTTTGACAAGGATTCCCCCGATAGCCAGGCGGCCCTGAAAGCCGTGCAGCAACAGGCCAAGGACGCCGGCCTGTGGGCCATGGGCCATCCCCAGGACGTCGGTGGCCAGGGCATGCCGTTCATGGATTATGTGCATGTGAACGAGGTCATCGGCCGCTCGCACCTGGGCTCCGTCGCGGTGGGCTCCAACACCCTGCAGGATACCATCATGCTGCGTCTCTACGCCTCGCCCGAATGGCGCAAGAATTATATGGAGCCCCTGGTGGCCGGCGAATTCTACCAGAGTTTCGCCATGACCGAGCCCGAGACCGCCTCCTCCGACCCCACGGGCATCCAGACCGCGGCCGTGCTGGACGGCAACCATTGGGTCATCAACGGCCACAAGTGGTTCACCTCCGGCGCCGACCGGGCCAAATACACCACCGTCATGGTACGGACGGAGCCGGAAGGCACGCCGTCCCACGAGGCCTTTTCCATGATCATCGTGCCCACGGACAATCCCGGCTACAATATCCAGCGGGACATCCGCACCATGGGCATGCTGGGAGGCCATATGGAAGTGCTGTACGAAGATTGCCGGGTGCCGGCCACCAACATGCTGGGCGCGCGGGGCGAAGGTTTCAAGGTCGCCCAGGAACGTCTGGGACCGGGCCGCATCTTCCATGCCATGCGCTGGCTGGGCCAGGCCCAGCGCGCCTTTGACATCATGTGCGAACGCCTGAACACACGGCGCATCCGTGACGAAATGCTGGGCGATAAGCAGTTGATGCAGGCCATGGTGTTCGAGAGCGCGGCGGAAATTCAACAAAGCCGCCTGATGACCCTGGATGCCGCCCGCAAGATGGACAAGGGCGATCAGGCCCGGGTGGAAATCTCGCTGATCAAGGTGACCGGCGCGCGCATGCTGCACAACGTCATCGACCGGGCCATCCAGGTCATGGGCGCCAAGGGCGTCACCGATGACACGCCGCTGGAACGCATGTACCGCACGGCACGGTTCGCCCGCCTGGTGGACGGCGCCGACGAGGTGCATATCTATCGCACCGGCCGGCGCATCCTGCGCGCCTTTGAACGGGGCGAGGGCTATGATTTCGGCGAGCGCGAGGGCGAAGTCGCCCATGTTTCGCGGCGGGCGGAGATGTAGCCGCAAGTTTGTTCCCGGCGATATAGTAGCGGGGCATAATCTGCGTTCCGAAGGAAATAAAGGATCGTGCCCCCGATGTTCAGTGTTGACGATTACAATTAGCCACAAATGGCAAGAATTGAGGCCTTTTGATTTTACAACTTTTGCTTTATTTAACTGCCCGGTTACATTAAAGTTTAGTTGAATTCTAGTGCTAGCCGGGACGGTGTATTGAATTTGGGGCTGACCCAGATAACTACGATTGTTCCTGCTAAACCCACTGTTTTATCTGCCGTAATTGATCTTGTGGTTTTGGATTGTTGAAACGCCACTCACATTCCTTCAAGAATAGCCCAAAGTGCTCTTTGGGGACACCATTGAACCTGCGCATATGACGCTTCGCCTGGTTCCAGAA
>JAYGEA010000156.1:0-2587 GCA_046582635.1 Alphaproteobacteria bacterium
GGGCTTACGGTAATTGGCTCCGGCGATAGGGCCGAAAATGTTATATCTAACGACACTAACGGTATTATTGAATTTGAAACCTCACAATTAATCAATTTTGATGTTGGCAATAATCTTAACTTTACCGATCAAGATACAACAGATGTTCTGACTGATATTATTGCGGCGGTCCAAGCTATTCTCGTAAGTACCAACTCTGTTTCAAACCTCACAGGAACGGGGAACCAAGTGGCAGCAGGAAATGATAATACAGACGCACTTTTGATCTTTTATGAATCTTCTGCTTCAGATTCTGATGCTGTAATTATTCGATACCAAGAAGACGCCACAGCAGATACCGATTTCGACACAGATGAACTCAGTGTCTTTGCTATATTTGAAAACGTAGGTAGTGGCAATTTCGATACGGCTAATATTATTTGAGCTGAACCGAAAACGAACCATCAGTTGGAACCAATTGGAAGTAGGCGCCCTGGAACTATATTTAGGAGGGCACGGAGGTTGGCAATGTCGGGCGATCACAGTGGATGCCTCGATTGGCCGCCAGCGCGCAACCAGGGAACCGAGCAGGTCAGTCGACGTGCTTTACGGAGCGACCCCCTAAAATTCTCAAGGGGTCCCTCTCAACATCAATGAATTACTTGTCGAGGCTGTGCAGCTGTACCCTAAGAGTAGGCCTTCGACAGCATTATTTAGAAATCGAGTTTGACCTTATTAGAAAGAATTTTTGGTCACAAAATGGCAGATATTAGAGATGGCCCCTAATGAAGCCAGTTCTCCATCCAGCGATCCGCCCAAACGAAAATCATTCGTCTGCACTGGTATTAACTAGGAGAAATAGGGAGTCCCAACTGGCAAAGTGGGGGTGCCCCCGGGGTGGGGTCTAGACTTGGCCGATTTTGGCGATTGGGGGTGCAAATATTAGACGATACATACCACCCTAGCCTTGCGCAAATGTGGGCCTGAATGTGGGCCTATTTAATCAGTCTTATTATTTATATAGATATATCAATGGTTTATTAATAAAAGTGGCGGAAGAGAGTGGGAGTCGAACCCACCAGGCACGTCTAACGCCCCTCAACGGGTTTGAAGCCCGCGCGCAACACCGGAATGCGTTCCCCTTCCATCCGCCAATCTAAGGCCCATCGGTGCCTTGTTCAAGAATTATGCTATGAGGAAGCTTAGTATTCATTTGAGTGAGTGGCATGACGCAACAAGAACAACGCTTGCAGGTCACGGCAGCCGCGCCGGATTGGTTTCATTGGGCCGTTGAACAGCAAGGGCAATCCCGACGGGTCGAGGTGGCAGGCTGTTCGATCCATTATCTGCTGTGGCAACCCGATGATGGCGCGGATGACGGCCCAATTGATGATGCTGCGGCGCGGGGCAGTATCTTTTTCCTCCACGGCGGCGGGGCGCATGCCCATTGGTGGAGCCATATTGCGCCCTTTTTCCGGGCCGGCTACCGGGTCGTGGCCATGGATCTGTCGGGCATGGGGGACAGCGGTGACCGGGTGGAATACAACGCCAGCCTGCGGGCCGCCGAGATCCACGCGGTGATGGCGGATGCGGGACTGCATGCTGGATTGGGGCCAAAAACCTATCTGGTGGGCCATAGCTTCGGCGGTTTCATGGCCATGCGCTATGCCGCCGAACACAGCGACCGTCTGGCCGGACTGGTGATCGCTGATTCGCCCCTCTACCCCCCCGGCGGGAATGACGACCAACGCCGCCGAGCCAATCCCATGGGCGCCATCCGCCTGTATCCAACCTTTGAAGAGGCCGTCGAACGCTTCCGTCTGCGCCCCCGGCAGCCCTGCGACAACGATTATATTGTCGAATACATCGCCCGCCATTCGATCAGGGAGGTGACGGGCGGCTTCACCTGGAAATTCGACACCAACGCCATGGCCGGCCGCCGCTTCGCCGAACCGTTTCATGAGCACCTGGCGGCCGCATCCTGCCCCGGCGCCTTCTTTTGGGCGGAAAACAGCGCCCTGGTGACGGACGAAATGGCCCATTACACCACCGACCTGCTGGGCCCCAACGCCCCCCTCGTGGTCATTCCCGCTGCGCACCATCACCTGATCTTGGACCAGCCCCTGGCCTTCGTGGCGGCGCTGCGGAGCTTGCTGGCAACGTGGGAAGCCTCTGGTAAACACTAGATTTTGCGGTCGAATGCCAATTCACATACAAAATATTGCAATATATCGTTGACAGGCTGTTGAGCCTCCCGTAAGAGGTGGGCCGTCAGTGCATGGACGCGGGATCTAGCAACCGACGCTAAGGAAGGCCCGAGGGGTAAAGGAAAAATCCCTTCGGGCCTTCTCTTTTGCGCCCCGCTAGACTCACAAACGAAGTGTAATTCCTCTATGACCGGGAATTGCAATGGGAACAGACTATAGTCAGCTCGATATAGACGAGAGATATGAGCTTTTCCGGCTTTGAGAAGCTGGCACGGCTCAAAAAGAGATGGCGGTCTTGATGAACCGTTCGGAGAGTACGATCAGCAGAGAACTGCGCCGCAATGCCCTGCCGAAGGGCGGCTACCGGCCTGGCTCGGCGGACCGGATTGCCCTGTCGCGGC
>JAYGEA010000209.1:0-14641 GCA_046582635.1 Alphaproteobacteria bacterium
GGTACGACGGCCGCATCAACAGCCATTTTCAAAGGTCTACATCAAGTCCGTCGAACGCTTAGCCGAAGTGCCGCGCTTCACGCAGGCGCAGTTGGAGACATTCGATTTGATCGAAGAGATCGCTGAGGATCCCGAGATCCATTTGAATATGGCGTTCGAGGAGGGCGACATCCAGCTGCTGCACAATCACGAGATCCTGCACGGCCGCCATGATTATCAGGACTGGGACGAGCCCGAGCGCCGGCGCTATTTGCTGCGGCTTTGGATCTGCCCGCCGAACGGCCGGCCGCTGCCCCCCGCTTATGCCGAGCGCTACGGCTCTATCGATATCGGCGACAGGGGTGGCATCATCTGCGCCGATACGGAATTGAAAGCGCCATTGGAGCCCATCTAATCTGCGGACAAAGGGCGTTGGTCGGCCGGTCGCTCTGTCGGGTCAGTATTCAAGGAGGTTGATCGATGCCGTCGGGAATTTCGCGTCATGTCGTCTACGGCGAGATGAAGGGCATGAACAAAATCGAAACCGTCGAGCAAATGCCCGAGGAGTACCGCACGACCCTGCTCAAGATCATCTACGCCCTGGCCTCGACGGAATTTGCCTCGGTCGAACAACACCAGCCGTGGATCAACAAGGGCCCGACGCCCGAGGACCGTTTCGTGCAGGCCCAGATCTGCGCTGACGAGGCCCACCAGGGTTTTATCGACTGCCGCCTGTTGCGCTCTTTCGGACCGGACGGCGAAAATATGGCCAAGGGTCTGCTTGAATTAAAACTAGGCGAGCATCCAATTCGTGCCTTTAACGTACCCTTCGAAAGTTGGACCGATCTATGCGGCTTTTGTTTCCTGATGGACCATGTCGCCTGGTACCACTTGCTGGCCATGGAGAACTGTTCGTACGCGCCCCTGGCACGCGAGATGACCTCGATGGTCCACGAGGAGCGTTTTCACGCCTCCTTCGGTGCCCGCCGCATCAAGGATATCTTTCAGGATCCGGGCTATGGCGAGATGTGCGGCGCCACGCCCAGGGATGCCCAGGCAACGGTCAACAAATGGTATCCCCACGCCCTCGATACGTTCGGCGGCAAGGATTCCAAATTCAGCGGCCTTGCTCTCAAGTACGGCATCCGCAAATGGGGCAACGAGGAACTGCGGAACATGTGGCGGGCCGATCTTGATACCCAAATCGAGAAGATTGGACTTGTGGTGCCCGATGCCGATCTTGGCCGGCAGATTTACTGAAGCTTTTCAAGCTTGATCCGAGCCCTATACTGCATCCTCCAAGATCATGTCCGATGCCTTCTCGCCGATCATCAGACAGGCCGCGTTGGTGTTGCCGCTAATCAACGTCGGCATGATGGAAGCGTCCGCCACGCGCAGCCCCGCGATGCCGTGAACCCGCAGGCGCTCGTCAACCACGTTGCGGTCGGCGGGCCCCATGCGGCAGGTGCCGGTGGGATGATAGGTGGTCTCGGCCGTGCGGCGGATCCAGTCCAGCATGGCATCATCGCCTTGAATATGCTCCCCCGGTGCTTCTTCCACCCCGCGATAGGCGTCCAGCGCACTTGCGTTCATCAGATCACGGACTTTTTGCGCGCCATCAAGAATACAGCGCCGGTCTAGCTCCGCGTCGAGGAAATTGAAATTGATCGCCGGGTCTTCGTTGGGATCGGCGGATTTGGCGTGGATATGCCCCATGCTCTCGGGGCGGCATTGATAGATCGTGGCGATCATGCCCGGTTCCTTGCCCAAACGCCGCTTGTTGGGATCGTCATAGCGGAAGGGTACCAGATGCAACTGGATATCGGGGCTTTCCATTTCCTCCCGGGTGCGCATGAAGGCCAGCATGGGGGCCGAGGGCATGCCCAGAAAACCGCGCCGGGTAAAGGCATAGCGTAATATCTGCCAGCCCAGGCCCAAGCCATTGACCTTGCCATTAAAGGTGACGCCCGGTTGGGTCACCTTCCATTTCATGCGTGGGGCGATGTGGTCGCGCAGGCTTTCGCCCACGCCCCAGAGATCATGGTGCGCCTCGATCCCGAGGTCCCGCAAACGCTCCGCCTGGCCGATGCCGGAGAGTTCCAACACCTGTGGCGATTTGATGGCGCCAGCGCACAGGATCACCTCGCGCCCGGCC
The DNA here is from genome assembly GCA_046582635.1 of Alphaproteobacteria bacterium. Lineage (GTDB taxonomy): Bacteria > Pseudomonadota > Alphaproteobacteria. Next base: position 2,135 of record JAYGEA010000209.1, read on the forward strand.
TTGGCCGTCATGCGCTGGCCGTTGGCGCTGTATTCCACGCCCACGGCGCGCTTGCCCTCCAGCAGGATGCGCTCCACCAGCACTTCGGTTTCGACCCGCAAATTCGGCCGCTTCATGGCCGGGCGCAAATACCCGGCGGCGGCCGAGGCGCGCTTGCCGTTATGAATGGTGGTCTGTGTCTTGCACATGCCTTCCTGGGTGGCGCCGTTATAATCGTTGTTGTAGGGCACCCCGATCTCGGCTCCCGCCGCGATCCAGGCATCGTAGAGCGGGCTTTCGTCCTTGCATTCCGAGACATGGATCGGCCCGCCTTCGCCGCGAATGCCGTCATCGCCGCGCTCAAAATCCTCCAGCTTGCGGAAAAAGTGTTTGACCGTGTCGAAATCCCAGCCCCGGTTGCCCTGCTGGGCCCAGGTATCATAATCCAGCGGTTGTCCGCGCACATAAACCAGCCCGTTGATGGCCGAGGAGCCGCCTAAAACCTTGCCCCGCGGCACCGGAATGGCGCGATTTGCCGTGCCGTCCTCGGGCTCGGAACGAAAGCGCCAATTGGCCACCGGGTCATCCAGCAGCAGGGCGAAACTGATCGGAAACTGCGACCAGAAATTGGACGCCTTGCCGGCTTCGAGGACCAGCACCGAATGCTTGCCCGAAGCCGTCAGCCGGTTCGCCACCACACAACCGGCCGAGCCGGCCCCCACAATGATATAATCGTACTCCACGACGCTTTCTCCCTTAATTTTGCCGTAGATTACGACGATGCAGTCGCAGCGTCCATGGCCGCCAGAAATCCTCGTGCCGGATACTCAAAGTGGGGACATTTGCTAACGCGTAAATCCTGCCGGTTGCGAACCAAGACGCGAATGGCCCGCGCCTGTGAAGACGCGGGCCACATGAAAATCGGATGAATGGGTCTACAAATACCCTCGACCTTTCATAGCGCCCGCGGAGTTCAAGCCGATGTCCCGGCGCAAGTGATTGTCCACGTTTGCAAGGGCCGGGCGGCGGTTGATCACACGTTTTAGCGCTGTCAGGACAGTGCGGCCCGCCAGCATGAATAGCCGGCCCATTTGCCAAGCCTGCAGGCGCCGGCCGTAAATAACCGCATCCTGGTAATCAACCAGGATTGTCGGCTCGCTGGGCGAAAATTCCTGGGCTAATTGACGTTCGATCTGTTTTTGGAAGCTCATGGCCTATCCTCTTTTCTGTCTGTGCCGGTCCCTCACGGCCCCGAAACCGGCTTGTTTTCGATGTTTTAGAGATAATGATTTCAGGAATAAATTCAACGTGTTGCGACCATTATCCGCCTGCTGTTTTTGCATTGCAGCATTGCAAAATAAGAATGGCTCCTGCCCTTGAAATAGTTGTTTCGGCTAGAGGTGCGGCGCTAATACCAAAGGTCATTGATAGTGACCGTTTTAGATCACCTCCACGGCCCGTGGGGTAGGCGTGAAACCGTCGGCGATGTGGGATATCGTCAAGGTTTTACAACGCCGCCCACGGGCCGTGGAGGTGACCGGAGGCGCCTTGGGAGAGCTTTTGGCGGCGTCCCGAGCGGCTGACGGTACCAAGTCCGGTCACAAAAAAACCCGCACCGGAAAGGCGCGGGTTTTTGCGAACAAACGAGAAGCCGCTGGTTCAGTAGTACCCGCGCCCCTGATAACCGCCGCCCAAAGGCCCGAGGCCGATGTCTTGGCGCAGGTGGTTGGGCAGGGTGTTGATGGCGGTCAGGCGGTTGCTTTGGCCAAACTGCGCCCGAACGGCTGCAAGGGCGGCGGCGATCTTGGCGAAGATGCGGGTGCCGGGGATCTCAACGATCTCGATGCGCTTGGGCATTAGGGCGGCATCCGTGGTGACGGCGTGCGCCATGGCGGGGTCGATCTGCTTATGGAAGCTCATGTGGTGTCCTGACTTAGAATAAATTAGGTCTTACCGGTTTCGTTGTCCGCGCCGTATATGTTGCACTGCATATAGTATAAGTGTTAATAAATTCAATATCTTGACCCGTATCATGTTCTGGTATTTGCGCAATGCAGCATTGCGCACGGTGCATGGCTTGGAGAAAGCGAATGGTGCATTGCGTTTCCGGGCGGGGGGGCGGCATAATCGCTGCGATGAATTCAGGGGACGGATGAAATGACTGCACAGATCGATTGGGCCGGGCGGCTGGCGGCCCTGCGGGGGGAGATGGCGGCGCAGGGGCTGGACGGCTTTGTCGTGCCCATGGCGGATCAATATCAGAACGAATATGTCCCGCCCCAGGCCAAGCGCATTGCCTGGCTGACCGGCTTCACCGGCTCCGCCGGCATGGTGGTGGTGCTCAAGGACAAGGCGGCCGCTTTTACCGACGGCCGCTACACGCTGCAGATCGCCGATCAGGTGGATGGGGCACTGTATGAACGCCTGCATATCACGGAGGCGCCGCCAACGGACTGGATTGGCGAAAATCTGCCAAGGGGGGGCAAAATTGGCGTCGATAGCTGGCTTTTCACCGAGGCCGGCGTGGCCCGCTTTCGCACGGCGGCGGAGGCCGCGGGCGGTGAACTGGTCGCCGTCAACGACAATCCCCTGGATGCGGTCTGGCGGGACCAGCCCGAGCCGCCGAAAGCCCTAGTCGTGCCCCACGATCTGGCCTTCGCCGGCGAAAGCTCCCACGACAAGCGGGCGCGTCTGGCGGACGCCATGACGTCGGACGCGGTGGTGATCACGGCGCCGGATTCCATTGCCTGGCTGCTGAATATCCGGGGCGGCGATGTGGACCATTCCCCCTTGCCGCTGTCTATGGCAATATTGCACAAGGGGGCCCGGGCGGAGTTGTTCCTGGATGCCGAGAAGCGGGGCAGGGGATTGGCCGATCACCTTGGCAACGAGGTCTCCACGCAGCCGGCTGGTGATTTCGCCGCCGCCCTGGACGGTTTGGCGGGCAAAAAGGTACAGCTTGATCCCGGTATGACGGCCAGTTGGGTATTTGACCGGCTGGGGGCGGCAAAGGCGGACATCACCCGCGCGTCCGACCCTTGCCAATTGCCAAAGGCTATCAAGAATGACGTCGAATTGTCCGGCGCCCGGGCGGCCCATGGACGGGACGGGGCGGCCTTGACCAAATTCCTCCATTGGCTGTCGGTTTTTGCCCCCCAGGGGGACATCGACGAACTGACGGCGGAGGCGCAATTAGCGGAATACCGCCAGGACGGGACGCATTTCAAGGATCTGAGCTTTCCCACCATCACCGGCTCCGGCCCCAACGGGGCCATCGTGCATTACCGGGTCTCGGGCGAGAGCAACCGGAAACTGAGCACTGGCGAATTCTATCTGGTGGATTCAGGCGCCCAATATCTTGACGGCACAACTGACGTCACCCGCACGATTGCCATTGGCGAACCCAGCGACGAAATGCGGGACCGCTTTACCCGTGTCCTCAAAGGCCATATTTCCCTGGCGACGGCACAATTTCCCGTCGGCACCACGGGGGCGCAATTGGATGTCCTGGCCCGCCACGCCCTGTGGCAGGCGGGCTTGGATTTTGATCATGGCACCGGGCACGGCGTGGGCAGTTATCTGAACGTGCACGAGGGCCCCCACTCCATCTCGAAACGGCAGCAGACCCAGGATCTGCGTCCCGGCATGGTGGTCTCCAACGAGCCGGGCTATTACAAGACCGGCGCCTACGGCATCCGCATCGAAAATCTGGTCGTGGTCCGCGAGGCAAAGATCGCGGGTTCGGAACGCGACATGCTGGAATTCGAAACCCTGACCCTGGCCCCCATCGACCGCAATGCGATTGACGTCAGTCTTCTGACAGAAGATGATAAAACCTGGTTAAACAATTATCACCAAAGGGTTTATGACGCTCATTCCGCCAAAATCGATGATCCCACCCGGGAATGGCTGGACGAGGCGACCCGGCCGATTTGATTTGGGCGCGTGGCGCCTATTTAGCGATCTTTTGCAGATCGGCGGTGGCGGTCTGGATGTGATGGTCCATGGCCCGCCGGGCGGCGTCGCCGTCGCCGGATCGAATGGCCGCTAGGATTTCCCGGTGTTGTTCCAACGAGGTGCGGGAGAGGATGTCCACCCGGTCCGGGGACAGGGCCAGGCGTTCACCGATCCAGGTCTGGATCTGGCCGCGGATGACGTTGACCAGGCGGTAGAGCATTTTGTTTTGTGCCGCGCGGGCAATCTCGAAATGGAAATTGGCGTCAAATTCCTGAAATTTCGCCAGATCATCCAGATAATCCGCCATGCCCTGGACCGTTGCCTCGATGGCCGCCAGGTTTTCCGCCGTGGCGCGCAGGGCGGCCCAATGCGCCGCGTTGGTTTCCAGCATGTGACGGGTTTCCACCAGATCGTCCTGGCTTTGTAGATCGCCCAGAAGGCCCCATTGCAAGGGTTTTCGAAACTGTCCCGACTCCGCCGCCACGAATGTACCGCTGCCGCCCCGGCCCTCGAGTATCCCCATGGTAATCAATGGCTTAAGCGCCTCGCGGACCGATGTACGGCCAACGCCGAAGCGCTTGCACAGCTCCCGCTCGGACGGCAGGCGGTCGCCGGGTTTTAAGGTACCATTCGTGATCAAGCCGCGCAGTTGGTCCACGATGGCGTCACTGACCGTGGCCCGCTGGATCTGGCGGAAGGAATCATGGGTGATGGCGGGTGGGGTATTTTCTGCCATGGTGTTCCAAGTTTACCTTTACAGGCGTGGCGTGGCTTTCTAAAATTGGTCTGACCAGCTGGCCAATAATGGTCGTAATAATGTTCTTGGGGCTCGGCTGCGTCAAGCTTCCAATACGGTGGCTTCCAATAAGATGGCCTCCACTAAGGCGAGGGCGAGGATATGGCACTTAACGTAGATCCATTCGCCGGTCTGGGCATGCGGATTGAGTTGGTTTCCACGGACAGGTATTTCCGTGATGTATCCATTGCTTTGTATACTCAGGATGATGGGCAGGGTGGCAGCCAGTTCCTGGTGCGCAGTTTTGCCGATTATGACGGCATCAAGGGACGGATTGCCTACATTCTTGACGCCATGATCACCCTGGGCGGGATGGCGCGGGCGGCGGCGGCGGATACCGTGCGCTTTCCCTGCGGCGCGGCCCATTTGGTGGCGGTGCGGCGGCTGTTTTTGCAGGCCTGCAAGGAAAAGCCCGAGGCCGCGGCGGTGCAATCGCCGCTCTCCCTGTGGGACAAAAAGTCCGAATTGACTGTTAACGCCAATAGCTTGGGCGACGGGGTCTACTCCTTGTCGGCAACCGGCGACGCGGATCGGCGTTTGATGGCCTTGCGCAATGCCTTGGTCAAATTGGCCGACGCGCGCATGGATGAAGATGACGGCACGCGGCTCACCTTCGATTGCGGCCATGAACACGACGCCATGGTCGGCCTGTTGTTGCAATCGGCGCCCAATGTCCGGGCCGTGATGCGGGAATTCGAAATGAACGCCGCCAAGGGCGTCCTGCTGGCGCCGGGCAGTCAAAAATAGTTGGCAAAATTAGGGTAGGGGAGAGCAAATGAGCACAATGACCAGCCGGGAGCGCGTCTTGGCCGCCCTGAACGGCCAGCCCGTGGACCGTACTCCGATCTGCAATCCGACCTCCGTGGCGACGGTGGAATTGATGGATCTAGTGGACGCGCCGTTTCCCGATGCCAACCGCCAGGCCGAGCCCATGGCCCGTCTGGCGGCCACGGCGCATACCATTTTGGGTTTTGACACTGTCATGCCGGTGTTTTCCATCATCCAGGAATCCTCCGCCCTGGGCTGCAAGATGCAATGGGAAGGCAAGGATAATTGGCCCACGGTGCGCATGTCCGAACCTATTTGGGAGCATGCGGACGATATCTACGTGCCCAACGATCTGATCGACCATCCCGATACCAAATGCGTCCTGGACGCCATCAAACTGCTGCGCGAGGACCTGGGCCCGGACGTGGCCATCATCGGCAAGACCATGGGGCCATGGTCCCTGGCCTATCACTGTTTCGGGGTGGAGAAATTCCTGCTGCTGTCCCTGGACGATCCCGATGCCACCAAGGATATTCTGGAAAAGCTGAAAAAGGTTACCATCGATTTCGGCCGGGCCCAGATCGAGGCCGGCGTCGATGCCCTGACCCTGCCCGATCATGCCACCGGCGATCTGGTCAGCGGCGAATATTATCACCGCTATCTCAAGGACCTGCACATCGAATTCGCCAAGGCCATTCCCATTCCCCTGATCCTGCATATTTGCGGCCGCACCGTGGACCGCATGGGCTTTATCTCGGAAACCGGCATGGCGGCGTTCCATTACGACAGCAAGAACCGACCGGACGAGTCCATGGAGCAGGTGGAGGGGCGCATCGCCCTGGTGGGCAATATCAACAATCCCGAAACCCTGTTCGCCAAGACCCCCGATGACGTCAAGGCTGAAGTGTATGCCAATCTGGACGCGGGCGTGCAGATGATCGGACCCGAATGCGCCATCCCCCTGCAAACCTCCATCGCCAATCTGCGCGCCATCCCCGAGGCCGTGCACGATTGGCACGCCAGACATTAATGGTTTACCTGGTGAATAACCGATCAGATCGTCATTGCCGGGCTCGACCCGGCAATCCAGGGCAACAGAGGCAAGTGCTTGCGGCTCTGGATTCCCGGATCTGCGCTAGGCTGCGTCCGGGAATGACATCGAGCGCTGGAACTAATCAAGAATTGGTATCGTAAATATGGCTGAATTGACCGATGTTCAGAACCAAACCCTGCAGGACGAGATCGAGGAATACCTCGAACGGCCAGAGGAATTTGAACGTTTCGTGGAATTGTTCACCCAGGCCAAGCCGCGCCTGCAGGAAATCGCCGCTGCCATTATCGAGGGCGACGACGATGGCGTGGACGAATTAACCACGCAGGCCCTTGCAGAGGGCATCGAGGCGATCGAGATCATGGACGACGGCCTGATCGGCGGCATGGGCATCGTCGGCATCAAGTTTCGCGAAAATTTCGTCTTCGTGCCCGAGGTCCTCAGTTGCGCCCGGGCCATGCGTGCCGGCATGGCCCATATTGAGCCGATCCTCTCCGCCTCGGGCGTGGAAAAACATGGGACCGTGATCATGGGGACCGTGAAGGGCGATTTGCACGATATCGGCAAAAATCTCTGTATCATGATGCTGCGCGGTTCCGGCTTTGAGGTCATCGACCTCGGCGTTGACGTGGCCGAGGATACCTTCATCGATGCGGTGGAGGACAGCGGCGCCAAGGTTTTGGGCATGTCCGCCCTGTTGACCACCACCATGCCCAACATGGGCCGTACCATCGAGGCCTTTATCGATGCGGATTTGCGCGACGAGGTACAGATCATGGTCGGTGGGGCGCCCGTTACCCAGGAATTTTCCGACGATATGGGCGCGGACGGCTATGGCGCCGATGCCTTGAGCTGCGTCGCCGTGGCCAAGGAGCTGATCGCGGCGGCCAAGGCGGCCTAGGCCGTCTATTTTGACGTCACATGAGCGGCCCGACAAAAAAAGACTATCAACGGCGCCTGGATGCGATGTCCGGCATCTTCTCGGATATTCTGGAGAATGCCCAAGACAAGATCGCCGGGCAGGGGCGTTGTCCCTATCGCTCGGCGGCGGACATCTGCACCGCTAAATTCGGCTGCGCCAACCGCGAGAACCCAAAAGATACCGGCGCGGAACCCATATGCGCCCATGACGGTACCCTGGATTTCCGCACTGCCTGGGAAACCAAACCGGAAAGCTATGCCCGGACCAAGGAGAAAATCGCCCAAGTGAAGGAACGTTCGGAAAAAGCCCGGAAAAGCCGCCAAGCGGACCGCAGGGCCGGCATGGACGGCCAAGAGGTCGCGCATGGCAATCTGTTCGATCTGGCCGATAGGGCGGGTTTGCGCCTGGCCAGTTCCTGTGGCCGCTATGGCGATTGCCATGAGTGTATCGTCACCGTGACCAAGGGCGCCGAGGCCCTGGCGCCACGCACGGAGGCCGAAGCATTTTTAGCGGAAAACTACCGTCTGGCCTGTCAGGCTGACGTCATCGATCCCAGTGTCGAGGTGACTTTCGAGCCGCTGATCCGCTCGCCGCGTATTCTGCACAGCCAACTGACAAAAGATGTGCCCCTGGTGCCGGCGATCGAACGCCGGGGCGATGACGTCATCCGTGATGGCGAGAAAATCGATCGCTACCGAGGCCATATTTACGGCCTGGCCATCGATCTGGGCACCACCACGGTAGCGGCCAATCTGTTTGATCTGGAGACCGGGACCGCCATCGCCACTGCCGCGTTCGAGAACCCGCAACGCTTTGGCGGCAGTGACATCATGCACCGGATTTCCTATGACGGCGGCCCCCACGGCGGCGAGCTAAACAAGGTTATTATCAATGCCTTGAACCGGGAAATTCAAGTTCTAAGCGAGAGTTTTGGCTTCCAGCGGCGGGAAATCTACGAAATTGTCGTGGCCGGCAATTCCACCATGCGGGATTTGTTCTTCAAGGGCGATGTCCAGCCCATTGGCCAGCGGCCCTACAAATCGCCTATCGAGCTGGCCTATATGGCCGGCGAACGGGACAGCACCGCCCTGGTCGCGCAAGCCCGCAAACTGGGCTTGCGGGCCCATCCCAAATGCCTGGTTCACGGCCTGCCCCTGATCGCCAGCCACGTGGGCGGGGATGCCGCCGCCTCCCTGCTCGCCCTGGATATCTCGCCCGATGACGGTGACGTCACCATGTTGGTGGACATGGGCACCAATACCGAGATCGTGCTGGCGGGACGGGGCCGCCTCATGGTTGCCTCCTGCCCCGCCGGCCCGGCCTTCGAGGGCGGCTTGGTGCGCCACGGCATGGCCAGCTACGAGGGTGCCATCGAGGCTGTCAGGGAAAATGGCGATGACTATGGCTACGATACCATTGGCGATGGTGCGCCGGTGGGCCTGTGCGGCTCGGGCCTGATCGATATTCTGGCGGTTTTGCGCCGCACCGGCCGGATGAATGAGAAGGGGGCCCTGGCCCGGGAAAAAGGCCAGCGCAATCGGGAAATCGTTATTGCTGCCGAACAGGGCATCACCATTTCAGGCCAGGATATCTCTCATTTGGCCCAGGCCAAGGCGGCATCGAACGCCGGTCAGGGCATCCTGATGTCGCGCTTTGGCGTCGGTGTTGATGATATCAGCCGGCTGTATCTGGCGGGCGGTTTTGCCTCCCACGTGGATTTGTCGAACGCGGTTGAAATCGGGCTGTTGGCGCCCGTGGCGCCCGACCGTGTGATCAAGGCCGGTAATACATCCCTGCAGGGCGTTTCCGAGGCTCTCTTGAACACCGACCGGCGGCAACATCTGGAACAACTGGTGCGCCGCGCCGAGCACGTGGAATTGGAAAGCGAGGAAAATTTCTTTGATATTTTCGTCGAAGCCTGCTTCTTCAAGCCCATGTCGACATCTAAGTGACGGCATCCAAGTGACGGTATCTAAAGGATAAAACGTATGCAGGTCAACGGCTTGGACCGTGAATTCATGGTCATTGGCGAAAATGTCCACACCACCCGCGCCCTGCTGCGCCGCAACAAGCGGGTGACCACGGACGACAGCGGCGCTGATGCCATCAGTTATGTGGACGGGCTGGGTGAAACGCGGTTTTTAGCCATTCCCGAAGTCATCAAAAATACCCAGGACTTCCAGGAAGGCCGGATCAAACACGTCAAGGCCGCGCTTTTTCATGCCATGCATGGCGACCGGCAGGCGGGCCTGGACTATATCCGCGCCATTGTCAGCCAGCAGGAGGCGGCGGGGGCTGATTTCCTGGATATCAACGTCGACGAGGTCAGCCTGAAGAAAGAAGAACAAATCGAGGCCATGACATGGCTGACCGGTCAGGTGCAGGAAATGGCAACGCGGCCGCTGTCCATCGATTCCTCCGGCATTGACGTCATCGCCGCCGGCCTGGTCGCCTATGACGGCCGCAACGGGCCGGCGCTGCTGAATTCCGCCTCCATGGAACGGCGGGAGGCGTTGGATCTGGCGGTTCAGCACGGGGCGGCTGTGATCGTCACCGCCGCCGGCGAAAGCGCCATGCCCGACGGCACCGCCGGACGGGTCGCCAACGCCAGCAGCATGATCGAAGGAGCGTTGGAAAAAGGTATAGCCGCCAAGGACATATATCTCGACCCCTTGGTATTTCCCGTTGCCGTCGACCCGGAATACGGCCGCCATTGCCTGGATGCCATTGCCGAGATCCGGCAACGGTTTGGCGCCGACATTCATATCACGGGCGGTATTTCGAACGCCTCGTTCGGCGTGCCGGCCCGGAAATTCATCAACGAAGCGTTCCTGCGCCTGGCCGTCGCCGCGGGCGCCGACAGCGGCATCATGGACCCGGTGCAAAACGATCCAAACACAGCCCTGAGCGCCGGTGAGCCGTCGTTGGGCATAAAGCTGGCCACGGACGTGGTGCTTGGCCAGGACAAGGACTGTGCCGTCTACATCAAGGCCTGGCGGAAAAAACAGTTGGTTTGAGGGCCGCGGGGAATACGGCGCGCATCTCGTCTTTGCCTTTGCAATTGCCTTTGCCGTTGCCTTTGCCGCAGCCTTGGGCCATGGTATCCAACCATTCTCATGTAGTTGATTTGGTGATCCTTACCGGGCGGTTAGCTCAGCTGGTAGAGCGCCTCGTTTACACCGAGGAGGTCGGCGGTTCGAAACCGTCACCGCCCACCATTCAGATAATTCCTTCTGGGGTTATAGCGGCCTAGAATCAGTTAGTTAACTGCCATTCTTTCATTGTTCCAGACGATAAGATATTTTACATAATATACATTATCGGATAATTTGATAACAGCAATTACCTTTGGACCTTCCATGTCAAAGTTACAGGATCTTACCCGCATCCTTCCCATGTCCCGCCTGTTGACGATCATGGCGCAACTGCGGGACCCGGAGAACGGCTGTCCATGGGATCAACAGCAGAGCTTTGCCTCCATCGCACCTTATACCATCGAGGAAGCTTACGAAGTTGCCGACGCGATCGCCAAGGGCGACTTAAAGAACCTACGCGACGAGCTCGGCGATCTTTTGCTGCAAGTGGTCTTTCACGCCCAGATGGCGGCGGAGATCGGCGAATTCGACTTTGAAGATGTCGCCGGTGCCATTTCGGACAAAATGATCAAGCGCCATCCGCACGTCTTCGGGGCGGAGGATATCACGGGCGCGGCGGCGCAATCCCTGGCCTGGGAGGCGCAGAAAGCCACGGAACGGGCTCAACTGGCCGCGGATGAAGGCCGGCGCGCCTCCGCCCTGGACGGCGTGGCGACCGCCCTGCCCGCCCTGACCCGGGCCCTGAAATTACAGAACCGGGCCGCCAGGGTCGGCTTCGATTGGCCCGAGGCGGCACCGGTATTGGCGAAAATCGTCGAGGAAACGGCGGAATTGCAGGTGGAAATGGCGGCGGGAAATACCGCTGCCATGGCCGAGGAGATGGGGGATCTGCTGTTCAGCGTGGTCAATCTTGCGCGCCATTTAAAACTAGACCCGGAAGCCGCGCTGAGAGCCGGAAACGATAAATTCGAGCGGCGTTTTCGCAAACTGGAAGAGGACCTGGACGAACAAGGTCTCAAACCGGACGAGCTGAAAATCGAAGACCTGGAAGAGGCCTGGGACGAGGTGAAAAAGCACGAAAATTCAGATACTTAAGCGTAATTGCCCCATTCACTCCGGCAAGCCGAACAATCCCTCGCGCAGTTGACGCCACGGCTCCCGCCCCGCCGCCGCCAACAGGGGCCAGGGGTGTTTGACAACGTTGACGTCATAGGGGCTGCCATCCAGGCGGGCGGCATGGCCGCCGGCCTCTTCGAGAATAAACAGACCCGGCGCATGATCCCACGGGTTGGTCCAGACATAGAGGGCATAATGCATGCGCCCGCGCAGGATCATTTGATACTCCAATCCGGCACAATGCAGGACCATCAATGGCCCCACCGCGCCAAAATTACGCGCCGCCGTGGCCGCCAGCTCCCGGTCGTACCCCGACAGATGCAAACAGCCTGAAAAACGCCCCATGTCGGGCGGCTCCGGAAGGGTCGTCCGCTGGCCGTCCAGATAGGCGCCGGAGCCTTTTTCCGCCATGACCATGACGTCATGCACCGGATCATAAACCCATCCCCCCACCGTCTCGCCGCCGATTAGCAGGGCCACCATGGTGGCGAACAGAGGCACGCCGTTGGCATAATTTATGGTGCCGTCGATGGGATCGATCAGCCAACAGGCCCCCTCGCCCCGCAAGGCATCCAAAAGTGCTGGATTTTCGCTCACCGCCTCCTCGCCCACCATGGTGCTGCCGGGCATCAGGGCGGAGAGGGCTTGGTTCAAGGCCCGCTCGGTCTCCAGATCCGCGATCGTGACCAAATCGCCTGGGGATTTTTCCTTGATTTCATGGGCCGCGAGGCTTTGAAAGCGGGGCATGGCCTCGGTCTGGGCGGCCTCGCGAATGACGGCGGCAACGGCATCGATATCGGGCAAATTCGTCATCACGGACCTG
>JAYGEA010000295.1:0-38899 GCA_046582635.1 Alphaproteobacteria bacterium
AGAACAAAATGCTTCGCATCATGCCCATCAAGCAAAAAAGACGGAAGAAAATGACGCCTAAGCCGGATAAACTGTAACCTATGTCATGACCAAAAACTGTTACCCATGTCGAGACGCGGTCAGCGCGGTGATTTCAATCAAGTTTTAAAGGCTCTAAGCCTCTTCGGCGGAGGGCAGGCGGCCGGCTTTTCGAAATCGGTGCAGATAGCTGGGCAGAACCGCGTCCAATGTGGTCGGCGTAATGCCAAGATCGCCGAGGCCAGGCAGATCGCCACCAACCACGTTGTCGGTTTTCAACAGTTCCACCTGATCCATGGTCAGGATGTTCCATGGCGTCAATTGCAGGAAAAAGGCCTTGATCTTGACGGCAAAATAAGGCGCCGGCAGCATCAGGCGGTTGCGACCGGTCTGCTCGCAAACCATGGCCATCAGCGCCGCCATGGACAGCACTTGCGGGCCGCCCAATTCGTAGGTCCCGCCCCGCGTTTCATTTTGTACGAGGGTGGCAATGCCCTGGGCCACATCGCCCACATAGACCGGCTGCATCTTGTTTCGACCGCCGCCGATCAGCGGCATGACGGGGGAGAGGGTGGCAATGCGCGCGAAGAGATTGAAAAATTTATCCTCCGGCCCGAAAATTGTCGCCGGCCGGATGATCGCGACATCCCCATAGGCGGCCCGCACCGCCGCCTCGCCGGCGGCTTTGGAGCAATCGTATTTACTTGCGCTTTCCGCGTCCGCGCCCAGGGCGGAAACATGGATCAGTTGCCCAGCACCTGCATCGGCGGCGGCCTTGGCGACGGTGGCGGCACCAATTTCGTGCACCGCGTGGAAACTTTGTGCGCCGCCGGGAAACATGATGCCGGCCAGATTAATCACGCAATCGGCCCCCGCCACGGCCCGGACAATGGAAGCTTTATTGCGGATGTTGGCCTGAATGGGTTGCACCTGGCCCACATCGCCCATGGGTTTGACAAAGCTCGCCGCCTCCGGATCCCGCACCGCGACACGCACCGCATGGCCCTGTTCCGCCAACCGCCCGACCAGATACCGGCCGACAAATCCTGCGCCGCCAATGACTGTTACCTTGCCCATTTCAACATTAATTCCTTGCCCAGAATATCTGCAGACTTATACCAATTATTGCCGTACCAACAACAGTCCTATCGCGCCGGCGTGAAGGGCCGCGTTTCAACCACGCCCCGTTCGGCAACCAGGATATTGCCTTCCGAAACCTTGCGCCAGTTGCCGCCCACATCGTCCAGAGGTTCGGACAATACCAGAATATCCTGGCCGTCCGCCGCACCATTAAGGCCCGCTTCAGCCAGGGCAGCGCCACCCAGGCCCAGATACATGCTGGGCGATCGGCGGTCCGAGGAATAGCGCAAGGCGATCAGGCGGCCGCCATCGCTGACGACAAGCGAGATGCGCAAGGGTGCCGTCTCTCCGGCATCCGCCATGAGGTTTTCCACCTGGCCGACCATGCGGGCCAAGGCGCCCATCGCGTCCCCGTCCAGGCCAAGGCTCAACGCCAGATAAAACATCGCCTCGCTATCCGTGGTGCCCGTGCGGTGGCGGTAGAGGCTGGGGTCGATCAGCATCTCCAAATGCCTGCGGATGGCGCCATAGCCGCCAATCTGGCCGTTGTGCATGAACAGCCAGGGGCCGTGGCGGAAAGGATGGCAATTCTGCCGCGCAGTCGAGGTGCCGGTGGAGGCGCGCACATGGGCCAGAAACAAGCCGGAGCGGATCTGTTCCGAGAGGGCGTGCAGGTTTTCGTCATTCCAGGCCGGCAGGACATCGCGGAACACCACTGGATGAGGCCGGGCATCATACCAGCCAATGCCGAAACCATCGCCGTTGGTGGTGGAAATGGACTCGCGGGCATGCAGACTTTGATCAATCAGAGAGTTCTCCGGTTCGAACAACAGCCGGGAGAGGAAGATCGGCGTTCCCGAATAGGCCAGCCAACGGCACATAATGTCGCCCCTTTTGGATATTGTATTCATTGTATCATTCCAGGCGGGAGCTCCCTTGACAATGCCCGCCTTGGGCAGTATCGATGCCGCCCTGAGGCCCAGGTGGCGGAATTGGCAGACGCGCTAGCTTCAGGTGCTAGTGGGGGTAACCCCGTGGAAGTTCGAGTCTTCTCCTGGGCACCATTTCCTCTTTGGATATGGACATGAATGGGCCACCTGCCGGGCCTTTTGATTAGGGGCGGCACCGCGCCATGACCAATCATCTGCACAAGGGCGATCTGCCGACGGGGCTGTCTTTCGGTACCATGGTGGCCATTGATTCCGAGACCATGGGCCTGGACCCGCACCGCGACCGGCTGTGCCTGATCCAGCTGTCCGACGGCCAGGGCGATTGCCATCTGGTGCAATTTGCCCAAGGAGACTACCAGGCGCCGAACCTCTGCGCCATGCTGGCCGACCCCGCCATAACCAAGTTGTTTCACTTTGCCCGGTTCGATGTGGCCATGATTAAGCGCTATCTGGGCATCGACTGCACACCGATCTATTGCACCAAAATCGCCTCGAAATTGGTGCGTACTTACACCGACCGCCACGGCCTCAAGGATTTATGCCGGGAACTGCTGGACATTGATCTGTCGAAGCAGCAGCAAAGTTCCGACTGGGGGGCGGACGAGCTGTCGGCCCAGCAGCTGGATTACGCCGCCAACGACGTCTTGCACTTGCACCGCCTGCACGCCGTGCTGGAGACGATGCTGGCCCGTGAAGGGCGGGGCCATCTGGCGCGGGCCTGCTTTGAATTCCTTGCCACCCGCGCGGAACTGGATCTGAGCGGCTGGCCGGACGTGGACATATTCTCCCACTAGACTTTGCCGGCGCCGGTATTTCCGGCCGGCAATCGTGGCCGGCATTCGTGGCTGGCGGCGCCATTTGACCGCGCCCATCTTATTGCCCATACTGAAAAAACCTGAAAGTTGGCACGATTTTCGCATAGGCGTTAATGCCGTCTTGACAATTCCTATTATACATTTTCTAAAGTATTTATTTATCAAAGGCTTACTTGGTGACAGCAGAGACCCGGACAAATCCGATGGAAAGCGACCGTGGTGAAATTCGCGCGGCGGCGGCGCGGGTTCTACACCTGGAGGCCGACGCATTGGCGAAACTGGCCGACGGCCTGGATGAAGATTTCGACGCCGCCGTGGCGCTATTGTCGGGCATCAAGGGCAAGCTTGTGGTCAGCGGCATGGGCAAGAGCGGCCATGTGGCGCGAAAAATTGCCGCTACCCTGGCCTCGACAGGCACGCCGGCCCATTACGTCCACCCGGGCGAGGCCAGCCATGGCGATCTGGGCATGATCGGGCGGGATGACGGTGTCTTGGCGCTGTCCAATTCCGGCGAGACCGTGGAACTGAACGATCTGGTGGCCTATGCCAAGTTCCGCCGAATTCCGCTGCTGGCCATGGTCGGCAAGGCGCCCTCGACCCTTGCCGCCGCCGCCGACGTCGCCCTGGTGCTGCCGCCGGTGCCGGAAGCCTGCCCCTTGGGTCTGGCGCCAACAACATCGACCACAATGCAATTGGGCCTGGGCGACGCATTGGCCGTGGCATTGATGGAGTGGCGCGGCTTTTCAGCCGATCAGTATGGGGCGCTGCACCCTGGCGGCCGTCTTGGCCGGGAATTCATCAAGGTTGATGAGTTGATGCACAAGGATGGGGAATTGCCTATCTGCAATCCGGACACGCCCATGTCGGCGGCTATTCTGACCATGACCGAGAAGCGATTCGGCTGTGTCGGCGTTGTCGATGGCTACGGCGCCCTGGTCGGTATTGTCACCGATGGCGATTTAAGCCGCCACATGGATGATGCCCTGATGGCCAAGGTGGTCGGCGATGTCATGACACGGGCGCCCAAAACCATACATACCGGCGCCTTGGCGGCCGAAGCGTTGGGCTTCATGAATGCCAACAAGATCACCTGCCTGTTCGTGGCCGCCGATGCTTCGGCGCCCAGCAGGCCAGTGGGTATTTTGCATGTTCACGACATTCTGCGCGCGGGAATAGCTTAGGGAACACCGCCATGAGTGCAGACATAACAGCGGGTACGGCGAGCGCTACGGCGGACGTCTCGGCGGCCGTCTCGGCGGATGGTACCGCGGGCGGACGGGGAGCCAGCCAGACCGGCGTGGCCAACCGTCGGTTTCAATTCGATCCCGACCGCCGGCGGGTCCGCGCCTCGTCCCGCTACAGCCGGTTTGTCGGCATGATGAAGCTGTTGTTGCCTCTGTTGGCGTTTGGCCTGGTGGTGGCGGTGGTGATTTGGCCCAATGAATTCCGCCAGGCGACGGGTTTTCATCTGAGTTATGTCTCCGGCGCGGACGGCGGCGCCGCGGAACTGACAATGTTGCGGCCCCGCTATCTTGGCACCGACGCCCGCAATCGGCCCTTTGTGGTGACCGCCGACCGGGCGACCCAGGATCCCCAGGACCATCGCCTGATCACCCTGGTGAATTTGCAGGCGGACATGGTTATGTCCGATGGCCGCTGGTTCACGGTAATGGCCGACAACGGCATCTATCATCAGCAACAAAATTTTCTGCGCCTGGAAGGCGCCGTCAACCTGTTTTCGGACCAAGGCTATGAATTCAATGCCCAGGTGGTCGAAATCCATATGCGATCGGGCGAAGCGGTCTCGAACCGGCCGGTACATGGCCAGGGGCCCTTTGGCACTCTGCGGGCTGACCGGCTGGAAATTGAGGATTTCGGTCAGCGCCTGTTGTTCCGCGGCAATGTGAAAATGCATATAGCCGCCCAGGGTCGAGGCTAGGCCATGATGTTGGGTTCGTTTCTTCGCAGCTTTGCCATCGTCATTTTGCTGGCCGCGGCGCCGTCGCAAACCCTGGCTCAGACCAAGGGGTCGTCCGGTCCGGGGGGGCCGTCCGGTCCGGGGACGCTGGATTCAGATCAGCCCATCGACATTAGCGCCGACAACCTGGAAGTTCAGCAGGATAAGAACCTGGCCATTTTCACCGGCAATGTCATTGCCGTGCAGGGCCGCATTAAATTGCGGGCTGAACAATTGCGGGTTTGGTACCGGCCGTCGTCGGAAAAACCGGACGGCGGGGCAAGGGGTGGAGGCACTATCATACGGATCGATGCCATCAACAAGGTATTCGTGTCATCGGCAACGGAAACGGCCCAGGGGGACCTGGGCATCTACGAAGTGGCCGACCAACGTCTGACCCTGACCGGGACCGTGATCCTGACCAGGGGCGGAAATGTTCTGCGGGGCAAGAAACTGGTTATGAACATGGCCACGGGACAAAGCCGGATCAGCGGCGGCCGCGTGCATGGCCGTTTTGTGCCGCCAAAGCGGAAGTCGAATTGAAACATCATGAAGAAACTCTGACTGGAAAAGTAAGTGATCGGTAACCCTGTTCTGGTACGCCAGGGGATGGAAAGAATATGACCACGGACGATGATCAAAATAATGTGCAAGGCAAGGCACCCGAGGGCTTGGAAAATGCCCCCGGACGGGCCGCCGATATGGGCGCGCCGCCAAGGCTTGTGGCTGAAAATCAGGGCCTGCGGGCGGAGAAAATCGGCAAGCAATTCCGCAAGCGGCCGGTGGTCCGCGATGTCTCCCTCGTCGTTAAACGGGGCGAGGCGGTGGGCCTATTGGGACCGAACGGCGCCGGCAAAACCACCTGTTTCTATATGATCACCGGCCTGTTGGCGCCCGATACGGGTTCGATTTTCATTGACGGCCAGGATGTGACCGACTGGCCCATGTACCGCCGGGCCCGCCTGGGCGTGGGCTATCTGCCCCAGGAAGCTTCGATCTTTCGTGGCCTGACGGTGGAAAACAATATCCGCGCCGCCCTGGAAGTGGTGGAGGGCGACCGGGAGCGGCGCGAGGCGATGTTGGAGGATCTGCTGGCCGAATTCGCCATCGGACATTTACGCCGGACGCCATCACTGGCGTTGAGCGGCGGCGAGCGGCGGCGCGTGGAAATTGCCCGGGCGCTGGCCTCTCATCCCAGTTTTATCTTGCTGGACGAGCCTTTGGCGGGCATCGACCCCATTGCCCTGGGGGACATTCGCGATCTGGTCTCGCACCTCAAGGATCGCGGCGTCGGCGTATTGATCACCGATCACAACGTGCGCGAGACCCTGGATATCATCGACCGCGCCTACATCCTGCACGAGGGCCGGGTTTTGACCTCCGGCGCGCCTGCGGACGTGGTTGATCATGATGACGTACGCCGGGTTTACCTCGGCGAACGGTTCTCGCTGTAACGCGTAGGTTTAGGTACAGACTACATGGCAATCGGTCCCAGACTGGAAATTCGTCAGAGCCAAGCGTTGGTCATAACGCCGCAGCTGCAGCAGGCGATCCGCCTGTTGCAGCTGACCAATCTGGAATTGAGCCAATACGTGGAACAGGAGCTGGAACGGAACCCAATCCTGGAACGGGCCGACGCCGATGGGGTTGGCGAGGGTAACGGCATTGACGAAGGCAACTTGAACGCCGACCCGCAGGTCGATGCGGCCGGTGAGGCTATTGCCGCCAGCGACGGGATTTCCGATGACGGCACCGCCGGGGATACGGCCGCGGTGGAATTGGACGGCATGGAACTGCCAGGCGCCAACGGCCTTGATGGCGCCGAGGGACCGCTGGATACCGACTATAGCGAAAATTACAATAATGACAGCGTGGCGGACCGGCCGGCCGCCGAGACCCCCGGCGGCGAGGGCGCCAACCGTGAAGGTTACGAGGTCGGGGACTGGTCCGGCGCGAGCGGCGGGCTGTCGGGTGGCGAATCGGCGACTGTAACCCTGGAACAGGTCCTGAGTGCCGAAATCACCTTGAAGGACCACCTCCTTGAACAGATGAATGTCCAGTTGACGGAACCGGCATTGCGCATTATCGGCCAGGATCTGGTCGATCACCTGGACGAGGCCGGTTATCTGAGCGAGGAAACCGCCTTTATCGCCTCCCGTCTGGGCTGCGATACGGAACTGGTGGACATCGTTCTGGACCAACTGCAACGCCTGGACCCGGCGGGAATTTTCGCCCGCAATCTGGGTGAATGCCTGGCCATCCAATTGCGGGACAAGAACCGCTACGACCCGGCCATGCAGACCTTGATCGAGAACCTGCATCTATTGGCGGCCATGGATGTTCCGCTTATTTGCGAGACCTGCGGTGTCAACGTCGAAGATGCCGAGGAAATGATTGCCGAACTGAAGGCGCTTAACCCAAAGCCGGGCCTGGCTTTCGACTATGATGTCGCGGCCCCCGTGGTGCCCGACGTGTTTGTATTGGAAAAGCCCGATGGCGGCTGGAGCGTGGAGCTGAACAGCGACAACCTGCCCCGACTTCTGGTTAACCGGAAATATTATGCCGAGATCAACGAAGCGGCCCGGCGCAAGGAAGACAAGGCCTATATCTCGGAATGCCTGCAGTCCGCCAACTGGCTGATCAAATCCCTGGATCAACGGGCCAGGACCATTCTGTCCGTCGCTTCGGAACTGGTCCGCCAGCAGGATGGCTTCCTGGCCAATGGCGTTCAGGATTTGCGCCCGTTGAACCTGCGCGCCATCGCCGAAATTGTCGGCATTCACGAAAGCACGGTCAGCCGGGTGACATCGAACAAGTATGTCGCAACCCCGCGGGGCGTTTTCGAATTGAAGTACTTTTTTACCTCCGCCCTGAGTGCGGCCGACGGCGGCGAAGATCGTTCATCGGAGGCGGTGCGCGAACAACTGCGTGATCTGATCGACAAGGAGAGCGTTCATTCGGTGCTCTCGGACGACAAGCTGGTGGTTATTTTGCGCGGCGCCGGCGTCGATATTGCCCGCCGCACCGTGGCCAAGTACCGCGATGCCCTGGGCATCCCGTCTTCGGTGCAGCGCCGCCGGGTCAAGCGCATGGAGGCCCGCGCGGTCGGTTAAAAAAAATTTCAACCTACATTGAAAATGCTTTGAAAACGCGATGACGACCGATGTTGACAGAGCCAAGGACGGGCACTATGTTCCGCGATCTTCGCGCCTTGATCAGGGTTTTCGGACTTGGCGCGATGGTAAAGATATGTGCTGTCAACCGGCAATATAAGTTGACATAATTGACCCAAAACCAGCTAAAGTAAGACCTCATGCAAATCCTTGTTTCAGGCAAGCAGCTCGACGTGGGCGACGCCCTGCGAACTCATGTGGAAGAACGGCTGCAGAGCGGCGTGGCCAAATATTTTTCCAACTCGCTCGACGCCCATGTGGTGTTCAGCCGGGAAGGTCAAGGCTATCGCGCGGATTGCTCCGTGCACGTCGGCCAGGGCATCCATGCCCAGGCACGGGCCGAGGCGGCTGACATTTATCAGGCTTTCGATCAAGCCTCGGACCGGTTGGAAAAGCGCCTGCGCCGCAACAAGCGCCGTTTGCGCAGCCACCACGGCAAGGAGCGCCCCGCTCCGGACGGCTATTCGGCACAGAACTATGTGCTGCAGGCCGAACCGGAGGTGGAAGAAGCGCCCGAAGAGTTTCAGGCGGTTATCGTGGCCGAACACACCACGGATATTCACCGCCGCAGTGTTGGCGAAGCGGTCATGCAGCTGGATCTGGCGGAACACCCGGTGCTGATGTTCCGCAATTCTGGCAACGGCCATTTGAACGTGGTTTACCGCCGCCCGGACGGCCATATCGGCTGGATCGATCTGGTGGCGGATACCACAAGCAGTACGGCAGACAATGTGGCGGACAGCGCGGCGGGCAACAGCGATGCCGGCGAACGCGACGCCGGGGCGGAATAGGGACCGGACGACATGGAAATGGTTGAATTGCTGGCACCGGGCGCCATTGTCGCCAACCTGAAGGCCGGCAGCAAGAAACAGGCCCTCCAGGAACTCTCGCAACAGGCCGCGACCCTGACCGGATTGCACGAACGGGTGATCTTCGATGTTCTGCTGCAGCGGGAGAAACTGGGCACCACGGGCATCGGCCGGGGCATCGCCATACCTCACGGCAAGATGCAGGAATTGGAAAAGCTGCACGGCCTGTTCGCCCGCCTGCCAAAGGCGATCGATTTCGATGCCATTGACGAGCAGCCCGTGGATCTGATCTTTTTACTGTTGGCGCCTGAATCGGCCGGTGCCGATCACCTCAAGGCCCTGGCCCGCGTCTCCCGCCTGCTGCGTGACGAAGGCGTCTGCGCCAAGTTGCGCGGGGCCGATGATCCGGAAGCCCTGTTCGCCCTGCTGACCGTGCCGACGGTGACGCCGGCCGCTTAGACCCCATGTCCAATATTGGCATTCCGGGCTTGTTTTATGGATATTTGCTCTAGGAATGGATTGTTACGGGGCAGGAGCACAATGGGATCATGATGGAAGAACAACACCCTAATGACTGAAGATTACCCCGGCGGAGACGCTCAAGCAGACAGCATGGATCCAAAATTGTTGGAAATCCTGGTTTGCCCCCTGACCAAGGGTCCCTTGGAATACGACCGGGAGGCCCAGGAACTGATTAGCCGTCAGGCCCGCCTGGCCTATCCCATCCGCGAAGGCATCCCCATCATGCTGGTCGACGAGGCGCGCAGCCTGGACGATTGAGGTTTCAGTCATTTGGCAGTTATATAGCGTGATGCACCGCTTTATAAGGTGACGCTATACTTAAAAAAACCATATAAACTAGGCATTTATTCGGAAACTTTGGCACTATAAGTATTGCCGTCACCGTATTGCCGTCGTCACCATTTTGCCAGGCGCGATGTGGAAATTTAGCTGGTCTTGTGGGCGGCCGTGATGTGGTGCAGCAGGCGGCCGAGGCATTTGTCGTCGAGCGGTGTGCTAGAGCTGACGGCGGGGCGCAGGGTTTGCCGCTGGCCACGCCGCACGGCGTCGACGTAAACCACCCGATAAGGATCGTTCAGGCCCGCGCCACCGTCCCGGTACAAAAAGACATGCAGGACGCAGTCGGGGGCTACATATTGCCAGACCTCCGCCGAAGCTTCCTGCCGCAACAAGGTTGGCTTGCCGAGCAAACTGTTCAGACCGCCGCGGTCCAGGCCGACCAACTGGCGCGATTTCATCGCTGGAGTTGCTGGAGGTGCCGGCGTTGGCGGCACGACGGGCGTAGTGGCGAGCGTAGCGGCGGGCGTGGTGGCGGGAAGTTTGTTCAGGGCTGGCTGTTGAGAGGCTGGCTGTTGAGAGGCGGATTGGGGAACGACCGTATCGTCAGCCATCGGGGCTGGTACCGCCGGCACCGCGTCCAGCGCCGTGATCGGTGCTTTGGCGACCGGATGGCGATCTGTATCGACCGATTGACCGTCGGTGCAAGCCGCCAAAAACAGCCCTAAAAACAGGCTTTGCAGCAAATAAACCGGAACCTTCAGCTTGGCGGAAATGATCAATTGTCCTTGCTGGCGGGGACTGGCGTGACCACAGGCGCCGGCGCGTTGGAGGCGGCATCTCCCGCGCCCAGCACTTCGACCGTGCCGATGATCTGTCCACCCGATTCGATACACAATTTGCCGTAGCGAATTTCACCCTCGATCCGGCCCGTGGCCTTTACGGTCAACTCGCCCCGCACGGTCAGATTGCCTTCGAAATTGCCGCTGATGGTGGCTTCCTCGATCACCGCCGAACCCTTGAAGACCCCGGTCTCGGAGATTTCGATGGATTGGGAGTTTTCCAAGGCCGCCTCAACCCGGCCCTCAACCACCAACTGGTCGCAGGCGGTGATTTGGCCGTTCAGGACGATATCCCGTCCAACAATCAACTTATTACCGCTTTCCACCGCGCCCAACGGCGGACCGCCGCGCAACGGTCCACCTGGCAAATCCGGCAGGCGGCGTGTGATTTCGGGGCGAAATGCCGATGACCCGCTGGGCCCGCCCTCTTCGTTAGCCATGTTTTGCTTCCCGTTTCTGAATGTTCTGAATGTTCAAATCCCAAAGCCTCGGTTTTTTGCCAAATGCGCCAAAAGTATCGGCTTTCAAGAGACAATTTCCATCGATTTCGAGCCCTGCAGCGCCTTGAATATATGCAGCATGAACGCTGTCGCCAATATGGGCACGAATAGATTTACGATCGGCACCGTAATCAAAAAGGCAATCACCACGCCGGCCAAAAAAACCTTGAAGCCATTGGCTTTGCGCAATTGCCGAGCGGCTTTCCCATCCTGGTGCCTTAGACTTACAAGCTCAAAATACTCCCGGCTGAGAAGATAACCGTTTAAGCCATAGAAAATACAGGCAAAAAGTGGAGGAATGAATAACGCAATCAGATAAAATGGCAAGGCCAGAATATTCACCACCAGGGTCACGGCGATAAATCGCATGGAAACGGCGAAGGTTTTGGCGAATTCCGCCGACCGGCCGGGTGCCTCGCCCGGATAATGGCGGGCCTCCACCGCTTCGGCGATATCATCGAGAAAAATGCCGCCGATCAGGGCCGCCGTCATGGAAAAGGTCAAGACAAGAAAGGCGAAAAAGGCCAGGGACCCACCCACTTCGGCGATATCGTTCAGCCAGTCCCATTCAAAATAGGTGACGTCGGGACGCGCCATGTAGAACAACACGGTCAGGCCGGTGAACAGGCACAGTGTGAACAGGACGCTTTTGATCACCACGCCCCGAAACACGGGATCGGCGATCTGACCAACAGTCAGGGCGGCGGCGCGAAACAACATGGGTTAGACCTTATCCTAACAATCAACGTTGCCAGCAAATGTAAGCATTCCGCGCCAGAATAGAAGGGGCCGTTTCGCGATTACGTTTATTCCAGCCATCATTTCACACGCGGATCGATTGGCGTCCGCCATTGCAGAGCGTGGTTGGCCTCGAACGCCGCCGCCGCCGACAACAATGCCGCTTCCGCCCGTGGCGGCGCCACCAGCTGCAGGCCGACCGGCAGGCCGTCCTTGGTGAAACCGCACGGCATGGACACCGCCGGGCAGCCGGACGGGGTCAGCACATAGGTATGCATCAGCCAATCCACGTAGTTGTCGAACTTGACGCCGGCAACTTCATCCAGATAGCGGATTTCCACCTGCCGGGGCGCCGCCATGACCGTGGGCGTCACCAAAAGATCGTAGGTCTCGAAAAACCGGCACAAATTGATGTGAATGCGGGCCCGGGTCTGGTCCGCCCGCGCGATGTCCTCGGCGGTCAGGGAGAGGCCGTATTCATAGTTCCAGATCACGTCGTCTTTTAGCTGATTACGATGTTCGGCCATATGGCGGCCATGGCTCCCGATAAAATTCGCCCCGCGCAGGATCTGGAACATTTCCTGGGCGCCGGTGAAGTCCGGACAGGCTTCATCCACCGACGTGCCCAGATCGGCAAAGGAAGCGGCCGCCGCGGCGCAAATTTCGGCCACCTCGGGCTCGACCGGGGCGATCCCCATGGTGGCGCTCCAACCGATCCGCCTTGGTGCCGTGGCCGCCCGCGCCGCGGCCTGAAAGGGTTCATTGGGGATGGGCAGGGAAATGGGATCGTCGGGATACTGGCCGACCATGGCATCCAGCATCAGGGCCACGTCGCCGACATTACGGGCCATGGGCCCATTCACGCTCAAATCGTTGAAGCGGCCCAAATAGGTTGAGGTGCCCCGGGGACAACGGCCCGGACTGGGGCGGAAGCCGACGATGGAATTAAAGGCGCCGGGAATTCGTAGAGAGCCGCCAAGGTCACTGCCCGTGGCCAGCCAGCATTGCCCCGTCGCCAGGTTTACCGCCGCCCCGCCCGAGGAACCGCCCGCGTTCATGGCGGTATCCCAGGGATTGCGCGTGGTGCCGAATACTTCGTTGAAGGTATTGGCCCCGGCACCGAATTCCGGCGTATTGGACTTGCCAATGACAATGGCGCCGTTGCCTTCCAGATTGCGCACCAATATGTCCGATTCGATGGATATGTGATCCCCATAGATCGGCGAGCCCTGCGTGCAGCGTACCCCTTCCACATGGACCAGGTCCTTGATCGAGATGGGCAGGCCGTACAGATAGCCGGGACCAGGGTTTTCCGGGTGTCCCCCGGCCTCCAGCCGGGCGGCGTGATCCCGCGCCCGCTCGAGACACAAGGTAACCATGGCATTGACGGCGCCGTTGGTTGCCTCGATCCGGTCTGCGGCGGCATCAATGGCTTCCACGGGCCGGATGTCGCCGCCTTTCAACAATGCCACAACTTCAGTGGCCGGCTTGCGCCAGAGCTCGGTCATTTGCAACTCCTTAACAAATTGCAGGCATATCTTGCACCTTACGAAGTGACTTCTATACTGCGCGTGCCTATCATCGCAATAGTGAGAGCCTGCAATGGCGGAAATCAGTTATGACGTTCTAGGCATCGGCAACGCCATTGTCGATGTTCTGGCGCCCGCGGAAGATGCCTTCCTGGAAGCGCGTGGCATGGCCAAGGGGGCCATGACCCTGATCGACGCGGCGCGGGCGGAGGAACTATACGCCGCCATGGGATCGGGCACGGAAGCCTCGGGCGGTTCGGCGGCGAATACCGTGGCCGGTGTCGCCGCGCTTGGCGGGCGGGCCTGTTTCATCGGCAAGGTGCGGGACGATGATTTGGGCAAAATTTTTGCCCATGATATCCGCGCCATCGGCGTGGATTTTCACTCGGCGCCGGCAATGGGCGGCGCGCCCACGGCGCGCTGTTTGATCTCCGTCACCCCGGACGCCAAACGCACCATGCACACCTTCCTCGGCGCCTGTGTTGAATTGGGGCCGGAGGACGTGGATGAAGATCTCGTCGCCGCCTCGGCCATCACCTATTTGGAAGGCTATTTGTGGGATCCGCCCGGTGCGAAGGAAGCTTTCATCAAGGCCATGGGCGCCGCCAGGTCAGCGGGCCGCAAGGTCGCGTTAAGCCTGTCGGACGGTTTTTGCGTTGATCGTCATCGCGAAGAATTTCAGGATTTGGTGGAGCACCATGTGGATATCCTGTTCGCCAACGAGCAGGAGATCACCTCCCTGTACGAGGTCGACGACTTTAACGCGGCCATGCAGGCGGTGCGGGGCAAGTGCGAAATTGCCGCCCTGACCCGGTCTGAAAAAGGTGCCGTGATCATCGCCGGCGATGATGTGCATGTGGTTGATGCCGAACCCATCAGTGCGGTTGTCGATACCACCGGTGCCGGCGATCTCTACGCCTCGGGCTTTTTGACCGGCTTGAGCGAGGGGCGCAGTCTGCCCGAATGCGGCCGCATGGCCGGGATCGGCGCGGCCGAGATCATCTCCCACATGGGTGCGCGGCCGGAAGTGGACCTGAAAGCCCTGATGAAGGAAAAGCTGGGTTAAATCAGCAAATACCGGACATGGCCTGGACATTTGCGATGGGGATTGGCATTTAGAACAATTCCCCGCCCATAAACATTATCCTGAACATGGGTTCCACGCCGTAAAACGAGGCTTTGGTTATGCGTGATTTACAACTTCCCGGCCGTTCAACCGTCCATTCCCGCCATGGCATGGCGGCGACCTCCAACCCACTTTCCACCCTGGCGGCCCTGGACGTCCTGCGCCGGGGCGGCAACGCAGTGGATGCCGCCGTTACCGCCTGTGCCGTGCAATGCGTGGTGGAGCCCATGTCCACGGGCATCGGCGGCGATTGTTTCGCCCTATTTGCGCCTGGCGGCGGTCCCGACGTTATTGGCCTGAATGCCTCCGGTTGGGCGCCACGGGGCCTGACGGCGGAGCACCTGCTGGATCAGGGCCTGAACTCCATCCCCATCACCTCGCCCCATGCGGTGTCCGTGCCCGGCGCCGTTGACGGCTGGGATATGTTGTTGCGCGATCACGGCACCATTGATCTGGATCAGGCGCTGCAACCGGCCATCGACTATGCCGAGAACGGCTATGCCGTCACCCCGCGCGTCGCCGTTGATTGGGACCGTAACGTGGCCAAGCTGTCCAACGATCCCTCGGCGGCCGCCAAATATCTGAACAATGGCCGGGCACCGCGGGCCGGCGAGATCTGGCGGCTGCCGGAACTGGCCGAAACCTTGAAGACCATCGCGCGGGAGGGCCGGGAAGGCTTTTATGAAGGCTGGGTGGCCGAGGATATCGTGGACTATCTCTCCAGCCTGGGCGGTTGTCATGCCATGGCTGACTTCGCCGAGATGCGGGGCGAGTATGTTACGCCCATTGCCACCCAGTACCGTGGTCATAAAATGTTGCAGATCCCGCCCAACGGCCAGGGCATCACCGCCCTGATGATGCTGAACATCCTGGAGGGCTATGATCTGTCCGCCATGGACCCCAATGGCGTCGAACGGCTGCATCTGGAGACAGAGGCTTCGCGCATGGCCTATGCCGCCCGCGACCGCTTCGTGGCCGATGAGCGGCAGGCGGATGTGCCCGTGAAGCATATGTTATCCGCCGAATTCACGGCCGAGATGCGGGACCAGATCAGCCCCGACAGCGCCATTGAAGCGCCCGAGGCGATCGGCCCCGTCTATCGCGACACGGTTTATTTGAGCGTGGTGGACAAGGACCGCAATGCCTGTTCCTTCATCAACTCGCTCTACATGCCTTTTGGCACCGGCATCACCGCGCCCCGTTCGGGCGTCATGCTGCAGAACCGCGCCGCCGGCTTTGTCGTGGACCCCGGCCACCCCAACAACGTGGCGCCCCGCAAGCGGCCCCTGCATACGATCATTCCCGGCATGTGCATGAAGGACGATAAGGTCGCCTATTGCTACGGCATCATGGGGGGTGGTTATCAGCCC
The DNA here is from genome assembly GCA_046582635.1 of Alphaproteobacteria bacterium. Classification (GTDB taxonomy): domain Bacteria; phylum Pseudomonadota; class Alphaproteobacteria. Next base: position 15,706 of record JAYGEA010000295.1, read on the forward strand.
GTCGGCCATGCCCATGTACTGACCAACCTGATCGATTTCGCCATGGACCCTCAGGAAGCTATCGACAGCCCCCGGGTTTTCCATGTGGAGGGCCGCCTGGATGTGGAGCGCGGCCTGAGCGATGACATCATGGCGGGCTTGCAGGCCCTGGGTCACGAAGTTGGCCGGCCCGATATGCCGTGGGGCGGCGGTCAATTGATTGCCGTGGACTGGGAAAACGGCACCCTGGCCGGCGCCTCCGACCCACGCAAGGACGGCTGCGCCCTGGGTTATTAAAGCAATTCCGCGCTATTTTGACCCATTTGACCGCCTATCCTGGCCCCCGGGCCCCAAGGGTAGGCGTGGTTTAAGGCTTCCATAAACCGGCCGCCGCCGGTATGACCAACGGCGTGAAAACAGGGAGAGTAATTGTGGAATTTGCCCCGCGCATGAGCCGTTTTAAGGCCTCGCCCAGCCAGATCGCCTCCGCCCGGGTGCGCGATCTGCAGGCCGAGGGCCGGGATATCATCAAGCTGACGGCGGGAGAACCCGATTTTCCCGCCCCCGACAGCGCCAAACGGGCGGTGATCGAGCTGATGGATCGAAACGAAATTCAGTACACTCCGGTCAACGGCACCCTGGCCATGCGCCAGGCGGTGCAGGCGAAGTTCTTGCGGGACAACGACCTGGATTACACCCTGGATCAAATCGCCGTCGGATCGGGTTCGAAACAAGTGTTGTTCAACGCCCTCATGGCCACTGTATCTTCAGGTGACGAAACAATCATTTCGGGTCCGTATTGGGCCAGCTATCCCGATATGGTGAAGCTGGCCGGGGGCACGCCGGTGTTCGTCATGGCCGGACAAAACGAAAAATTCAAAATGCGGCCGGAGGCGCTTGAAGCCGCCATCACGCCGCAAACCAAATGGCTAATGTTCTGCTCGCCCGGCAATCCCACGGGCGCGGCCTATTCCTGGGACGAATTGCGCGCCCTGGCGGACGTGCTGTTGCGTCACCCCCACGTCCACATTTTGACCGACGATGTGTACGAGCATCTGATCTTCGATGATCACAAATTCGCCACCCTGGCCCAGGTGGAGCCGCAATTATTCGACCGCACGGTGACCTGCAATTCGGTCTCCAAGGCCTATTCCATGACCGGCTTCCGTTGCGGTTATGCGGGCGGGCCGAAAGAGATCATTGCCAAGATGTCCAATATGCAATCGCAAAGCACCGCCGGGGCCAGCGCCATTGGCCAAGCCGCCGCCGTCGGCGCCCTGAACGGCCCGCAAGAGCTTTTGGCGGAACGGACGGCCAATTTGCAGCACCGCCGGGATATTCTGTTTGAAAAACTAAACGGTGCTGCCGGTCTCAGTTGCGACCTGCCCGACGGCGCCATGTACATCTTCTGCGCCTGCGCCGGCGTAATCGGCAAAAAAGCCCCCGACGGCCGGGTGATCGAGACCGATACGGATTTCACTATGTATCTGCTGGATTCCGTGGGCGTCGCCGTGGTGCAGGGGGAAGCCTATGGCCTGTCGCCCTATTTCCGGGCCAGCTTTGTCGCGCCGGAAGCGGACCTGATCCGCGGCGGCGATCTGGTCAGGGAAGCCTGCGCGGCATTGAGTTGACAACTTGGGATGCGGTAAGATCGGCACCACGTAGACGGGAGTATAAGAATGACCGAAGCACCTTCCATCATTGCCTATCTGAAACGTGATGATGACGGCGAGCCCTATTTGCAGGGTGCCCATTGCGGGGCCTGCGGCCATACCTACGTGGGCGAGCGATCAGTCTGCGCGAAATGTTATGCCCGCGACAGAATGCAGCCGGTATCATTGGCCGAGACCGGCAAACTGTATGCCTACGCCATCGTGCACCGCAGCTTTCCCGGCGTGGAGACGCCCTTTATCGATGTCATCGTTGATCTGGCGGACGGCGCGCATATCAAGGGCATCTTGAAGGATGTGGCGCCGGACCCGGAAAACCTGGCCTTCGACATGGCGGTGAAAATTGACTACCGTGAAGTTGTGCCGCCGGGTAGCAACGAAAAATATCTGGCCTATTTCTTCGTACCCGCAGGCGCTTAAGATAGCCGCCTAAACCAGGAGAGCATGATGAGTGACGTTTATATCGTCGGTGTCGACATGATCAAATTCGGCCGCTATCCCGACCGCACCGTGCCCGATCTGGCGGCGGAGGCGGCGCTGCTGGCGTTGGACGACGCGGGCCTGGGAATTGATCAGATGCAGGCGCTGTTTTGCGGCAATCTGGGCCAGGCCAACAACATGATCGGCCAGCGCATGCTGGCGGAGATCGGCCAGACCGGCATGCCCGTGGTCAACGTGGCCAACGCCTGCGCTACCGGCGCCACCGCCTTCCGTGATGCCTGGATGACCATCAAGGCGGGCGTCCATGACCTGGTCCTGGCCGTGGGCGTGGAGCAAATGGGCAAGGGCCTGTTGGGCGGCGGCCATGGCGGTGTCTCGACGGAAGGCGTCCTGGGTTCGGGTACCATGCCCACCATGTTCGCCCAAATTGGGGTGGAGCATGCCCGTAATCACGGCACCACGTTCGAACAGTTCGCCAAGGTCTCGGTCAAGAACCATCACCATTCCACCATGAACGCAAAATCCATGTACCGGGTGGAAACGCCCCTGGAAGAGGTCATGGGATCGGAAATGATCTCCTACCCCAACACCAAGCTGATGTGCTCGGTCAACGTGGACGGCTCGGCCGCCGCCGTGCTGGCATCCGAGGCCACGGCGAAGCGTCTGGGCCTGATGGACCGGGCAGTCAAGGTGCGCGCCTCGGAGATGAGCTCCAACCCGTTCGAGGCCCGGCAAATGGCCATGCCCGATTTCTCCGCCGCGACCCGCCTGGCGGCAACAAACGCCTATGAACAGGCCGGCGTCGGTGCCGAGGATATAGACCTGGTGGAATTGCATGATTGTTTTGCCACGGCCGAATTGGTGCATTACGAAAATCTGGGTCTGTGTGACGACGGCGAGGCCGGCCGCATGATCGACAGCGGCGAAACCGCCCTGGGCGGCAGCGTTCCCGTCAATGTCTCGGGTGGCTTGCTGTCCAAGGGGCACCCCCTGGGCGCCACGGGCATTGCCAATATCTATGAAGTCAGCACGCATTTGCGGGGCGAAGCCGGCGAACGGCAAGTTGAGGGCGCACGCATGGGCATGACCCACGTGGTGGGCGGCGGCCCCGGCATGGGCACCGCCTGCGCCATCCATATCCTGGAAAAGGTTTGAGCCGCCGCCAGCGCCGTGCGCCACCGCATCCTGGTCCTTGACCCCGGCCATTTCCATGCCGCGTTGTTATTTTCCAGGTCCTCCCCGCGGGTGGACCCGGTTATCCATGTCCATGCCCCGCCGGGGCCGGATGTGGAAGCCTTCATTGCCCTGATCCATGGCTTCAACAATCGCGACAATGATCCCACCAGTTGGCGTTTGGAAAACCATATGGGCGCCAAGCCCTTGGACACCTTGATCGCTGAGGAGCACGGTGAAATCGTTATCCTGGCCGGCAAGAACGGCCTGCGCCTGCCCATCATGCACCGCCTGCACGACGCCGGCTTTCATGTCCTGGCCGACAAGCCATGGCTGACCGACAACGCCAACCTGCCCCACCTCGACGCCATTACCGCCGGCGCGCCTCTGGTCATGGACATCATGACCGGCCGCTACAGCGCCCTGGCCCAGCTGCGCAACCTGGTGATCGCCACGCCGTCCGTGTTTGGCGCCCTGGACGGCGGCGGGTTGCCGGCGCTTGAATTTTCATCGACCCATCATCTGGTAAAAATGGTCGGCGGCAGGCCCTTGCGACGGCCGCCCTGGTTCTATGACAGCAATATGCAAGGCGACGGCCTGGTCGATATCCAATCCCACTATGTGGATCAGGCGCAGTGGATCCTAGGCCCGGATCACCAGTTCGAGGTCGACCGGGACGTGGAGATACTGGCTGCCAGACGCTGGTCCCTGCCGGTGCCCCTGGCATTGTTTCAGGAGAGCACCGGCGACGCGGCTTTTCCCGATTATCTAACTGCAATGGTCGAAGACGGCCACTTGCACCTGGCCTGCAATGGCCAAATCGATTACCGCATGCGGGGTGTCCACGTGCGCCAGCATTGCGCGTGGGATTTGCGGGAAGCACGGGGCGGCGGCGATATCCATGGCTTCATCGCGCGGGGTGAAGGGGCGGAACTGATCATCCGCAATAGCCCGGAGACCGGTTTCCAACCCCGATACACCTGTCGCTCCGCGATCACCGGAATATCGAACCGGCACTGGGGCAATGGCGCGCCGCATTCCCCGGCCTTGAGGCCAAACCAGACGACGAAGGCTATATTCTGGCGCTGCCCTCCGGGGCCGAAGTCGCGCATGAGGCTCAATTTTCCGACATGCTCGATCAGTTTCTCGTCCTCGTTGAAGCGGAGGCCTGGCCGGATGAACTCATGGCCGGCATCCGCGCCCGCTATACTTTGCTGGCCCGGGCCAGAGACAGAGCCGGTGACAGCGCCCTTCGCACGTAGATTGCCGGAACGCGAGCGGCTACACTCGGGCCATGTCGGAACGGACACAGCGTCGGCTGGCGGCGATCATTGCCGCCGACATCGCAGGCTATTCGCGCCTGATTAGTCAGGACGAAGAGGGTACCCTGCGCGCCTTCCGCATGCATCGCGCGGAGCTGATTGATCCCTTGATCACGGACCATGGGGGCCGGATCGCCAATACGGCGGGCGATAGTTATCTGTTGGAATTTGCCAGCGCCGTTGATGCCGTGCGTTGCGCCATTGCCATCCAGGAGGGCATGGCGAAACGCAATGGCGGCATCCCGGCGGCGCGGCAGATCCAATTTCGCGTCGGCATCCATGTGGGCGATGTGGTCGCGGAGGGGGATGATCTGCTGGGCGATGGCGTCAATATTGCCGCCCGCCTCGAGGGGCTTGCCGAGCCCGGCGGCATTGTCCTCTCGGATGATGCTTATCGGCAGGTTCGGGATCGTTTAGATACGTCCTGGGAGGATGGCGGCGAACACGAAGTCAAAAACATTCCCCGGCCGGTCCAATTGTGGCGCTGGTCGCCGGTGGGGGAAACGCCGGTGACATCAGGTGAACGGCCGGCGGAGGCGCCGTCAGCGATTACCTACACGATGCCCCGGAAACCTTTGATCGCCGTGTTGCCATTCGATAATCTGTCCGGCGATCCCAGCCAGGACTATATCGGCGACGGCCTGACCGAAACCATCATCGCCGAGCTTGCGAAGTTTCCCGATTTGTCCATTATCGCCCGCAATTCCACCTTCACCTTCAAGAACAAAGCGGTCCTGGTGCAGGAGGTGGCGGAAAAACTTGGCGCCCGCTATGTACTGGAAGGCAGCATTCAACGGGCCGGCGGGCGGCTGCGGATCACCGCGCAGCTGATCGATGCCACCGATGGCCGCCACATTTGGGCCGAACGCTATGACCGCCAGCTGGATGATCTGTTTCAGCTACAAGACGACATATCCCGGCGTATATTGGAGGAAATACAGGTCGAGCTGACCCTCGGCTCCCAGGCCAGAACCTGGCGGGCGAAGGCCGGCGATGACGATCTGTTCCGCCTTTATGTGGCGGGCCGGCGACATTTTGTCGCCTTGACGCCCGAAGGTCATGCGGAGTCCGAACGGCTTTTCATGCAGGCCTACGAGCGTGCGCCCGATAATGTTCTGTCGAATTTCAATATGGCCTGGATTTACTTTCAGAAAGTTCTGCTGAGCCTCGGCGGCGATTTTGAGGCGAACAGCGCAAGCACCCGTGAATTCGCGGATCGCTCTATTACCATGGAAGATAACGCCGATGCCCATGCCGTGCTGGGCTGGCTGGATTTATTGACAGGCAATTATTCCGGCGGCATTGAGCATGCTGACCGTATCATGGAGCTGGAGCCCAATTCAGGCATGGTTGTTTCAAATGCCGGCACACTGAAACAGGCCGGCGGTCAAGTCGAGGAAGGCCTGGCCCTGATCCTGCGTTCCATGCGGTTGGAACCGTATTACCCGGATTGGGTGGCGAACGTTTTGTCATTTTGCTACCTGAAACTTGGGCAATATGACCAGGCAAAGGCGATTTTCACGGCGCATGCCGTTGCCCAGACAGATAACCCCTACATCCGCATCGCCGCTTTGGCTGGCCTCGCCTTCGTCGCCATGACCAGAGGTGAAACGTTGGAAGCTGAAGATTGCATTCGCAGGCTATTGGCCCAAGAACCGGGTTTGGATGCCAACTACATATTGGCTCGGATGGCCTGGGAAAGCGACAAGGCCTTCGTATCTCACTATATCGACACAATTCGAAAGGCCGGTTTACCGGGTTAGAACGTTTATGCCACCCATTCGCTGACCGGCGCGTTGGCCTCCTGCAAGGGCTGGCAGATCACGTCGACCAATGACGGGCCGGGGCAATTCAGGGCGGCTTCCAGCTTGGGGCGCAATTCATCGGGGTCTTCCACGCGCCAGGCTTGCAAACCGAATGCCTCCGCCACCCGGGCATGGTCGGTGGTGGAAAAGTCCACCGAGAAATAACGGCCATCGAAGCTGGCTTTCTGCCCCGCCTTGATCCAGCCGAAGATGCCGTTGGAGACCACCACGAAGGTAATCGGCAGTCCAAGCCGCGCCACGGTTTCCAGTTCGCCGGCGTTGAAGCCAAAGCTGCCGTCGCCCATCACCGCGACCACCTTGGCGCCGGGCCGGCCGTAATAGGCCCCAACCGCCGCCGGCAGGGAATAGCCCAGGGCACCATGGGCCCGGTTGGAGAAAAACTGCCGCCCCGCCCTGAGGACGGGATAGTAGGCGGACAGATAGGGACAGGGCGTGCCGGGATCGGCGATCACCACGGCGCTGTCGTCCAGTAGTTCGGTAAGGGCGGCGACCAGGCATTCGGGCCGGATGGGGCGCTCGTCGCTTTGCGCCAGGGCGTGGAAAGCCTGGAATTTGGCGGTCTTGGCGGCGGCCACGGCGGCCTGGTTCAGATCACGGGCGGGAGGGTTGGGCGCGCCAATCTCGGCATTCAAGGCGGCCAGGGCCAGCTTGGCATCACCCACCATGGCCGCCGCCGTGGGGTAATTGGCGCCAATGACACGTGGGTCGCTGTCGATGTGGGCGACCTTGCAGCCGCCGGGGCGGGGATATTGCCAACGCTCCGTGGTCACCGAACCGGCCCGGCAGCCGATGAACAGGATCAGATCGGCGGCGGTCATAAAGCGGCGCGTTTCCGGCACGCCGCCGTTGCTGCCCACCACGCCCAGCGCCAGGGGGTGGTCCTCGGGGATTGAACCCTTGCCCGATATAGTCGTGGCGACGGGTATCTCCAGCTGTTCGATCAGACGGATCAGGCCGCCCTCGGCGCCCGCCAGTACCACGCCGCCGCAGACCACCAGGGGGTTCTTCGCCGCCAACAGGACCTGGGCCAGTTTCGCCACAGCTGCCGGATCCGGGGCCGCGGGCCAGGCGGGATGGCGGCCCAGGTCTTCGTCGTGCCAAATCTCGTCCGGGTCGACCGGGCCCCCTTGGACATCAAAGGGCAATGCCAAATGCGCCGAACCGGGGCGGCCCGTGGTCATGGCGCGAAAGGCGGCGCGCAGCATCTTCGGCAGATCCTCGGCCCGTTCGATGACGCCGTTCCATTTGGTCAGGGGACGGAACAGCGCCGATTGATCCAGCTCGGTCAAGGCATAACGGCCGCGGGAGCCGACCCCGATATCCGTGGTGATGGCCAGAATGGGGATGGAGCTTTCGTTGGCCTCCGCCAGGCCGGGCGCGATGTAGGTGGCCCCGCCCCCCGACGGCCCCTCGCACACCCCCACCTTGCCCGAGACACGGGCGTAGCCGTCCGCCATGTAAGCGGCGGAGCGTTCATCGCGGGAGAGAATATGGGTCATGCCGTGGTCAAGGCGGTGCAGGGCATCGTAGAACGGCAGCGAGGTATCGCCGCACAGGCCGAAAATATAGTCCACGCCGTGACCGCGCAACATATGCACCAAGGCTTCGGCGCCGGTCAAACTATTGGTCTGGTTCATCATTCTCAACCTTGATCAAAACAAAGAAAGGGCCCGCGGACAAACCGCGAGCCCCTACTTATAACCCCAACTGAAGTCAGGCGCACAGAGGCGCGCCGGAGCTGTCAGCTAGCAACTGGCGGCTAACAAACGGCAGCTAACAACCGACAGCTAGCAGCCGGCAGCTTTCTTCAGTTGCGCGGCGGGCTTGAATTTCAAAACCTTAGAGGCCTTGATCTTGATCTCCTCCCCGGTCTGCGGGTTGCGGCCCTTGCGGGCTTTCCGCTTGGTGACGGAGAAGGTGCCAAAAGTACCAATGGTGTACTTGCCTTCCTTCTTAGCGGCTTTCAGGCCGGCGGAAATTTCGCCCATGACCAGGTCGACGGTGCGCCCGGCTTCGGCTTTCGACAATTTGCCTTTTTTGGCAACGCGCTCCACGAGTGCGGCTTTGCTCATATCTATGTTCTCACTGATGCCAGAGGTTGATGATTCGCTTCCTGTATCAGAGGTTATGTATATTGACAAGCGCCCTCTTGGGATTCGCACGGCGGGCCTGGGTTTTAGGGCACTTGCAGCGCTTTTTGCCAGCAGGAATGCGGGATTCGGATCGGCTATCCGTTAAAAAATGCCCTGGATTAGGTGATTCGCAAAAGATGCCGCAGCTTCGATCTTGAAACGGGCGGTCAATACGAACGAGGCATCTTCAAGACATGCTGGCCGATATAATTCAGGATCATCTCGCGGCTGACCGGGCGATGCGGGAGATGAAGCTTTCCCGCAAATACCGCTCCACATGGAATTCCTTGGCATAGCCCATGCCGCCATGGGTCATCACCGCCCGCTCGCAGGCGGTATAGCAGGCCTCGGCCGCCAGATATTTTGCCGCGTTGGCTTCAGCCCCACAGGGCTGTCCGGCGTCATACAGGGCGGCGGCGCGCCAGGCCATGGCGTCGGCGGCCTCCAGATGGGCCCAGGAATCCGCCAGGGGGTGCTGGATGGCCTGGTTCTTGCCGATGGGCCGGTCGAACACCACGCGTTCGTTGGCATATTCAACGGCCTTGCGCAGGGCGGCCCGGCCCAGGCCGACGCATTCCAAGGCGATCAAAATGCGTTCCGGGTTCAGGCCGTCCAGCAGGTAATAGAAGCCCTTGCCTTCCTCGCCGATGCGGTCGGTCACGGGGACGGGCAGGTTGTCGTAAAATGTAGCATTTGAATCCACCGCCTTGCGGCCCATTTTCTCGATTACCCGGGCTTCACAATAGTCCCGGTCGAACTCCGTATAGAACATGGTTATGCCGTCGGTCGGCTTTTTGCCTTCGTCCCTGGGCGAGGTGCGGGCCAGCAGCAGGATCTTGTTAGCGGTCTGCGCCGTGGAGGTCCACATCTTGCGCCCATTGACGATATATTTGTCGCCCTCAAGAACCGCCTTGGTCTCCATCCGCGAGGTGTCCAGGCCGGCGTTGGGCTCGGTCACGCCAAAGCAGCTGCGGTCCTTGCCGGCAATCAATGGCGGCAGGTACTTTTGTTTTTGTTCGGCCGTGCCATGCACCACCAATGGATTGGGGCCGAAGATATTGATATGCACGGCGGAGGCGCCGGAAAACCCCGCGCCGGACTGCGCAATGGCCTGCATCATCAAGCCGGCCTCGATCACGCCCAGACCGGAACCGCCATATTCTTCCGGCATGGCGATGCCCAGCCAGCCGCCGTCCGCCAGATCCTTGACGAAGTCCTCGGGGAAGACGCCGTCGGTGTCGCGGGCCAGCCAATAGGCGTCGTCATATTTCTCGCACAGCTTGGTGACGGCGTCGCGTACGGCAATCTGGTCGTCGGTAAAGGAAAAGTCCATGGCTAATTCGGCGGTCGCCGGCTCCTTATATTGTTCAAATTTGCCCCTTTATAGCGGATGCGAAGGCGCTGGCCATAGGCTTGCATTGACCAAAGCCCTCTCGCCCAGGACAATGGCGAAAATCACGCAATTTTACGAGGAGACCTCCGCATGAGAGACGGTGCCGTAAAAATCGGCGAGAACCGCTATCGGGAGACCTTTGGCCGCTATTACGAGGATTTCGAAATCGGCGATATCTATGAACACCGGCCGGGGCGGACCATATCGGAGGCGGACAATACCTGGTTCACCTTGCTGACCATGAACCAGCACCCCCTGCATTTCGATGCGGAATACGCCAAGCACAGCGAGTTCGGCAAGCCCATCGTCAATTCCGCCCTGACCCTGGCCATCGTGGCGGGGATGAGCGTCTCGGATGTGAGCCAGAAGGCCATCGCCAATCTGGGCTGGACCGATATCTCCATGCCGGCGCCGGTCTTTAACGGCGATACCCTGTATGCGGAATCCGAAGTACGTTCGAAACGGGAGTCTAAATCCCGGCCCACCCAGGGCATGGTCACCGTGGACACCCGCGCCTTCAAGCAGGACGGCACCCTGGTGATGAGCTATCAACGCACCGTGCTGGTGCCCAAGCGCGGGCATGGCGTTGACGACAAAATGCTGGCAGCGGAACAGGAGGCCTGAAACCATGAGCGAGATACTGACCAGCCGCGCGGGTGAGAGCATCACCCGGGAAGACGAGCGGCAATTACTGGACACGGTGCAAAAGTGGCTGGACCGGGATGTCCGCGACAAGGTTCTAGCCCTGGATCATGCGGATGAATATCCCCACGAGATGGTTGAGCAGATGAAGGAGCTGGGCCTGTTCGGCGCCACCATCAGCCAGGAATACGGCGGCCTGGGCCTGCCCGCCGGCACCTACGCCAAGATCGTCACGTCGGTGACCGAAGTCTGGATGTCATTGAGCGGCATTTTCAATTCCCACCTGATCATGTCGGCGGCGGTGGAACGCTTCGGCACGGAAAAACAGAAACGCCGCTTTCTGCCCCGGTTTGCCACCGGTGAAATTCGCGGCGCCCTGGCCCTGACCGAACCCAATTGCGGCACGGATTTGCAGGCCATCCGCACCCGCGCCGTGCGGGACGGCGATGACTACATCATCAACGGCACCAAGACCTGGATCTCCAACGGCATTGAAGGCAGCTGCGTCGCCCTGTTGGTGAAGACCGACCTAGACATCCAGCCCCGGCACAAGGGCACCTCGTTATTCATTGCCGAAAAGGGCCCTGGTTTCACGGTCGGGCGGAAGCTGGAAAAGCTCGGCTACAAGGGCATCGACAGCGCCGAATTGATCTTCGAGGACTACCGCATTCCCGCCGACTGTCTGATTGGCCTGGAAGAGGGCTCCGGTTTTCGCCATGCGGTGGGCGGGCTGGAACTGGGGCGTATTAACGTAGCGGCGCGTGGCGTCGGTATCGCCAATGCGGCCCTGAATGACGCCGTCGCCTATTCCCAGGTGCGCGAGACCATGGGCAAGCCGATCTGCCAGCATCAGGCCATACAGCTGAAACTGGGCGACATGGCGACCCGGTGCGAGGCCTCCCGCCTGCTGGTGGAGAGCGCCGCCACGGCCTATGACAGTGGCCGCCGCTGCGACATGGAGGCGGGCATGGCGAAGTTGTTCGCCTCGGAATCCGCATTGGAGAACGCCACGGAATGCCTGCGTATCCACGGTGCTTACGGCTATTCCAAGGAGTTTCATGTGGAGCGCTATTATCGTGACGCGCCCTTGATGTGCATTGGCGAGGGCACCAACGAGATGCAGCGCATCATCATCGCCCGGCAATTGGTGGAAAGGAACCCGGTGTGAGCCTGCCTCTTGCTGGACTGCGGGTCATCGCCGTCGAACATTACGGCGCGGGACCCTACGGCACGGGCTTTCTGGCCGACCTGGGCGCGGATCTGATAAAGATCGAGAACCGGCAAACGGGCGGTGATGTGGCGCGCGCGGTGGGGCCCCATCACCTGGGCGACAACGATAGCCAGTTTTTCCAGGCCTTCAATCGCAACAAACGCTCGCTCAGCCTGGATTTGAAGCATCCGGACGGGATCGCCGTGTTCCACAAGCTGGTGGCCACGGCGGACGGCCTGACCAACAACCTGCGCGGCGATCAACCGAAAAAACTGGGCCTGCGTCACGCGGATCTGGCGGCCCACAACCCAGGCCTTGTCTGCGCCCATATCTCCGCCTACGGCAATGATGGGGAGCGGGCCGGCTGGCCCGGCTATGATTTCCTGATGCAGGCGGAAGCGGGGTTTTTGGGCCTGAGCGGGGAGCCCGACGGCCCGCCCGCGCGCATGGGCCTCTCCATCGTGGATTACATGACCGGGGTGACCTCCTGCCTGGCCCTGTTGGCCGGCATCACCGAGGCCAGGCAGACCGGCCGGGGACGGGATTTGGAAGTCTCCCTCTATGACGTGGCCATGCATCAATTGAGCTATCCCGCCGTGTGGTACCTGAACGAAGGCGACGTGACCGGGCGGGTGCCGCGTTCGGGCCATCCCTTCATCGTGCCCTCCCAGCTTTACCGCACCCAGGACGGCTGGATCTTCATCATGGCGCAGACGGAAAAATTCTGGGCCGCCCTGTGTGACATTGTCGGCCAGCCGGAATGGAAAGACGACCCCCGGTTTCAGGGCTATGAAGGGCGCCATGAAAACCGCGACGAGCTGACCCTGATGCTGGACCGGGTTCTGATCAAGCGGCCCGCGGCGGAGTGGTTGGAGCGTTTTGCCGGCCAGGTCCCCGCCGGTCCGGTCAATGATCTGGCCACGGCCCTGGACAACCCTTATTTCCGGGATCGCGGCGGGGTACAGACGGTCAACCATCCCGACCGCCCGGACTTGCAGTTGCTGAACAACCCCATTCGCCTGGGCGAACCCATTCCCGCCCGGGCCGGCCCCAAGCTGGGCGCCGACAGCGAAGACATCCTGGCGGAATTGGGCTATTCATCCGACGAAATCGAACGCCTGCGTTCCAATAATGCCATCTAGAAAGCCAAACTCATGAAACTCGAAGGTATCCGCGTCCTTGATCTCTCGCTCTTCCTGCCCGGCCCATTGTTAACGCAGATGATGGCCGACCATGGGGCCGAGGTGATCAAGCTGGAACCCATCAACGGCGGCGAGCCGAACCGGGTCATCGGCGCGCAACGGGACGGCACGACGGTGTTTTTCGCCAATACCCACCGCAACAAACAGAGCGTGCAGCTGAACCTGAAGACCGAGGAAGGCGTGGAAGCCGCCCTGCGCCTGGCCGAGAGCTGCGATGTCATGATCGAGGCCTTCCGACCCGGCGTGGTCGACCGCCTGGGCGTGGGCTATGACGCCGTGGCGGCGCGCCATCCGGGCATCGTTTACGCCTCCCTTTCGGCCTTTGGGCAGACCGGGCCCTATGCCAAGAAGCCGGCCCACGACATGGCGACGGAAGCCTATGCAGGCATTCTCAGCGTCAATCTGGGCCCGGACGGCATCCCCGCCATTCCGGGCATCGCCAATGCGGACATGCTGTCATCCATGATGGGGCTGTCGGCGGTCCTGATGGCGCTGTACCGGCGACGGGATACCGGCCGGGGCGACTATATCGACCTGGCCATGATGGACAGCCTGATCGCCGCCATGCCCAACAACCTCGGACCGGTGTTTGCCGAAAAGCGCGCGCCCAACCCCAAGGACGAACGCAGCTGGGGCGGCAATGCCATGTACAACATCTACGAAACCAAGGACGGCAAATATATCGTCCTGGGTGGGGCCGAGATGCATTTCGCTACCGCCATCCTGAACAAGATGGGCCGCCCCGACCTGATCGAGGCCTGCCAGCCGCCCCCCGGCCCGAACCAGGACCCGGCCAAGACCTTTCTGACCGAGAAATTTCTTTCCGAATTCCAAGCTTACTGGATCGATTGGTTCGCCGATGTTGACGCCGCATTCGCCCCCGTCAACGACCTGCGCCAGGGCGCCGACGACCCGCAAATGCGCCATCGCGAGATGATCATCGAAGACGAGAAGGGCTGGGAACACATCGGCATCCCCATGAAGTTCCGCCATGAGCCCGGCAAGGTGGTGTTCGACCTGCCGGAGTTGGGCCAGCATACGGAGGCGAATTTACGCAACGTGGGTTATGGCGACGACGAAATCGCGACGATGCGTGAGAAGGGCGTGTTCTAACGGATCATGGCTTTGAAAACGCCTTCTTAGTAAGTCCCGGATATTACGGGAGAATGAGATCATGGCGGCGGCTTGCCCGGCTCGATCCGGACAGATTCGAGAGCTGACCGGCGGTTTGGCGTAGCGGGCGCAATTGTCCAAAGTTTGGTCGATGTTTTGAGAACCATCATCGCGCGTAGATAAAAGCCCCCATCGGCTTCGGCTTGCGCTGCCGCAATCGCGATGGAATACTGCCAATCATATAATCGGTTTTTGGAACAGGTCGTCACGGCTCCCGACCGTGGCAACACCGGTCGGAGAAACTGGGCCATGGATTCGCTAACCAATGACGTGCAGGCGTTGATCGATAATTTTCGACGCACTGGTGAGCCGGCACCGCTGCAACAGGCGGCGGAAAAGTTCGCCGCCATGCTGGGCGAAGGCACAAGGGACAAAGCCTTCCCCACCTTGCGCACCATGATCGACTTCGAGCTTGGACATTGGGCCGACGCGCGGGGCAGTCTTGAAAACCTAGCCATCTTGGATCCCGACAATGCGGGCACGTTCCGTGATCTCGGGACCGTCAATGCAAAACTGCGCGACTTTCAAAGAGTGGTGGACAGCCTGACCACGTTCTTCAAACTTGCGCCTGACACGATGGATGACACCGCCTATACCGCCCTGGCAACGGCTTTGCACGCGGTGGGCCGTGGTGATGAAGGCCGGATGATTTTGGACGCGGCCGTGCGCCGCAATCCGAACTTGGAGCTGGACAGCGGCGGCAATTTCCTGGAACTCCAGCAGGCCGCTCAAGCGCGTGGCCTGCCGCCGCTGTTGCTCAACACCTTATTCAAATCCGCCAGCATGTACATCGCCGCCCGCTTGGAGACCGGCCTGAACCTGCCCCGTAGCTACATTACCCATTCGGCATTGAGTGGCGATCAGATCATACCCAGCTGGCTGGAACGGTTTGCCAACGGCGGCGTCATCTGTCAGGAGCATTTGCCGGCACGTGCTGATGTGCTGGAGGCATTGAACCAGGCCGGCATTCAGCGCATGGTGGTGCATATCCGGGACTCACGGCAAGCAATGATTTCGGGCATCCATCACCTGGTCGGGCTTTTTTCCAATGACTCATTTGAATCATCCGTCGTCACCAAGGCATTGCCCCCCGCGTTCGATCAATGGGCATTCTCCGATCAGGTTGACCATTATCTCGGGCAGCCTTTCCTGGAGCAGGTGCAATGGATCGTGGATTGGCAGCGGGCGGCATCGGGGGGCGTATTCTCCGGCCAGATAATGATGACCAGCTATGAAGCGTTTCGGGCGGACAACCGGGCCTATTTCGAGGCCCTTTTAGCTTTCCATGATATCCCGTTTAAGATGTTTGACTGGAGCCAAATAGAAGCCGCGCCCGAAAAAGGAATGTTACACTACCGCAGCGGCGAGACCAATGAATGGGAACGCGTTCTCAGCCCGTCACAAATATCGCGGGCGAATGAGGTTATGGCGACGACGGGCCTTGATCCGGACAGTTTCAAGAGCTGACTGGAGATCCGACGGTGCGGAATTCGCTCGCCGGTTCTTCGTCCAACTCTCCGCCCCGGAGAGATTTCGCTTATTCGGGCATGCGGTGAATTTGGTTCCGGCAATAGGTTTCAAGTCTCAAAACAATCGACGATCCCACCACACCGGCTCGTGCAATTCGTGTTCGATGCGGTGGAATTCGGGATGTTCTGGATTGATCAGCACATTTTGCTCCATACGTGCCACGACGCTGGGTACGATTAACACAGCTGACCGTCTTCCCCGTTGCCATTGCATGCCGTGGGGACGGGACGCCGAAAACCACGTGTCTTCCCATCCCGGCAGAATGTCAGCTGTGACCATTTCATAGGACAGGCCGCTCGGGATAGTGATCGCGATAAAATGCTGATTGGGCGGCAGTTGGCCGCTGCCGTGGACCAGTTTTTCCAGCATTGCCGTGGAATAGTGGCGGGAGGCATAGATCATGGGCTCTGTCGCGCCGTTCCAGCGGCCCGGCGCGAGGGTTGATCCTGTGGCGTCGAATATGGGGTATTGGCCGTCTGGGTCACCAATTCGATAGCACGTAAGAACACGGTCAAGGACTTGTGCCCGGGTCGGGGCTGGCATCAGGCCGCCGTGCCGTGTTTCAGGCGGCCAAGGATGTCTTCAATCATGCGGGCGCCGGCTTCCGTTTTGAGCGCGGCCCCCATGGGAGTTCGTCCATCCAGCATGGCATGAGGCCGGTTTAGAAAGGCGCGTGCGTCCTCGTCGTTTTGCCAGACATCAAGGGCGCAGCTCCAAACTTGCGCAATACGAGAAAGCCGGTCGCTTTCCTCGGGCGACAGTCGTTTCGCTTTTTGCCGGCGGACCAATGTCGCCTTGGCGATCAGGCGATATTTGAAGTCGTTGTCTTCCGGGGCTATCTGCCGCGTAACCCGCTCCAAACTTCCGATGGGGAAACCCCGTTCGATGGCCTCGATAAATGCCATCGCTGATTTTGGTTTTGCAATGCCCAGAAGACCGGCAACATTTTGATCCTTAATCGGTGACATGAAATGTTCTCCATTAGTCCATATGGTACCAAATATAGTTCCACATGGATTTTCTCGCAATAGAGTCCATGGTGACCTCGAATTTGCCCTGGCGACTTTCCGGTGTAAACTTCGCCCATGCATTTCGGAATGTTCATGGAGTTCGGGCCCCGGCCGGGCGGCACCGAGGCTGAAGCCTTTCGCGAGGGGTTTGAGCTGGTGGATGCGGCCGAGGCGTGGGGGCTGGACAGTGTCTGGCTGTCGGAGTTTCATTTTTCGCCCGGCCGCTCCGTGTTGTCATCACCCATCGTGGTGGCGGGCGCTCTTGCCGCGCGGACCAGGCGCATGCGCATTGGCCTGGCGGTCTATGTGCTGCCCCTCACCAATCCCCTGCGCATCGCGGAGGAGGCCGCGACCCTTGATCAAATTAGCGGCGGGCGGTTGGATTTCGGTATTGGGCGCAGCGGCTTTGTCCACGCCTACAATAGCTACGCCATCGATTACGGCGAAAGCCAAGCGCGGTTTGAAGAGGGATTGGAGGTCCTGCGTCTGGCCTGGAAGGGCGGGAAATTCTCCTATTCGGGACAGTACTATCAGGTCAACGAGGCCCAGGTGGTGCCCCAACCGGTGCAAAAACCTCATCCACCCATGCGCATGGCGGCAACTTCGGCCGCCACCTTCAAAGTGGTTGCCGAACAGGGCCTGCCACTATTCGTCGGCCTGCGCGGCGATGGTTTGGGGCAATTGATTGAGAACATCAAGGTCTATCGGGAAACCTGGCAACGATGCGGCCACGGGGGCGAGGGCAGCGTCTTTCTCCGGGTGCCCATCCATGCCGCCGATACCGAGGCCGCGGCAATTGCGGAGCCGCGCGAGAACATCATCTATTATTTCGAACGCCAGGCCCGATTGATCGCAGCCTCCAGCCCCAAGGGCGGCACCGCGGAGCGGCGGAACACGGCGGCGACACTGTCCGCGCTATCGTATGACGACATCCTGGCCGACCGGGTTGCCTTTGGCGATCCGGCCCGGCTGATCGACCGTTTGCGTGAATGGCGGCAGGTCCTGGGCATCGACGGCATAACGGCGGAACTGAACGCCGGCGGCATGTTGAGCGAGGCCCAGGTCAAGAATAGCCTGCGCATCATCACCCGCGAGGTCATGCCCGCCTTCAAATAGCCGAAGCGGGTGGAGCTTTTCAAGATTGATCCAAGCCGGCCCTCTCTCCCACCCGCCACCCACGAAATCATAATCAATGGGTGGCCGGGTGGGGGAGAGGGCCGGCTTGGCAATTTCAATCAAACTGGAAATGCGCTAATTCACAAGTTCCGGGATCTTGTCGCCGCCGGGTTGTTCCGGATTCGCCGGGCCGCCGCCATTGCCGTCATCTTTTTTGGGCTTGCCGAGTTTTGGCGCTTTCTCCTTGGCCAGAAATTCAAAGCTCAGCTTGCCATCCGCCACGTCGATCGCCACTTTGCCGCCCTTGGCCAGCTTGCCGAACAGCAGTTCATCGGCCAACGGCTTCTTGACCTTCTCCTGGATGATCCGGCCCAGGGGGCGGGCACCGTAGAGTTGGTCATAACCCTTCTCGGCCAGCCAGTCGCGGGCCGCGGTGCTCAATTCGATGGAGACCTTGCGGTCATCCAGCTGAACGCTCAATTCGCCGATGAACTTGTCCACCACCTTGGAGATGACCTCCGGCGGCAGGGCCGAGAAGCTGATGGTGGCATCCAGGCGGTTGCGGAATTCCGGCGTGAACAGGCGGTCAATGGCCTCTTCATCGGCGCCGACATTGTTCTCGCGGCCGAACCCGATGGCCAACTTGGACATCTCCGAGGCGCCGGCGTTGGTGGTCATGATCAAGACCACGTTGCGGAAATCAATATGCTTGCCATTGTGATCGGTCAGCTTGCCGTAGTCCATGATCTGCAACAGGATATTGAACAGATCGGGATGGGCCTTTTCGATCTCGTCCAGCAGCAATACCGCATGGGGGTTCTGGTCGATGGCGTCGGTCAACATGCCGCCCTGATCAAAACCCACATATCCGGGCGGCGCGCCGATCAGGCGGGAGACCGTGTGCCGCTCCATATATTCGGACATGTCGAAGCGGACCATTTCCATGCCCATGATATTGGCCAGTTGCCGGGCCACTTCCGTCTTGCCGACGCCCGTGGGGCCCGAAAAGAGATAACTGCCGATGGGTTTTTCCGGCTCCCGCAACCCGGCGCGGGACATCTTCAGGGCCGTGGCCAGGGCATCGATCGCCGGGTCCTGGCCGAACACCACCGCTTTCAGCTCGCCATCCAGGTTGGCCAGGCTGGCCTTGTCGTCCTTGGAGACGGTTTTCGGCGGGATGCGGGCGATCTTGGCCACCACGTTTTCGATATCCTTGACCGAGATGGTTTTCTTGCGCCGGTGTTCGGGCAGCAGCATCTGCGCCGCGCCAACCTCGTCAATGACATCGATGGCCTTGTCCGGCAATTTGCGGTCGTTGATGTATTTCGCCGACAGATCCACCGCCGCCTTGATGGCCTCGGCGGTATAGCGGATCTTGTGGTAGTCTTCGAAGTAAGGCTTCAGGCCCTTGAGGATCTTCACCGCGTCGGAGACCGAAGGCTCGTTCACGTCGATTTTCTGGAAGCGGCGCAACAGGGCGCGGTCTTTCTCGATATAACCCCTGTATTCCTTGTACGTGGTGGACCCCATGCAGCGGATGGTGCCGCTGGCCAGGGCCGGTTTCAGCATGTTGGAGGCATCCATGGCGCCGCCCGAGGTGGCGCCGGCGCCAATCACGGTGTGGATTTCGTCAATGAACAAAATTGCGTCGTCGTGGTTTTCCAGCTCGGTGATAACCGCCTTCAGGCGCTCCTCGAAATCGCCACGATAGCGGGTGCCCGCCAACAGGGCGCCCATGTCGAGGGAGAATATGGTGGTATCGCGCAGCACCTCGGGCACCTCGCCCAAAACCACCCGGCGTGCCAGACCTTCGGCGATGGCGGTTTTGCCCACGCCGGGATCGCCGACCAAAAGCGGGTTGTTTTTCTGCCGCCGGCAGAGGATCTGGATGGTCCGCTCCAGCTCCTCTTCGCGGCCGATGACGGGATCAATACGGCCGCTGCGGGCCTTCTCGTTCAGATCGACGCAATAGGCGGCCAGGGCCTCGTCACCGGATTTTACGTTCGTTTCCTCTTCCTCTTTTTCTTCCGTGCCGTGCACGGTGCGATCCGTGCTCATGCCGGGCGTCTTGGCCACACCGTGGGAGATATAGCTGACCGCATCCAGGCGGGTCATGTCCTGCTCCTGCAGGAAATAGACCGCGTGACTTTCCCGTTCGGCGAATATGGCGACCAGTACGTTGGCGCCCGTGACCTCGTCCCGGCCCGATGATTGCACATGATAGACGGCGCGCTGGATCACCCGCTGGAAACCGGCGGTGGGTTTCGCCTCTTCCTCTTCCTCGACGGTCAGGGAGGCCAGGTCTTCTTCCAGGTAATTGTTCAACTGTTCCCGCAACTGGTCGATTTCCACGTTGCAGGCGCGCAGCACCGAGCGCGCGTCATTGTCGTCGCACAAGGCTAACAACAGATGCTCCAGGGTGGCAAACTCGTGCCGCCGTTCATTGGCGCTGCGTAGCGCCCGATGAAGGCTTTGTTCCAATTCCGCCGCAAATGATGCCACTAGACGATTTCCTTAAACATTAGACCCAAGAGTTTCATTCCAGACGACCTATCACTACACCTTTTCCATGGTGCATTGCAGGGGGTGCTGGTTCTTGCGCGCCAGATCGGTCACCTGCATGACCTTTGTTTCCGCTATTTCGAAAGGGAAGATACCACAGACACCTATGCCTTTTTGATGTACGTGCAACATAATCTGCGTGGCTTCCTGGGCGTCCTTGTTGAAGTAGCGTTCCAGCACATGGACCACGAATTCCATGGGCGTGTAATCATCGTTCATCAACAGAACCCGGTACATGGACGGCTTTTTGGTCTTCGGCTTGGTTTTGGTCGCCACGCCGGTGCCGCCGCCGCCATCCCCGGCGCCGCCGTCAACGTCGTCATCATCGGGACCAGCGGCCCGTATATCGAAGCCCATTTTACCGCCCAACGGTACCTATCATACCCACCGGGACTCCCTGCCAATTGTTGCCGCGGTCCAGCATGAACCGGCCGACTATCTACCATATTGCCCCTTTCCATCATATTGGAAGAGGCGCATCCATACGATAGTAGATTACAGGTCTTTAGAAAGTGGAAAAACCGCCGGCAACCCCGGATTTGCGAGATTCGCTGCAGAAAAGCTCTTAAATTTGGAATTCTTTGCGGTAACGCCTTTGGTCTTTATCACCGCAATTTGGTATGAGATCAGGGCGAAATGGCTGGTCATCAATCGGGAGGAAACGAAATTGAAAATCACCAACGTCAAAGTGGACATGTGTACCTGGAAGTCAGCCGGCTGGAAGACCGGTGTCGGGACCATGTTCGGGCAGGACCAGCAATTGGGCATTGTCACCGTGGAGACCGACGAAGGGGTCAGCGGCAATGCCTTTTTGGGCTCCTCGCGCATGGGGGCGCATCATTTTGCACCTGGATTGATCGAATTTATCAAGCCCATCATCATGGGCCGGAACCCCCAGGATATCGGCGCTATCTGGTGGCAAATGTGGAAGATGAACCGCTCCGTCGCAACCAATGTGATTGGCGCCATCGATATCTGCCTGTGGGATATCAACGGCAAGATCGCCGGACAGCCCATCCACCGCCTGCTGGGTACCTGCAAGGAGGTGGTGCCGGTCTATTCCTCCACCGCCTATCACGAAACCCCCGCCGAGTATGTGGAGGAGGCGATCCGGTTTAAGGAAATGGGCTGGACGGCCCACAAACTGCATCCCCATGGCACGGCCAAGGCGGATATCGAGATTTCCCAGGCGGTGCGGGAAGGCGTCGGTGGCGAGATGAAGCTGATGATGGATTCCATGTGGGCCTATCAGTACGAAGATGCCCTGCGCGTCGGCCGCGCCATCGAGGAGCTGGATTTCTATTGGTATGAGGATCCACTGGTGGAAGAGGATATCTACAACTACGTGAAGTTGAAGCAGAAACTGGATATCCCCATCATGTCCACGGAATACGCGCCGGGGCGCTTTTACGGCATGGCGCAGTGGATCACCCAAAACGCCACGGACATGCTGCGCGGCGACGTGGCCATCACCGGGGGCATCACGCCCCTGGTCCGCCTGTGCCATCTGGCCGAGGGCTTCAACATGAAATGCGAAATTCACCACGGCGGCAATTCGCTGAACAATGTGGCCAACCTGCATGTCACCATGGCGGTGCCGAACTGCGAGTTCTTTGAATTCTTCCCCTGCACCGGGGCCAACGAATTCGGCCTGGTGGAGGATATTCAATATCTCGACGGCCAGGTTCATGCCCCCACGGAGCCAGGCCTGGGCTACGAGATCGATTGGGACCTGGTGAAGCGGGAACACCTGGGCACGGTCGAATAGGGCTTCGCCGTTCTCGCTCGCGCTCATGCGCCACGCGCACCGCTCCGAGGGGCGGCGCCGGGGCGCAGTCGCGTACCTTGGTATAAGGTCGAGTTCGACCGTCCGAACACAAAAAAGCCCGGGCCGCGAGGCCCGGGCTTCGCTGTCTGCGTCTTTGGCTTAGTAGATGTTTTGCGCCGAGACCATGGCATAGAGCATGGGGATCGACAGCAAGGTGTTGGTGCGGGAGAACAGCATCGCCGTCCGGGCCGAGGCGGCCTTGACGTCGGCCTCCGCATCGACGATGCCGAGCGCCTTTTGCTGTGCCGGCCAGATGATGAACCAGACGTTGAACCACATGATGGCGCCCAGCCACATGCCGATGCCGATAGCGGTATGCTTGGGCACGCCGTCCGTGATGCCCAGCGCAATGGCGTCCACCAGATAACCATTCATCCAGGCCAGCAACAGCCCCGTGACGATGGTGCCCATGGCGCCCCAGCGGAACCAGAACAGAGCTTCCGGCGCGATGTGCTTGCCGATGGCCGGTTTCATCTCGTCCGGAATGGAGGGCATGGTGGGTATCTGCACGAAATTGAAATACCACAGAATGCCGATCCACATGACGCCGCATAATACATGCAGCCAACGCATGAAGAAGGTCGCCCAGGCCATGTCAAAAGCGATGGTGTCCGCATGCCATTGCATGAGCACGATAACCATGATGACGGACAGCACGATGCCCGCGATGACGGTATTGCGTAATGATGTGAGAATTGCTGCCACTTTTCCTACCCCTGCCCAAGATTTGCGATTCACTAAATTCAGAGTACCCCTTAATATCTCAAAATTCAATGTTGCAGTGCCTCCCCGGTGCCGCCGAACGAGAAAGCCAGCCTATGAGTTTCGACTACAGCACCTTTTTTCGCGACGACCTGCCCCCCGCCGCCAATGCCTTTGCGGGCTTCCCGGCTTATAATTTCGTCGGCGGCCACAACGATGCCGGCAGTGTCCCGGTGGATGCCCTGACGGAGGCATTGAGCCGCGCCATGGCCCGTGACGGCCA
>JAYGEA010000348.1:0-10990 GCA_046582635.1 Alphaproteobacteria bacterium
ACCCCCGGCGTTGGGCCATCGTCGTCCTGCTGCTTGCCCTGGGGCTGGCATTTTGGGTCTACCAGGTGGCTGCGGAACTGGCCGAACCGGCGCCGGCCTATTGGTTGTTCCTGGCCCTGACCCTATCCTTGATAGTGCAGCCCTTGTTATTCCGGTTGACCGGCGCCTATGGCTTGCTGTCGACCATATCGGTCCTGATCCTGAACGCCATGACCCTTGTGGCGGTGTATAATTTCGGCGGCCACCTGTCCCCGGCCCTGCCCATTTCCATTGTTATTCCGCTGTTTTGCCTGTTTTTTCTGTCCAACCCTGGCCAGGTGATCGGATTATCCACATTGGCGGCAAGCTATTGCCTGTTGATCACGCTTTACGTCAATGGCCACGCGTGGCCGCAATATCTGGCGGGCCAGGATTTGGCCGGGATGTTTCTGGCCGGCGTCATCGTGGCGGCGGTTCTGGTCACGGCCATGGCGCGGGCTTATCTGGATCTGTCCGCCAGGTCGGGCGAAGTTCTGCGGGCGGAAATTCTCGCCCACCGGGATACCGCCGACAATCTGGCCAAGGCGCAAAATCAGGTTGCCCAGGTGGCCAAGTCCAAGGGTCGGTCAATTGCCGCCATTTGCGACGAAGTTCGCATGCCCTTGAACGCCATTATCGGCTTTGCGCAATTTATCAGCCGCGAATTGATGGGCCAGGTTTCCGACCAGCGCTATCGTTCCTGTGCCTCGGATATTGAAAGCAGCGGCCGGCATCTGCTGGGCGTGATTGATGAAGTGCTGGATCTGGTGCGGGTGCAGACCGGCGATTTGGAATTGGTCGATGGTGATTTTGAGTTCGCCCAAATGATCGACAAATGCTGTGAAACCGTGAACGGTTTGGCCCACGCCCGCCACGTTGAATTGACCCGGGAGCTGCCCGCGGGCGGCCTGAATGTTCGGGCCGACCACAGCCGCATGCGCCAGGTGACCATCGCCCTGCTGTCCAACTGTATCGCACTGGTCGGCAGCCGCGGACGGGTGCACGTACAGCTTTCCCAATCCGCCCGGGGGCAGCCCATGTTGTTGATCCGAGCTACCGGCAGCACCGTATCGCCGGAGCGCATGGCATTGGCGCTGGAACCCTTTGACGGCCTCCCCACCGGCCACGGCGCCGAACGCCTTGGCATTGGCTATGGCCTGCCCATCGTCCGCCGCCTGGTGGAGCTGCATGGCGGCGAGTTGCTGGTTGGCGGACCAAAGGCGGATGAGACCCACATCATCCTGACATTACCGGCCGAGCGTTTGCTGTAACAGAAAACTTCTGTGCTTCCGGGCCAGCTCCCCTATGATCGCGAACAGCACATAGGGATACCTCGCCATGAAGAAAGCCGCCCTTGCCGCCCTGTTGGCGACCACCGTGATCTTCGCCCCCTGGCGCGCCGCCGATGCCGCAGATTTTCTCCATGGTCAACATTTGTATTCTCTGGGCGATTATCCGGGCGCCATGATCATCTGGCGGGATCTGGCCCTGCAGGGCGATGCCCGGGCCCAATACAGCCTGGCGGTGATGTATCAAAAAGGCCAGGGCGTCACGCTGGATAAGGTGCAAGCCCGGGAATGGGCCCGCCGGGCCGCGGACCAGGGTTATGAACCGGGCCGGCGCCTATCGGAACAATTGCAGGTAGGCGCGAAGATCGCCGGCGGCAATAAACCACGAAAACCGGCAGCCCAAATGACCGAGCTGGAGCGCACGAAGGCGGCGGTCGAAGATCTGCTGGCGCAGATTGGCGGCAAGATTGCCCGCGACGGCGCCTTGCACCATGGCGAACTGCAGGCCGAAAAACTGGATGACGCCATTCAGATCATCATTCCCGACATTATGATCCAATCGTCCGACGGCGGCGCGTTCGAACTGGGTGATGTTCTGGCCCACGTCAGGCATGTGGACCAGCGCTACGATGATATCACGCTGGCCCTGCCTGGCGAGATACGCTTCCGCAACAGCGGCGGCACCGGTGGCCGCATCACTATTGCCAATCGTTTGGCGAAACTGCGTTGGGACCGTCGCGTGGAAACCAGCACCGAGTTCGAATTCCGCTTCGGACAAATCATCTTCCTGTCCGATGACGATGGCGAGTTGGGCCGCATTGCGGAAATTCTGGCCCGGGCCCAGGTGGTTGAGGCCCAAGAGCTATGGACCGGGCCCATGGAATTCTCCTTCACCGGGTTGAACATGACGAACATCGAACAGGCCCGGCTAAGTGTTGACAGCGCCAGGGTGGATTTGGACCTGCGGGGTCTGGATCTGCACGCCTACGCCAGGCATTCGGCATCGTCGGGGCAGAACGGCACCGCCAGTACCGCTGCCATGCCGCCGCTGGAGACAATTCTGACCATGGCCAGCGGCCTCGGCCTGCGGACCAGGATCGCCGGCCTGTCCTGGCAAAGCCCGGCCCAAGGGGACTTGCAATTGGCGGCGGCCGACTATGGGGTATCCCTATCCAGTCCGGACCGGAAATTATTGAATTTGACCCTGACCGCCCGGCACGACGGCCTGTCGGGTACCGGTAGCGCCGCGCCCGAGGCCATGGTGCCGCGCCATATGAATGTGGTGCTGCACCTCGACAACCTGCCCATCGACACGCTGGTCAGCGTCGGCGTGGCCGCGGCGGTCGAGGTCATGCTGCTGGGACAGGTGAACTCCGGACGGCAGGTCTTCAACCGGCTGCGACGTGAGTTGAGCGCGGCTGCCACGGTGCTGCGCCTGAAACGCGCCGACGTCACCGCCAAGGATTACAACATTGCCTTTAACTTCACCTTGCGGGCCGACGGGGCCGCCAAGGCCGGCGTTGTCGGCGGCGGCGATCTGCGCGTTGCGGGCCTGAAGAAAATTCTGGCGGCCCTCGGCCTTGGTGGACGGGGGCCCGTCACCGCCCTTTCGGAAATGGGCGGGCCGGTGACGGGCGGCAGGAGCGTCTCTTTTGCCTTTACCATCCGGCCCGATGGCCAACTGACAATCAATGGCGACCCGATTGCCTCCTTGTCGCTGTTGCTAGATTGAGTATCGGGATTAAAACCAAGGCCCAAGAATAAGCCGACTGACCGTAACGGAGAGCCAATCGCCAAACTATGGAACATCTGACCCGCGACATCGCCACACTGTTAGGCCTGGCCGCCGTCTTCGGCTATATCAACCACCGGTTTTTGCGTCTGCCCCGCACCATCGGTCTGGTGATAATCGCCATGGCCGCCTCCCTGGCCGCCCTGGCCATCGATGCCGTCGTGCCGGACTGGGGCGTGGGACCGGGCCTGCGCGCGGCTCTGATCGAGATCGATTTTACCCAGACCCTGATGCACGGCATGCTGGGATTTCTGCTGTTTGCGGGCGCCTTGCATGTGGATCTGGGACAACTAGCCCGGCGCGGCTGGACCATCGCGACCATGGCCACCGTTGGCTTGCTGCTATCGACGGCCCTGATTGGATTTGGCATATGGTTGGCCTTTGATCTGTTCGGCATCGGCCTGCCGCTGATTTACTGCTTCTTGTTCGGTGCCTTGATCTCGCCAACCGATCCGGTGGCCGTTCTGGGAATTCTGAAATCCGCCAAGGTGCCCGCCAGCCTGGAAGCCAAGATCGCCGGGGAGAGTTTGTTCAATGACGGCGTGGGCGTGGTGGTCTTTGTCATTTTGCTGGCCATGGTAACCAGCGAGGGGAGCGGGGGAAGCGCAATGGACGCCGGCGGCATTGCGATACTGTTCCTGCGGGAGGCGGTGGGCGGTGCGGTCCTGGGCCTTGTTGCGGGCGCCATCGCTTTTTGGGCTCTGCGTTCCATCGATGAATACAATCTCGAGGTTATCATCACCCTGGCCTTGGTCACCGTCACTTATGAAGTGGCCCATATGCTCCATACCTCCGGCCCGATAGCCGTCGTCGTGGCGGGACTGTTGATCGGCAACCATGGCACCCGCCTGGCCATGAGCGAGACCACACGGGAGCATTTGACGAACTTCTGGACCCTGATCGATGAAATCCTGAACGCCGTGCTGTTCCTGTTGATCGGTCTGGAGGTGGTGTTGATTTCCGCCACGCCGGGCCTGATGTGGGTATCGCTGATCGCCATTCCCCTGGTCTTGTGCGCCCGGTTCGCGGCCGTCGCCGTGCCCATCACCCTGTTGGGGCTGTTCGCGGATTTTACCAAGGGGGCGATCCCCGTGCTGACCTGGGGCGGCCTGCGGGGCGGTATTTCCGTTGCCTTGGCCTTGTCCCTGCCGGCGGGATCGGAAAAGGATGCCATTGTCACGGTCTGCTATGGGGTCGTGGTTTTTTCCATCCTGGTCCAGGGTTTGACCATTGGCCGATTGGTGGCAAGGGTGGTTCCGGATCAGAGCGGGGAAAATGCCCATGAATGAGGCTGATCGAGAGGTAGAGGTGCTGGAAAAGCGCACCTTGTATCAAGGTTATTGCCGGCTGAATGAATATCGCCTGCGCCATAGTCTTTATGGCGGCGGCATGAGCCCGGAGATTACCCGCGAGGTAATGGAGCGGGGCCACGCGGTCTTTGTCCTGCCCTACGATCCCGTCCGCGATGAAGTGGTGATGATCGAACAGTTCCGCATCGGACCGTTCGTCAACGGCGACCAACCCTGGTCCCTGGAAATTGTTGCCGGCATGATCGAAGACGGCGAGGCATTGGAAGATGTGGTCCGCCGGGAGGCGCGGGAGGAAGCGGGCATCGAAGTATGGGACATCACTCATAGTCTGGATTTTTATGCCTCGCCTGGTACCACGTCCGAGCATTTTTCAATTTTTTGCGCCCGAACCGACACCGCCACGGCGGGCGGCATCCACGGCATTGCCGAGGAGGGTGAGGATATCCTGGTCATCGTCATGCCCTTTCGGGAGGTCATGGCCGCCCTGGACAATGGCCGCATCAATTGCGGACCCGTGATCGCGGCGGTGCAATGGCTGGCGCTGCACCGCGACGAGATAAGGCAGCGATGGCTGGCGTAATACACATTATTTCAATGTAAATAATTGGCATTTACTTGTCGATTTTGGATATCCGGATTAATCTGCCCTTCAAATCATGATTATTAGCTGCGGAGCAGGATATGGACGTCCGTCAGGGATTTATTGATAGTATTGGCAATACGCCGTTGATCCGCCTGAAAAAGGCATCCGAACTCACGAAATGCGACATCTATGGCAAGGCGGAATTCCTCAACCCGGGCGGATCGGTCAAGGATCGCGCGGCGCTGGCCATTGTCACGGCGGCGGAGGCGCGGGGAGATCTGAAACCTGGCGGCATCATTGTCGAAGGGACGGCCGGCAACACCGGTATCGGCCTGGCCCTGGTGGCGAACGCGCGCGGTTACAAAACGGTCATTGTGATCCCGGAAACGCAGACCCAGGAAAAGAAGGACATGCTGATCATGTCCGGGGCCGACCTGCGCCAGGTGCCCGCCGTGCCTTACCGGGATGACAACAACTACATCAAATATTCCGGCCGCCTGGCCGAGGAATTGGCCGCCAGCCACCCGGAAGGCGCCATATGGGCCAACCAGTTCGACAACGTGGACAACCGCCAGGGCCATTATGACACCACCGGGCCGGAGATCTGGCGCCAGACCGATGGCAAGGTGGACGGCTTCATCTGCGCCGTCGGCACGGGCGGTTCCCTGGCCGGGATTGCCCAATATCTGCGGCAGCAGAACCCCGCCGTCACCATCGGCCTGGCCGACCCGCCCGGCGCGGCGCTGTATCACTATTATGCCAAGGGCGAGCTGAAGGCGGAGGGCTCTTCCATCACCGAAGGCATCGGGCAGGGCCGCATTACCGCCAACCTTGAAGGCCTGGTCGTTGACCAGCCGTTTCACATTCCCGACGCGGAAGCCTTGCAGATCGCCTTCGATCTGATTATCGAGGAAGGCCTGGTATTGGGGTCATCATCGGGGGTCAATGTGGCGGGCGCCATCCGCCTGGCCCAGGAAATGGGGCCGGGCCATACCATTGTGACCTTGCTTTGCGATGGCGCACAGCGGTATCAAAGCAAGATGTTCAATCTGCCCTTCCTTCGGGAACAAGGCCTGCCCGTTCCAAGTTGGATGAGTTGATGATCGAGGACCCCATGACCGAACTTGTTTTTCGCGACGACCCCTATGCCAAAAGCTGCGAAGCCAGCGTGACCGCCATTCATGATCGCGGCGGCATCGAACTGGACCGCACGGTGTTTTATCCAACCGGTGGCGGACAGCCCGGTGATACCGGAAGCCTGCGTCTGACCGACGGCCGCGAGATCGCAATTGCGACGACGGTCAAGGGCGAGGGCCCGGACGACGTCATCCATGTTCCCGCCGAAGGTCAGGACCTGCCCTCGGCGGGCGACACGGTCACCGCCGCCATCGATTGGGACACCCGCCACCGCCTGATGCGCATTCATACCTGCCTGCACCTTTTGTCCTCGGTGGTGGAATATCCCGTTACCGGTGGACAGATCAGCGACGGCAAGGGCCGGCTGGATTTTGACATGCCCGAGATGACCGTGGAAAAAGACGCCATCACCGCCCGCCTGAACGAATTGATCGCGGCAGCGCATCCGGTCAGCACGGACTGGATTACGGACCAGGAACTGGCCGCCCAGCCGGATCTGGTCAAGACCATGTCCGTGAAGCCTCCCATGGGCCAGGGCCGGGTCCGCCTGATCGATGTTGATGGCTGCGATTTGCAACCCTGCGGCGGCACCCATGTGGCCAACACATCGGAAATCGGCCAGGTACGGGTGCGAAAGATCGAGAAAAAGGGCCGGCAGAACCGGCGCGTCTCCATCGAATTTGTTGATTAATATTTTTGAGGTGCGTAATGACTAATTCGCCAACTGTTTCGACGGAATGGCTGGCCGATAATCTGGACAGCGTCAAAATTCTGGACGGTTCGTTTTATCTGCCGGCGGAGAACCGGGACGCGGAGGCTGAGTATGCCGCCGCCCATATTCCCGGCGCGCAACGCTTCAACATCAATGTTGTTTGTGCGCCCAGCGATCTGCCCCACATGTTTCCCGACCCGGTGGCCTTTGCCGATGCGGTCGGCGCCATGGGGCTCGGCAACGACGACATGGTGGTTGCCTATGATGGCGGCAAACTGACCGGGGCCTGCCGGGTGTGGTGGATGTTCCGCGCCTTTGGCCACGACAAGGTGGCGGTGCTGGACGGCGGTTTCAAAAAATGGCGGGCCGGCGGCGGGGCGGTTGAAGACACGGTCGCGGCCCCCGCCAAGGCAAGCTTTTGGGCTGATTACAGGGAGGACATGGTGCGATCCGTGGACCATATGCTGACCCTGATCGGTCAGGTCGGCGAAACCCAGATCATCGATGCCCGAAGCGCCGGCCGTTTTGACGGCTCGGCGCCAGAACCGCGGGCGGGGCTGCGTTCGGGCCATATGCCGGGTGCCCAAAATCTACCTTACGACCAATTGTTGAACGCGGACGGCACGTTGAAGGCGGCTGACCAATTGCGGGATTTGTTCAACGGCGCGGGTGTCAATCTGGACAAGCCGGTTGTCACCTCCTGTGGCTCGGGTGTTTCGGCGGCGGTGCTGCTGCTGGGCCTGAGCGTTTTGGGACATACCGCCAATACCTTGTACGACGGCAGCTGGTCCGAATGGGGCGGCCGCGACGACACACCCATCGTCACATAACGCCCATGCAACTGCGCACCTATGAAGACGCGGACCAGGACGCCGTCGCCGCATTGTGGCAACGGGCGGGCCTGTTGGCGAACCCGTTGAACGACCCAGTCCAGGATATTGCCTTTTGCATTGCAGGCGGACATGGCGAAATCCTTGTCCTGGAAGATGCCGGCATAATCGTTGCCACGGTGATGGTCGGCCAGGACGGCTACCGAGGCTGGATCTATTACCTCGCCGTGGAACCGGAGCGCCAGGGCGAACATCTCGGACAGCGTATTTTACGGGCGGCGGAAGAGCGCCTGAAAGAGCAAGGGGTGCCCAAGGTGCATCTCATGGTCCGGGGCAGCAACACCGATGTCGTGGGCTTCTACCAACGACAAGGCTATCGCGTGGAGCCGGTGACCACCATGAGCCGGCGTCTGGATGGCCATGCCCTGCCCGCGGGCCATCAGATGGACGACGAACCGGTGATGATTACCTATCTGGAAATGACCCAGCGCCCCGCCCTGCCCCAGATCGTGCCCAAGGCCCGCAAATATGCCCTGTTGGGCGCGCACGAAATGACGGTGGGTTTCTACCGCTACCTCTATGATGCCGTGGGCCGGCCCTGGTATTGGACCGACCGCAAGCGGTTGTCGGACCATGAATTGGCGGCGATAATTCAGGACGATGGGGTGGAAATTTATGTCCTCTACATCGGCGGAGCGCCGGCCGGCTTCTATGAACTGGATGCCCGCCAGATGCCCACTGTTGATCTGGCCTATTTCGGCATGTTGCCCGACTACATCGGCCTCGGCCTGGGCCCCTATCTCTTAGTCCAGGCAATCGAGATGATGTGGCAAAAGGAACCTGATCGGATCACGGTCAATACCTGCACCCTGGATCACCCCAAGGCCCTGCCCCTCTACCAACGCATGGGTTTCCAGCCCTATGACCGCCGGGAGGTTCCCGCCCCCTGGCAGGACCCTGACAATATTCTGGATTTTGCCTGAGGCGCGCCCGTCAGTTTTCAAGTTTTGCCAGTTCGGCCCGGGCCATGGCTTCCAGGGGCAGCAGTCGTTCTTGAATAAACTTCCATAAGAGTTCCGGCCGCACATCGCCATAGTCGTGACGCAAAACATTCCCGAAACCGCGTAGTCCCGCCAACTTCAGTTCCGGATAGGAAGAATCATACCGATTCCCAAGTTTTCGCGATGCCTCGGCAATTCTTTCAAAACAACGCTCAACCGCATCAATTGATTTCTCGTCAAGAAGAAACTCGTCCCTGACCATGTCCGACGTATGTTTTCTGATACGCTGGATATTCTTGAGAATATCATCGAAGCGGACTGCTGGATCTTCAGAAGGCATAAACTGCATCCCGTTCAACGACCGCCCGAATTCGGGGTTTGAGTCCTTTTTCATCAGCGACATCTATGCCGATGCCGGGACAGTATTTTCCAAGGCCCTCCTTGATGAGTTCACAAATAGCGATGTAATCCAAAATATCGCCAACTTGATCAACATTAATGTCGATCAAGACGTCAATATCACTATTTGGTCCATCTTCACCTCGTGCGACACTACCAAAAATACCGGCATGCAATACTCCCATATCGGCTAGTTCGGACCTCATAGAATTCAGTCCATTTAAAGCCGTTCTTAAACGGTTTTCATGTAGAGGATCCATATGGATTTGGTTTAACCGTTGTGCATAATTCCGCAGATCCTGACGCCGATGATATGGCACTGTTACCGAAATATCGACCATCCCTTCCCGCCGCAAGCGTTCCCGCCGCCGCCTTTGTCGTTCCGCGCTGGTGCTCATGGGTTCAGTAGCATTCAATAATATTCGTTACATGTAACAAATACTGTTACATGTAATGGTCTGTCAAGCGCAAGTGTACGGCAAATTTTCCGTCGCTACCCAGACTGCGAATTGATTTAATGGGTTAGAATTTGGCTCAAAAAGAACTTTGTTCTGTCAGACTGTGGGTTGTTAAAGAATTCGTGTGGTTCGTTCTGCTCGACAATATCACCCTCGTCCATGAAGATGACCCGGTCGGCGATGGTTTTAGCGAAACCCATTTCATGGGTGACCACGATCATGGTCATGCCAGTGGAGGCCAGTTCCACCATGACGTCGAGCACCTCCTTGATCATTTCAGGATCAAGGGCGGACGTCGGCTCGTCAAACAGCATGATCTTTGGGTTCATGCACAATGACCGGGCAATGGCCACCCGTTGTTGTTGCCCGCCGGACAACTGGCCAGGAAATTTCTCGGCCTGTTCGGGAATCTTGACCCTTTCAAGATAATTCATGGCAATTTCCCGGGCCTCGGCCTTGGGGATCTTGCGCACCCAAATCGGGCCCAGGGTCAGGTTCTCAAGTATGGACAGATGGGGAAACAGGTTGAAACTCTGAAACACCATGCCCACTTCACTACGGATGTGGTCGATATTTTTCAGATTCTTGTCCAGAGTAATGCCATCAACCACGATATCGCCCCGTTGATGTTCTTCGAGGCGGTTAATGCAACGGATCAGCGTCGACTTACCTGATCCGGACGGGCCGCAGACGACAATTCGTTCGCCCTTGTGCACCGTCAGATTGATGTCTTTCAAGACATGGAAACTGCCGAACCACTTATTCACCTGGTTCAGTTCAATAATGACCTCGGACGAAGCCGCCGACGCCAACTGGGCCTGGGATTCCTGGTCATCCACTGCTGTCATTACTCTCTCCCCCGGTCTGTCCGGATCAATGTTTGTCGCCGGCTGAAAGCTTCACTTCCAGATGCCGGCTGTATTTTGACATGACGAAGCAAATGATAAAGAACAGCGCCGCGCCAAAGATCAATGGTTCATGATGCAGTCCGCGCCAGGGAATATCCTGAGAGATGGCCCGCAACATACCCAGCAGATCAAACAGCCCGATGATCGATACCAGCGTGGTATCCTTGAGCAGGCCAATGAAGCTGCCGACAATATTCGGGATCATATGCTTCAGGGCCTGGGGCATCACGATGAGTGCCATCGTGCCCCAATAGCCAAGTCCGATGGTATGGGCCGCTTCGAATTGCCCTTTGGGAATGGCTTGCAGGCCCGCCCGCACGGTCTCGGCCATGTAGCAGGCTGAGAACAGACAGACCGCAATAATCACCTGAACCAGCTTGTTCAGGACGAAGCCTTCCGGCATGAACAGCGGGAACATGGTCGTCGCCATAAAAAGAATGGTGATCAAGGGTACGGAGCGGAAGACTTCAATAAACGACACGCTCAACACCCGGATCACCGGCAGGCTGGAGCGCCGGCCGAGGGCCAGGATAATGCCGCCCGGCAGCGCCGT
>JAYGEA010000181.1:0-20738 GCA_046582635.1 Alphaproteobacteria bacterium
GCCTTGCGCAAATCATCCACCAATTCGTAGATGATGGAGTAATAACGGATCTCGACACTTTCCTGACGGGCCATTTCCTGCGCCTGGGGATTGGCCCGTACGTTAAAGCCAATGACCACCGCGTTCGAGGCCCGGGCCAGATCGATATCGGATTCCGTGATGCCCCCCACCCCGCCATGCAGCAGCCGGGCGGAAACTTCGTCGTTGCCCAAATTTTCCACCGCCGTCGTAATGGCTTCCAGCGAACCGCGCACATCCGCCTTGATCAACAAGGGGAATTCCTTGGTTTCACTGGACGAGAGGTTGGAGAACATCTCTTCCAAACTGCCCCGCGCACCGGCCGTGGCGCGGTGATCGCGCTCCACCCGCTGGCGGTATTCCGCCACCTCGCGGGCCCGGCCCTCACTATCGACCACATTGAATTCTTCACCGGCGCCCGGCGCCCCGTTCAGACCCAGCACCTCCACTGGCATGGACGGCCCGGCGCTTTCGATGGTGTTGCCGTGGCTGTCCTGCAAGGCGCGCACCCGGCCCCACTGGCCGCCGGCGACGAAGACATCACCCACCGACAATGTACCGCGCTGCACCAATACCGTCGCCACCGCGCCACGACCGCGATCCAACTTGGCCTCGATCACCACGCCCTCGGCGGCACGATCGGGGTTGGCTTTCAGTTCCAACAACTCGGCCTGTAACTGAATGACATCCTCCAGGCCATCGAGATTCATTTTTTGCGTCGCCGATACCTCGACAATCTGCACCTCGCCGCCCATTTCCTCGGGAATGACTTCATATTGCAGCAATTCCTGCTTCACCTTGTTAGGATTGGCGTTGGGCAGGTCCATTTTGTTAACGGCCACGATCAGGGGCACTTCCGCCGCCTTGGCATGGTTGATGGCCTCGATGGTTTGCGGCATGACACCGTCATCGGCGGCAACCACCAGTACCACCAGATCGGTAACCTGGGCGCCGCGGGCCCGCATGGCGGTGAAGGCGGCATGGCCGGGCGTATCAATGAAGGTAATCTGGCTGCCGGCCGGCGTCGTGACCTGATAGGCACCAATATGCTGAGTGATGCCGCCGGCCTCACCGGATGCGACATCGGCCTCGCGAATAGCGTCCAGCAACGAGGTCTTGCCGTGATCCACATGGCCCATGACGGTGACGACCGGTGCGCGGGGCTGCAATGCGCCCTCGTCGTCGGCTTCGCCCTTGAGGCCGATTTCCACATCGGATTCCGAGACCCGGCGCAGTTTGTGGCCGAATTCGGCAACCACCAGTTCCGCCGTGTCCGCATCAATGGTTTGATTGACCGTGGCCATGACGCCCAGCGCCATCAACGAGCGCACCACATCGACGCCGCGCTCGGCCATGCGGTTGGCCAGTTCCTGCACGGTGATGGTTTCAGGCACCACCACTTCACGCAGGATCTTGCCCTGGCTTTCGCCGCTTTCCGCCGCCAGTTGTTTGCGCCGCTCCCGCTCCCGCCGGATCGAGGTCAGGCTGCGAACCCGTTCTTCGCGGTCGGCCAAAGCCTCCGTAACGGTAATACGGCCGGCCCGGCGCCGTGGTTCCGTGCGCGCGCGGGGTTGCTGTTTCGGCCGTTCCACCGGCCGCTGCACCCGGCGCCCGGCGCTATCGGCGCTGGGCGTGGCGGGTCGTTTGCCAACCGTATCGCCATGCGCGGCAGCCTCGGCCTCGGCCTTGGCTTCGTTCTCGGCCAGCTTCCGGGCGGCCTCATCCTCGGCCTTGCGGCGAGAGTCTTCCTCGGACTGCTTGCGATTTTCTTCGTCTTGGCGCCTGGTATCGGCAGCTTCCCGTTCCGAGGCGACGCGGGCGGCTTCACCGGCCTGGCGGCGGGCATTTTCTTCCGCCCTGGCACGGGCGGCCTGATCCGCCGCCTGAGCATTTTCGAGAGCCCTGGCGCGGGCGGATTTTTCCTCGGTCGACAAGGTCTTGAGCACGTGGCGGGTACGCCCCGATCCGGTGTCGGCGGGTGCCGGCGCGGCGGGCATGGCGGTTGCCGCGGCCTCGACCGCCGACGCCGTCGCCGTTGTTATCGTCTTGGCGGTGGGCGGGCTGGCTGGAGATGCCTTGGCCGGCGCGGCGGTCTCGGCGGCACCAGCAGACGGTTGTCCGCCACGCGCCGGCGCCCGACGCCGTCGTACTTCCACCTTGACGGTTTTGCGGCCGCCACTCATGCCGCCCCGCGATGGCGCACCACCGCCCTCGCCCGGTTTGCGCAGGCTAAGGGGCTCGCCGCCTCCAAGGCTCAGGGTTTTTTTCTTACCCGTATCACTCACGTCGTATTGTCCCATCTCATTCCTGGCGGTTGCCAACTGCGGCAATCGATAAAAGTTTCAAACAATCTTGTCTTTACACAATGACATCGTCACACAACAAGGCGCTTCCGCCGAACCTAGGCCGGCGGAACCGTTTCGTTGCGGAATTCCTTCAACCGGCGGTTTTCCTTTATGAAACGATCCGCCAGTCCACCTGCCCGCAGGGCAGCATGTACCACATTTTCACCGCCCAATGCCAAACTCAATTCGTCAATTGTGAATTGATCGATAATCCGGCGCCCGGACCCGCCATCGCCGCCGTCCGCCGCCGCGTCGCCGGAGCGGCCACTCAATAGCTTTTGCCGCCCCTTTAATGAGCCATCCCGCGCCGTTACCACCGTCGCATTGCCATGGGACAGCAACATCGCGCGGACCTTTTCATACCCCAGCGTCAACTGACCGGCCCGTTTTGCCAGGCCCAACAGGGCCAAGCATCGCCGGAGCAGGGCCTCTTCCACCTGATCGGGCAGATCCTCGGCCACCGAAACGGCTTTTTTGGCCGCGCGGGCGAACAGGCGCTTTTTGACCGCCCGTTCGAGTAATTCCCGCCGCCCGCCGACCCAAATACCCCGGCCGGGTAATTCACCCGCCAAATCGGGAAAAATCACACTATCGGGCCCCACCACGAAACGCACCAGTCCAGCCGTCGAAACCGTATCGCCGGTGGCGATACAGCGGCGAACGGGTCCCTGGTCCCAATCCTGACCCTGGCCCTGGCTCTGGACCTGGCCTTCAGTCGGATCGGTCATGGCGGCGGTGCGTTCCATCTGCGTCGTCTCTAACCTTCGTCCCCAGCTTCCGCATCGGTTGCCGCATCGGCTTCATCAGAGGTCTCATCAGAGGCTTCCGCGGGCTGTTCGTCGTCTTCGAACCAGTGGGCCCTGGCGGCCATGATCATGGCGGCGGCGGTTTCTTCTTCCAATTCAAATTCCCGCAACAGCCCATCGCCTGGATCAACCAATTCGTCCGTCGCCAGTTCGGCGAAATCATCCAGCTCCTTGATGCCTTGCTCGCCCAGCACCACCAGCATGCCCGGCGTCAGGCCCTCCAGCGCGGCCAGTTCCTCCGTTACGCCCAATTCGGTCCGTTTTTGATCGAACTCGGCGTCGCGGGCATCCAGATAATCACCGGCGCGCTGCTGCAGGGCCGCCGCCAGATCAGTATCGAAACCTTCCAAGGTGGCCAATTCTTCCTCTTCCACGAACGCCACCTCCTCGACCGTGCGGAAGCCTTCGGTGGCCAGCAACTGCGCCATCATTTCATCGATCACCAGGGCATCCATGAACAATTCGCTGCGCTGGCGCAATTCTTCCTGGCGCCGTTCGGATTCTTCCGCCTCGGTCAGAATGTCGATTTCCCAGCCGGTCAACTGTGACGCCAGACGCACATTCTGGCCGCGCCGGCCGATGGCCAGGCTCAACATATCCTCGGGCACCACAACTTCGAATTTTTGGGCCTCCTCGTCCATCACCACCTTGACCACTTCCGCCGGCGCCATGCCCTTGACCAAAAACGCGGCTGGATCGGGGATCCATTGAATGATGTCGATTTTTTCGCCCTGCAACTCGTTCACCACCGCCTGCACCCGGCTGCCCCGCATGCCGACACAAGCCCCGACCGGGTCGATGCTGCTGTCGTTGGAGACCACGGCGATCTTGGCCCGGCTGCCGGGATCCCGGGCGACGGCCTTGATCTCGATAATACCGTCATAGATTTCCGGCACTTCCTGGGTGAACAGTTTAGCCATGAACTGGGGATGGGTGCGGGAGAGGAAAATCTGCGGCCCGCGCTGTTCCGAACGCACATCATAGATATAGGCCCGGATGCGGTCGCCCTGGCGCAGGCTTTCCCGCGGCAGGGCCTCGTCCCGGCGCACAATCGCCTCGGCCCGGCCAAGATCGACCAGCACGTTGCCGTATTCCACCCGCTTGACGGTGCCGTTGACGACTTCGCCGATGCGGTCCTTGTATTCCTCGTACTGCCGCTCCCGCTCCGCCTCGCGGACCTTTTGCACAATGACCTGCTTGGCGGTCTGGGTCGCGATGCGGCCGAAATCGATGGGCGGCAAAACTTCTGAAATCAGATCACCGATACGGGCATCGGGATTACGGCCCAGCGCCTCGGACAGACGAATTTCCGTGGCCGGGTTCTCCACCTCTTCAACCACGTCCAAAAGCCGGAACAGGCCGATATTACCGCTCTTGCGATCAATCTCGGCGCGGATCTCATTCTCCATGCCATATTTCGAGCGGGCTGCCTTTTGGATCGCCTCTTCCATCGCCTCGACGACGATTTCCGCATCAATCGATTTTTCCCGCGCCACCGCGTCGGCGATCTGCAGAAGTTCCAGACGATTGGCGCCTACGACTGTTTGTGCTTCGGCCATTAATTTTTTCTCTTCTTCAAAGTGTCTCGGATCAAATCATCGGTCAGCACCAGCTTGGCGCGGAGGATGCTCTCAAAGGGAACGGCGAACTCTTTTACGCTGTTGTCGCTATCGGTGACCGAGATCGCGACGCTGTCTTCGTCGAGGCCCAGCAGGCGGCCGGCGAATTTGCGCCGGCCCTCGATGGGCTGGCCCGTCTCGATACGGGCCTGATACCCGGCATAGCGGGCAAAATCCTCTGGCCGGACCAGGGGCCGGTCAACGCCGGGTGAGCTGACTTCCAGGGCGTAGGCCGCTTCGATGGGGTCTTCCACGTCCAGAATGGCCG
This sequence comes from Alphaproteobacteria bacterium, assembly GCA_046582635.1. Classification (GTDB taxonomy): domain Bacteria; phylum Pseudomonadota; class Alphaproteobacteria. The sequence goes on from JAYGEA010000181.1 coordinate 5,057, forward strand.
AGACGGCGCGGCTCAGATCGGCACAATGATCGACATTCATTTCACTTCCGTCCAAGGGTTCGGCCATGATCTGCAAAATTGGCATGGCGGCCTCCCCCATCAAGGCCAAACGCACCAGGCGAAAGCCCATGGCTTCCATGGACGGACCGATCAAACGCTCCACTTCGCCCAATTGCCCACCAATTTGACTGTCTGTCTGGCTATCTGCTGCCGGCACTGAAAAACCCCTGAATCACATCTGTACCACATCTGTATCGCGCTGAATTACGTCCACGAAACGCAAAAGGCGGGCCGCTGGCCCACCTTTGTTACCGCCCCGCTGGTCGCCAGGCTATTTGTTAGGGGCCTATATATGGTCCCGGACGCTGAAACGCAAGCCTTATACCAAGGTACGGTGATAGAGATTCATATAGACGCTTTAAGAAGGCTTTCGGGTAGGAGCGTGTTGCGCCGTGGTACCCGTACCACAAGCAGCGCGCGACGCCGCCGAAAGCCTTCCTAAAGCGCCGAATTCGGTCGTTTCAGGGACCCCTCGGCGGCGTCTTGAATGCTTGACGGTACCAGTACTGCCGGTGCATCCAGTCCTACCCGAGGGGTCCCTGAAACGATCTATATGGGTCTCTATCACCGTACCTTGGTATTAAGGCTCTCATTCGAGGCACTCATTCAAGTCTCTGTGCGAACCCGCCGTTGAAATGTCAGGAAAGCCGGCGGCCGGCCGGCCTCGATCCCCTTGCCTTCATAGCGGGTCGGCGGCCAGTCATCGGTACGCTGGCGCCAATCGCCGGGCCGGCGCGCCAGCCATTCAAAATCCAGGCTGCCGGTCATGTGATCCAGCATCCAGCGGCAATAATCCATATGATCCGTTGCCATGCGCCAATGGCCCCCGTCGGTCAATACCCTGGCCATGGCCTGAATATTCCCATGGCCGATAAAACGCCGGCGATTGTGCCGGCGTTTCGGCCAAGGATCCGGAAACAGCAGAAACGCCCTTTCGATACTGCCCGCCGCCAGCCGGTCCAGCAAAAGCCCGGCATCATCCACGACGATGCGGATATTGCTTAGGCCCAGTTCCTCCACATCCACCAACAGCCGGGCGACGCCGTTAATAAACGGCTCACAACCAATGATACCGATATCGGGATGTGCCTTTGCCATGGCCGCCAGATGTTCCCCGGCACCGAAGCCAACTTCCAGCCATACGGCACGCAACCCGGGGCCGAACAAATCCGTGGGGTCCAGCGCGCCGTCGTCAAAATTATCGGGGCTGATTTGCACTTGCGGCAACAACCGCGTCAGCACATCACGTCGGCCCTTGCGCAGGGCCTTGCCGCGGCGGCGTCCGTATAGGGTACGGGTCGGATTATCAGCCAAGAAGCGGCTTCAATTCCCCAGCCAGGTCCAGGCGTTCCCAACTGAAATGGCCCTCCGCCGTCGGCGCCTGACCGAAATGTCCGTAGGCCGCCGTGGGGGCATAAATCGCCCGGTTCAAGGACAGCATGTTACGGATGCCCCGTGGGCTCAAATCCACGTTTTTTGACAAAAAAGTTACCAGCGCATCCTCGTCACAACGCCCGGTGCCATAGGTATCCACATAGATGGACAATGGCTTGGCTACGCCGATGGCATAAGCGAGCTGGATGCAGCAACGATCCGCCAGGCCGGCGCCGACGATATTTTTCGCCAGATAGCGGGAGGCGTAGGCGGCCGAGCGGTCAACCTTGGTGGGATCCTTGCCCGAGAAGGCACCGCCGCCATGGGGGGCGGCGCCGCCATAAGTATCAACGATAATCTTCCGCCCCGTCAGGCCGGCATCGCCATCCGGGCCGCCGATGACAAAGCGGCCGGTCGGGTTGACGTAGAATTCATCGTCCGGGCACATCCAACCCTCGGGCAGGACATCCAAGACATACTTGCGCACCAGTTCGCGCACTTCCTCGCGCCCGGCGTCCTCGGTATGCTGGGTCGACACCACCACCGAGGCGGCGCCGACGGGCTTGCCGTTTTCGTAGCGCAAGGTGACCTGGCTTTTCGAATCGGGGCCGAATTGCGGCGTCTTGCCGGCCCGGCGGTCGTCGGCCATGTTACGCAGAATGGCATGGGAATAATGGATCGGCGCGGGCATCAGCGCATCGGTCTCGGTGCAGGCGTAGCCGAACATGATGCCCTGATCGCCGGCGCCAATGTCCTTGTTGCCCGAGGCATCGACGCCCTGGGCGATATCCACCGATTGGGGGTGCAAATGCACCTGCACTTCGGCATGTTTCCAGTGAAAGCCGTCCTGCTCGTAACCGATATGACGCACCGTGTCGCGGGCGGCCTGTTCCATGGCCGCCTTGTCGTTGGCGATCTCCGATGGGCCGCGCACTTCACCGGCCAGAACGATCAGATTTGTCGTGGTCAGGGTTTCGCAGGCGACCCGGGCATCGTCGGGGTCGGCGGCCAGGAACATGTCGACGATGGCATCGGAGATCTGATCGCAGACCTTGTCGGGATGCCCTTCGGATACGGATTCAGAAGTAAAGAGATAGTTGCCGCTTGCCACAAGGCGCCTCCAGCCAGATTGGGGAAAACTTCGATACCGGCACGGACGGCGCCGACAGCGGCGTTGTTGCAGGCTTTTGGCACCCGGTCAAGTATAGGGAGCACGCACGGGGATCAGGTATGGGATAGAACTTGCGTCACGGCGCGCGGGAAAGAAAAAAACCTTACGCCTCGTCATCAATATCGATGGTTTGACCGCCGATCGCCTTGACCAGATCAAAAAGCCGCTTGCGCACGGCGGGGTCGGAGATCTTGTAATAGGCGCGTACCAGTTCAAGGGTCTCGCGCTTGGCCAGATCATCCTGGTCGAAATTGGCCTGGGCCGCCTCGGCAAAGCCGCGCTGGCCCGACGTCACTTCCGGCGCCATATCATCAAAAAAGAACGATACCGGCACATCCAGGATTTTGCTCAACAAAAACAACCGGGAGGAGCCAATACGGTTGGTCCCCCGTTCATATTTCTGCACCTGTTGGAAGGTCAGACTCAGCGCATTGCCAAGTTTTTCCTGGCTCATCCCCAATAACGTGCGGCGAAGCCGGACACGGGAACCAACGTGGATATCGACCGGATTGGGGTTTGCTGTCACTGATACGACTCCCTATATGCAATTTTTACTGGTGAAAAATGATCGCAGTCGCCATATAATACTGAATGCTGCCAAAAGGTTGCATATACATGTATGTAACAGCGGCCGACCCCTGTCAAGCCAAGCTTACTTGCTCAGGTGCGATGACTTGTTGCTATTATTATAAGTAAAAATCGATAAAAATCCTAGTAATACACAGAATACCACAAATATACCATCGCCAAACCGTCTGTAGAGAGTCTCCGGCAGCGCCTTGGGCAAACCGCCATCGATCACCCCGGCCGTGCCTAGGGGCAAATGCGCCGAAATCCGGCCAAACGGGCCGATAATGGCGGAAATACCCGTATTTGCCACGCGCACCACCGGCAGGCCCTGTTCAACGGCCCGGATGCGGGCAATTTCCAGATGTTGCCGTGGCCCGAAACCGTCTCCGAACCAGGCGTCGTTGGTGACATTCAATAGCCATTCCGGATTCGAATCAAAATCCGGCGTGGCGATCTCTCCGGGAAAGATGATCTCGTAACAGATTAGGGGCCGAAAAGGCGGCAGACCGGGCAGGTTTGTCACGACGGCGCCGGGCCCGGGTGAAAAATCCACCGCGCCATGGGCCAGCTTGTCCAGACCCAGACGCGCCAGCGCCGAACGCAGTGGCAGATATTCTCCAAACGGCACCAAGTGGGCCTTGTCATAGAGCTGCGCGACGGTGCCATCCGCCGCCAGGGCCATGATGGAGTTGTGCAGCGTGACCGCGCCCGCCGCCGAGCGGCCCCGGCGGGGCGTGCCGGTGATCAGCATGGTTCCGGGCGGCAGCGAGCGGGCGATGAGGCCGCGCCGGGCCGCATCGGCGGCCAGAAAGAACGGCGTCGCGGTTTCCGGCCAAATCAGATGGCTGAACGCCGCCAACCGGCCATTGGTACCTGGGTCCAGGCTGAGTTTCAGGTACAGGGCAAGATGCTGATCGCGCAGGTCCGGGCGCCATTTATCGGCCTGGGCGATGCCGGCCTGAACCAGCCGCAAGCGCACGTCGGGGTGCAGGGAAACCTCCGCCCCCTGGAGACGCAGATGCGAGAATACCAAAACCAGGCCCAGGACAGCGAAGACGAGCCCATTGGTAACCAGTGCCGCGCGCCTCGAATTCTTGGGCAGGGTGATGAACAAAGCCGGGGCGGCGGCGGCCATGACGGCGAGCGGGCCCAGGGTCGAGGTGCCGAAATAGGCCGCGGCCTGCAGACTGCCGTCGCCGGCGGCCCAGACATGACCCGACAACAGCCAGGGAAAGCCTGTCAGCAGGGTGCCCCGCAGCCATTCGCCCACCCCCCAAAACAGGGCAAAAGTCAAAAGCCGGCCTGGGCCGGGACGTGACAGGCCCCGGGTCAGGGCAAGAACCAATCCGGGAAACAGTCCCAGACCAGCGGCCAAGGCGGTCAGGGCAATCGGCATCATCCAGGCGAAACGGTCCGCATCGACCATGAAGGCATGGCCGACCCAATGCAGCCCAACCAGAAAATAGCCAACGCCAAAGGCCCAGCCCAGGGCGAAGGCCTGGCGCCAATGCCCAGAGCCGTTCAAAAACCAGAACAGGCCACCGTAACCAAGCAGCATCAATGGCCAAAGATAAAGTGGTGCCAGCGCCAAGGCCGCCGCCACGCCGCATATCGCGGCGGCCAATAGGCGCAGACAAACCGTCATTCGCGCGTTGTCGTCGTGGGCTCCTGATCGCCGGCCACCGCGGCACCATCGCCTTCGCCGACCCGGCCGGTGCCCGACGTGGTGCCTGACCCCGTGCCTGAATTGGCGGCTTGGGCGGCATTGGGGCGGATCAGAAGACGTTTGACCCGCCGCGGATCGGCATCGACAATCTCAAACGCGATGCCGCTGGGATGGGATATCACTTCACCCAACTGCGGCACCCGGCCCAACATGGCAAAGACCAGACCGCCCAGGGTTTCGACATCTTCATCGACTTCGTCGGGCAGCAAATCCACGGCCAGGATTATTTCCAGATCCTCGATCCCGGCCCGGCCATCGGCGTCGATACTGCCGTCGGGCCGTTGCTGCAGGGTTGGGCCGTCGTCCTTGTCGTGCTCGTCCTCGATCTCGCCGACAATTTCCTCGACGATATCCTCAATGGTGACCAGGCCGTCGGTGCCGCCATATTCATCCACCACCACGGCCATGTGAATGCGGGTGGCGCGCATGCGGGCCAGCAGGTCCAGGATCGGCATGGAGGGGGGCACCACCAGCAATTCGCGCAGAATACGGGCCAGGGATAATTCCCCGTCCTGGTCCTGGTCCCGGCCCCAATGGTCGAGCACATCCTTGATATGGACAAAACCGGCGATGTCATCGAGGGTTTCCCGATACACCGGCAGACGGGAATGATGCGCCTGGCGGAAGGTGCTGACCACATCATCAGGCGCCGCGCCCGCCTCCAGGGCGACGATATCGGTGCGCGGCACCATGACATCATCAACTTCCAATTCGCCGAAACTGATGATGTTCATCAGCATTTCCCGCTGTTCGGGGTTCAGGCTGTTGGGCGAGGATTCGTGCTCGTCGATGACCTCTTCAATGCTTTCCCGCAGGTCCGCGTCGCCGCCGCCCCGCAACAGCCCCGACAGCCAGTTAAGGAAGCCGCCGCCACCGTTTTGCGGGGCACCAGGTTGATTGGCGGGTTGAATGGGGTCGTAATTGTCGTTCATCTCAGGTCCCAGTAGTTCCTTTGTGCAAATGCTCTATTCGGGCGCATCGATTTGATAGGGGTCGGCTATTCCGAGCGCCGCCAAAACCGAAATTTCCAGCCCTTCCATCGCCGCCGCCGCCGCCGCCTCCAAGTGATCGTGGCCCAACAGATGCAAGGTACCATGAACCAGCAGGTGGCAGTAATGGGCATGCATGGTTTTGCCCTGCTCGTCAGCCTCCGCCGCGACCACGCCGTGGGCCAGGACAATGTCGCCCAACAGCAATGGCCCGCCATGGGCCGGTGTATCGTTACCGCCAAAGTCCTCCCCCACAAAGGACAAAACATTGGTGGCTTTATCCTTGCCCCGGTATTGCAGGTTCAGACGACGCATCTCCTCATCATTGGTCAGGGTCACGCCAATTTCAACCTCTGCCCCGGTCAAACCGGATACAGAGACGGCATCAAACGGAGTGGCGGACAGCGCGGCGGAGGGAGCGGCGGACAGGGCGGCGCCCACGACCCGGTCAGCAGTCGCGGCGGCATCAGGCAGGTCGGTCAGCCACACCCGGCAGGGGGTGGACACGATGATTTCCGTCAACATTGGTTTCCGTGTCGCTTGTTGTTTCATCTTTGTGCGGCAAACCACCGGGGCTTGCCATCGGAGGATAGTCAACGCGATTGTGAAAGACCCCCAAGGTCAGGGTGCGGGTAAAAGTCGCCTCGATTTCGGCCAGATCCTTCAGCGTCAGCTTGCAGTCATCCAGCTCGCCATCGCCGACCCGCATTTCGATCACTTGGCGGACCCGTTCGCCAACCTTCGCGGCGGTGGGATCCTTCAGGGCGCGGGTTGCGGCCTCGATCGAGTCGGCCAGCAACAAAATGCCCGCCTCGCGCCGTTGCGGCTTGGGGCCGGGATAGCGGTAGTCTTCTTCCGGGCCGTTGTAACCCTGGGCCCGGGCCCGCTCGTAAAACACCCGCAACAAGGTGGTGCCCTGATGCTGGGCAATGCCCTCCAGGATCAGGCGGCCCAATTTCGCCTTGCGGGCCATTTCCAGGCCGTCGAGAATATGGTGGAAGATTACCCGGGCCGAGACGTCGGGGGACAGGCGTAGGTGAATATTGTCGTCGCCGCGCTGGTTCTCCATGAAATAGGCGGGCCGCTGCAATTTGTCAATATCATGATACAGCGCCATGACCCGGCACATCAGGCCATTGGCGCCCACCGCTTCGGCTCCGGCCTCGGCCAGATTGGCGACCATGGTGGAATGGTAATAGGTTCCCGGCGCCTTCAGGGCCAGTTCCTTCAACAATGGATTATCGGCCGAGGCCAGTTCCAACAGGCGGGTATCCGTGGTCTCGTCAAACAGCCATTCAAAGGCCGGCAGCAGACCCAGCGTAGCCACGCCCACCAACAGGCCCGAGACCACGGCGCCCAGTAACAGAGGCAAATGTTCACTGCCCATACCGTGACCGGCCAAGGTCACCGTCACCGGCACCATGGCCGCCTGGGCCAAGGCCACCACCAGGCCGATACGTAACAAATCAATCCGCCGGCGGCTGCGGCGGGCGGCAATGCCGGCGACCAGGACGCCGACGATATAGTTGGTCACCAGCCACAGATCGCCATTTACCCGATAGGCGATGAACAGCGTCAAGGCCACGCCCACCAGCAACGAGGTCCGGGCATCCACCAGCAGCGAGACCAGAACCGTGGCCAAGGCCAGGGGCACGAAATAGGCCGCGGCGTCGGGGTCAAAGCCCATGCCCTCGGCGAATCCCTGGCCGGCATAGAACATCGCCACGCCGATGGCGGTGGTCGCCGCGACAATGGCCAGGGTCAGATAAGACGACTTGCGGCCAAAGCTGAAGGGTACCCGGGCCCGGCTGAAAAACACCGCGCCCAGCAAAAGAAAGCCGCATAACAGTGCCGCCATGGCGATCATCTCGCGCCAGACCCGACGGCCGCCGGCATTCTCATTCAAGATCCCGATGCGCCGCCACGCCGCCGCCGTGACCCGGTCGCCGCGGCGCACAATCACTTCGCCCGCCTTGATGCGCAGAAAGACCGGCTCCACCGCCACCAGTGCCGCCTGGCGCCGTTTTTCGCTGGCCACTTGGTTAGGCTTCAGATTAGGCCGGGCCAGTTCCTGAGCCGCCGCCAATATCCAACTGCGCACGATGCGGGCGCCGCCATAGGGGGCATCGCCGGCCCGGGCGGTCATCAGGCGGCGCAGTTGGCGCAGATCAATGATGCCCGCCGCGTTGTCCCGGCGCGTGCCCAGTTGCAAACCCAGATCCCAGATCTCCAGGCCCCGGCCCTTTGGCAGCGCACCGCGGTCGGCGATGACATTGCGGTCCAGCCCCATGTTTAAAAAGAAATTGATCGCCAGGGCAACATCCGAGGGATCATCCAGGCCTTCAATCAGGGCAAAGACACCGGCATTGACGGCAAAGCCGATGCCCGCCTGGAATGCGGCCCGGCGGTCGGCCGGCGATGCCTTGCCGTCCCGCTGCAGCCGTTCCATGTTCGCCACGGCCTTGAACACGCCATCGCCAAGGCCGAAGTAGAGATCGGAATCATAGTCGAAAATCTCCACCACCCCGGCCACCGCCTCTGCCCGGCGGGACTGGGTCGCGGCCTGGTCCTCGACCAGGACATCCCGGCCTGCCCGGATAGTTGATTGCGCCACGGTATCCACATCCGGATGGGGCACCTTGCCACCGCCCGGCTGGATCAACAGCACGGTCATCACCACGACGAAACAGGCTACTGCAGTCAGATCCAGCAGGGGCCGCCAGCCGTGCCAACGGCTATCGGCAAGGGCCGCCTGGGCCGCTTGGCGCAGGGCTGCCCGCGTATCGGCCAAGGCGCCTGGCCCCACGGGTCCGCCGCCCACTGGCCCGCCATCACTTTGCGGGTTTACTATATCGCCGCCGCCTTGCATCAGTCCCTCCGGTCACCTGAATTTTTGTCGTAGGCCCGCACGATGGAGGCGACCAGGGGATGGCGCACCACGTCGTCCGCCGTGAAGCGGATCATCTTGATATCGTCTACGCCGTCCAGGATTTCCAAGGCGTCCTGCAGGCCCGAACGGGTCCCGGCGGGCAGATCAACCTGGGTCGGATCTCCGGTCACGACCATGCGGCTATTTTCACCCATGCGGGTTAAGAACATCTTCATCTGCATCGGCGTGGTGTTTTGGGCCTCGTCCAGGATGATACAGGCGTTGGACAGGGTGCGCCCGCGCATATAGGCCAGGGGCGCGACCTGGATCTCGCCGGCATCCCGGCGGCGCAACACCCGATCACCGGGCATCATGTCGTACAGGGCATCGTACATGGGCCGCATATAGGGATCGACCTTTTCCTCCAAGGCGCCGGGCAGGAAGCCCAGGCGTTCTCCCGCCTCCACCGCCGGCCGGGTCAAAATGATGCGCTCCACCGCGTCCTCCAACAGCATGGAGACGGCGACGGCCACGGCCAGATAGGTTTTGCCGGTGCCAGCCGGGCCCAGTCCGAAAACCAGATCGTGTTTGCGCATGGCGTCCACATAGGCCGCCTGGGTCGGCGATCGCGGCGTAATCAACTTTTTCTGAGTGTTGATCAGGGTATCTTCGGAACCGGTTGTGCGGCGGGTGGCGCGGCGTTTCGGACGTTTGCTTTTCGCCCGGGCGCCAGTGACACTTTTACCGGTGGCACCTTTGGGCGCGGCACTGTTTTCAGAAACATCCCGCGGCTGCGCCTCGGCCATGCGCACGGCGCCGTCGACATCCGCCGCCGTAACCTCCAACCCGGACTTCAAACGTTGATACAGATCCTCCAGCGCTGCGCGGGCCACGTCCGCGGCATAGGCCTCCCCCAGGATGGCGACGCGATTGCTACGGGGTACCAGGGACAGGCCAAGGCGCTGTTCGATGCGGGCCAAATGGCGGTCATGGGCGCCGAACAGTGGCGCCAGCAACCGGGTGTCGTCAAACTCGATGACCATGGCCGGCTCGCCACCGTTTGTCACGACGTTCAAGACACCCGTCCCATCCGCGGCTTCATCGGTCTCTGCCGGGCGGCACGGGTTGGGGTCAATGTGCCCGCCAGACTGTTGGCGTGGGCGGCGGTGATCTCCACCTCAACGATTCGTCCCAGCAATTCCAATCCCCCATCCAGGTGTACGGCTTGCATATAAGGGCTGCGCCCCACCAGTTGACCGGACCGGCGGCCCGCACGATCCAGCAACAAAGGCAGCCGCTGACCGACCATGCGCTGGTTGAAGGCCTGTTGCTGTTGATTCAGGAGGTCCTGCAAGCGTTGCAGCCGCGCCGCGGCCACATCGCCCGGCACCTGATTGTCCAGCAGCGCGGCCGGGGTACCGGGGCGGGGGCTGTATTTGAAAGAATAGGCCTGGGCGTAATCCACCTCGGCCACCAGTTCCATGGTCGCCTCGAAATCGGCCTCGCTCTCGCCCGGGAAACCGACGATAAAATCGCCGGAGAGGGCAATGTCGGGTCGAACCCGGCGCAGCCGGGCGATGGCCGCGTGGTAATCGGCCGCCGTGTAGCCCCGGTTCATGGCGGCCAGAATGCGATCCGATCCGGACTGTACCGGCAGATGCAAATAGGGCATCAGCTTGTCACAGGTGCCGTGAATTTCGAACAGACGATCAGTCATATCGCGGGGGTGCGAGGTGGTATAGCGAATGCGTTCCAGGCCCTCGATCACCGCCAGTTGGGCGATCAATTCCGCCAGATCCCAATTCCCAGCCCCCGGTGCCGCCCCGTGATAGGCATTGACGTTCTGGCCCAGCAGGGTGACTTCGCGCACGCCACTGTCGACCAGCTGGCGGCATTCCGCCACTACGGCCTGTCCCGGACGGGAGAACTCGACACCCCTGGTATAGGGCACCACGCAAAAAGTACAAAATTTGTCACAGCCTTCCTGGATGGTCAGAAAGGCCGTGCAGCCGGCACCATGTTGTTTTGGCTGGGCGTTGGGCAAATGGTCGAATTTTCCCTCTTCCGGAAACTCCGTATCCAGAATACCCGCACCCCGCCTGCCGTGGCGGCCACCATTGCGGCCGCCGTTGTAGCCACCTGGCTTGGCCGTCCGCTCGGCCGACCGTTCCGCCTTGGCGATCATTTCGGGCAGGCGGTGATAGGTCTGCGGCCCGAAGACAATGTCCACGAACGGCGCGCGGGCCAGCATTTCGGCCCCTTCGGCTTGGGCCACGCAACCAGCCACGGCCAGCAAGGGACCCGGCCGGTCAGGCTCGGTCTCGGCCCGGGCCTCTTTCATTTGCCGCAGTCGGCCCAGTTCGGAATAGACTTTTTCGGCCGCCTTTTCACGGATGTGACAGGTGTTGAGGATGATCATGTCCGCTTCCTCCGGCCCGTCCACGGAGGTATAGCCAAGGGGCGCGAGGACATCGGCCATGCGGTCCGAATCATAGACGTTCATCTGGCAGCCATAGGTGCGGATAAAGAGTTTTTTAGGCAATGAAATTCCGGGGCAAGGGAGGCCAAACGCATTCGCAAACGCCGCAACCAAACTAACCACCAATACCGGTGTCCACACCGGTATCCAAGTTGGCATCCCGGTGGTCGGATTGGCGTCTGATATTGCCGTCACGCACGCACGCAGGGCGCAAAACCCGGCGCTGGCGATGTTGGTTCATTCCCTTACCGCGCTCCACACTATGTCCACGGGGAAAACACTATCAATCCGGCGCAAATAGTCAAGAAAACAGACCGCCGTCAACCTGAAAAATCAGGCCGCTTCCCCAACCGGCAACGCCCCCCACAATGCCCCCCACAACGCAGTTGCCAATTGGATATATTCGGCAATGCTCCGGGCGCCGGCCTAGCCCCGGTCACCATCGTCACCGTCACCACCGTCACCGCCGCCATTATCATCTGTTTTCAATGGCAGGCCGTATAGCTCCATCCGATGGCCAACCAGCCGATAGCCCAGTTGGGCGGCGATTTTTTCTTGCAGCGCCTCTAAACCCGCATCCTGAAATTCGATGACGGCGCCGCTGGCGGTATCGATCAGATGATCGTGATGGTCCCGTTCCGCAATTTCATAGCGGGCGCGGCCATCGCCGAATTCCAGGCGCTGCAGGATGCCCGCCTCCTCGAAAATGCGCAGGGTGCGGTAGACCGTGGCAATGGAAATTCTGGCATCAAGCAGGCTGCCACGGCGATAAATTTCCTCGGCATCGGGATGATCATCCGCCTCCGAGAGGACCTGGGCCACCACCCGCCGCTGCCCGGTCATGCGCAGGCCGCGTTCCTGGCAAAGCCGTTCGATCCGGATCGACATTTGGCGTCACAGGCCCGATTACGCCCGCGGCCGCGAACTAGACCGCGCTGCGGCGGCTTCTAGAGGTGCCCAGGCCGATTTTCTTGGCCAGTTCCCGCCGCTGCTCAGCGTAATTCGGCGCCACCATGGGGTAGTCCGAGGCCAGACCCCAGCGTTCGCGGTACTGATCCGGGGTCATGTCGTAGGCGGTTTTCAGATGCCGTTTCAGCATTTTCAGTTTCTTGCCATCTTCCAAACAGATAATATAGTCGGGCGTGATGGACTTGCGGATCGGAACGGCGGGCTGTGGTTTTTCCGCCACCGGCGGGACTTCCTTGCCAAGTTCCGCCAAGGTAGCGTAAACCTGCTGGATCAATTGCGGCAGTTCACTGACTGGAACACCATTGTTTGAAACGTGTGAAGCAACTATATCAGCAGTTAATGCCAATAGTTCGCTCAGATCGGCGGTTTGTTCAGCCATATAATTGGCCCCCTCAAGTAAGATTTTTTTCGTAAAAATGCACAAATTATATAATGTCGGCATTATTCTAAGATTATGCCTCTGTTTTGGCAATAGAAAAATAGAATTCATCCGACAATATATCGAGTATTTGGAATATTATTATGAAAACCGACGTATCTGAACATTTTTTGGACATAACGGACCAGATTTGCCCAATGACCTTTGTGCGCACCAAGTTATTGTTTGAAAAGATGTTATCAGGCGATCGGGCGATCATTCGGTTGCAGGGTGTGGAGCCTTTACAAAATGTCCCTCGTTCCGTGCGCGAACATGGCCATCGGATTATCTCTCTATCGCCGGAAGATGCCGACAAACCGGACGGACCGCAACTACTAGTGATTGAAAAATCTTAATATTCATACCAAAGTACGGATTTTGAGACCCATATAAATCGTTTCAGAGACCCGTCGCGCCGCGAGGGCGCCTTCGGCACGATATACAGATGATCGACGCCCCGTCTATACGCGTCCATCTACATGCCGCGGACGGTAAAAAAAGGATCTCCGGTCCCGTTGCATGGGTCGCTCGCGGGGCGGCCTGAATACGAAGATCCATGCCCTTGTCGATGCCTTGGGTCAGTTGGTAGTTCCGAAGCTGATCGAGGGTCGGGCCGCCGACGGCCGTAGCGCCGAAGGCAGGCTCGAAAGTCGTCTGTTAAAAACTCTAAAAGCCTTGATACGCTTGCGGTTTTCTTTGATTTGAAGCATTCCTAATTGCAAGAAAGTGATGGTTTGGCCGTGCTTTCCTTGCGATTTTGATTGAACGAACCCGCTAACGCGGGATTTTTATGATGGGTCTGGCGGGTTTGGTCTCCTGATGGAAGGGTTTTGAGTGTTGCAGCTCTGAACCCTGGATCAGGAGACCATCCAATGACCGAGACGACCTCACGCGTGAACACACGACCGCGCCCACAACATAGTCCCTTGCGCCGCCGTATGACCGAAGACATGACGGTGCGCAATCTTTCGCCGGCCACGCAACGATCATACCTGCATGCGGTTGGGAAGTTCAGCCGTTATTATGGCCGCTCGCCGGATCGGCTGGATGAGGAGGACGTGCGGTCCTATCAGGTCTATCTGGTCAGCCAGGGGATTTCCTGGCCATCGCTCAATCAGACGGTCTGCGCCCTGCGGTTCTTCTACGGCGTCACGCTGAACCGGGCCGAGATCCCGGAACGTATTGCTTATGCCCGCACGCCCCGCAAGCTGCCCGTGATCCTGGCGGCGGATCAGGTGGTGCGCTTTCTCGAGGCGGTGCCAAGCCTGAAGACGCGCACCGCGTTGACGGCGGCCTATGGGGCGGGATTACGCGCCTCGGAAGCGGTCAGCCTGAAGGTGGCGGATATCGATAGCCTGCGGATGCTGATCCAGGTGCATCACGGCAAAGGAGCGAAGGATCGCAGCGTCATGCTGTCGCCCCGGCTGCTGATCATCCTGCGCACCTACTGGCGCCTGGCCCGGCGACACCAGCGGGGGGAATGGCTGTTTCCCGGCCGCAATGGGAGCAAACTGATCGACCCGCAAGTCCTGTACGCGGCCTGCCGCTCGGCGACAGCGGCGGCGGGGCTCACCAAGCGCGTCACCGTGCATACCCTGCGCCACAGCTTTGCCACCCATCTGCTGGAGAACGGTGTTGATATCCGCATCATCCAGGTGCTGCTTGGACACAGTAATCTCTCGAGCACGGCCCGCTATACAGAAGTGGCGAGCCATACCATACGGGCCACCGAAAGTCCCCTGGAACGCTTGAACCTGGAAGTGGTGCCGCCGGCCTGACCTCGGGATATGCGCCCGGCTTTGGAGGTTGCGGATATCTTCCGCCGTCATGGCGGTGCCTATCGGGCCGCCCATGATGGCCACATGGGCCGTGTTGAACGCCGGATCATGGCCGCCATTGAGGCCTGCCGCACGGCGGCACTCGGCGGCCATGTCGAGGCCTGTAATGACTGCGGTCATGACCGCATCGCCTACAACTCCTGCCGCAACCGCCATTGTCCGAAGTGTCAGGGGTTGGCTCAGGCCACATGGCTGGCCGACCGGCAAGCCGATCTGTTGGACGTACCCTACTTCCATGTGGTCTTCACCCTGCCGGCGGAGATCGCGGCCATCGCCTATCAGAACAAGGCAAAGGTCTATGCCATTCTCTTCAGGGCCGCCGCCGAGACCTTGCGCACCATCGCCGCCGACCCCCGGACCGGCATAGGACACCTGGGTGCCGGGATCGGCTTCATCGCCATTCTGCATACATGGGGGCAGACCCTCGGCCATCATCCACATCTCCATTGTGTCGTACCCGGCGGTGGCGTGGCGCCGACCGGCCCCGAAGGGAATGAGAGGCAATGGATCGCCTGCCGCCCGAACTTCTTCCTACCCATCCATGTGCTCTCACGGCTCTATCGACGGCTGTTCCTGGAACAGTTGCTGGCGGCGTTTGATGCCGGCCAGCTACAGTTCTTCGGCGAGCTTGCCGAGCTTGCCGGGCCGGGCGCGTTCGCCGCCCATCTGGCACCGTTGCGCAAAATCAACTGGGTGGTCTACGCCAAGCCGCCATTCGGTTCGCCCGAACAAGTCCTCGCCTATCTCTCCCGCTATACGCACCGTGTCGCCATCGCCAACAGCCGGTTGGTGGCCATGGACGGCAACGAGGTCCGCTTCCAGTGGCGTGATTACCGCCAGAACAACAAAACCAAGGTGATGGCGCTCAAGGCTGATAAGTTCATGCGCTGCTTCCTCCTCCACGGCCTGCCCGACGGCTTCCACCGCATCCGCCATTCGTATGCTGCAAAGTACTGTTATAATTAGTATATTTTTTCTGGTCCATGACTAGTCCCACAATTGGTCCCACACTGTGATCTGATAATTTGTTGGTGATGACGGCACTAAGGGCCGTATGTTCGAGGCCCAGGTTCGTGACCTAGAGGCCGTCGGTTGCGAGAAGGTCTTCGGTGTACTCGCGAGCCAACTCACGCACATTGCCGACCTCACGGGGGCGGCCGCTGGGATTGCCGCTTATGCCGGGTATGAAACGACCGCTCTTGTCGCGCATGGTCTCACC
>JAYGEA010000257.1:0-3173 GCA_046582635.1 Alphaproteobacteria bacterium
AAAGGTAAAACATACCCGTTGCTACCAGGAATTCAGGTGACATGCAGCATACGCACAGGAGACCGATCGGTTCTTGAGTATTTGATTGGCCCATTCATGAACATTCCGGTTACCGCTCTTCATTAACGGTAAATTTTCTAAGATTTTCTCGCGACAAGATAGAAATTTCGGCAATTTTCTTGGAATGATTTTTCTTCATTTTGTCGTTGCTACATAGACACCACCCCAGTCCTCCCCAGGCGGCTCTTGCAGATACTGGTCGATGCGTTCGTCGTACATTTCATAGAGGATCTCCAGCCGTGTATCTAGTAACCGGCAGTCCTCAACCAGCCTGCGCGCGCCGTCCCAGTCCTGTGCGCGATAGGTCCGCAGCATGGCTTCGTGCTGTTCACATAATTTCTGGAACGAAGCGTCATCCTTCTGTTTCTCGTCACCTAGCAGAGCGTAAATCTGCACGGCCTCTTCCTTGCCCTTCACTGCGATCAAATCGAGTTCGATGGTGGCAAAGCTCTGCTTGGCGATTTCGTAAGTATTTTCACCAATCACGATGTCGACGCCGTAGTTCTTTGACTGGCCCTCCAGACGCGACGCCAGGTTGACGGCATCACCAAGCACCGAATAGTCGAAACGCTGCTCCGAACCCATATTGCCAACGACACATTCGCCCGTGTTGAGCCCGACGCCTACTTTTAGCGGCTGTGGTTCCTTGCCTTCCGCACGCGCTTCTTCCTCGAGTTCCCGGTTCAATTCGTCCAGTTCGTGATGCATGGTCAACGCCGACTCGCATGCGTGCTTGACATGACCAGAGTCGTCAAGTGGAGCATTCCAGAATGCCATGATGCAATCGCCCATATATTTATCGATTGTGCCGCTTCGGGCCAGAATTACGTCGGTCATTGGTGTCAGCAACCGATTGATCAGCCGGGTCAGGCCCTGTGGGTTGCTCTTGTAACTTTCTGAAATAGTTGTGAAACCACGTACGTCGCAGAAAAGGAAAGTCATATCACGCATTTCCCCGCCTAGCTGCAAACGTTCAGGCTCGTCCGCCACCTGTTTGACCAGGGCCGGTGAAAGATACTGGCTAAATGCACGCCGAATTTGACGCTTTTCGGAAGACGTCTTGGCATAATTCATTAGAACCAAAACGGCATAAATTAGGAAGGTAGACAGTATGGGGTAGGAAAGATCAATTAATTCCTGTGCTTGGTATTTCTGCCAGGTATAACTGCCTAAAATAGCCAGCGATGATATAACAACGATAAAAGACCAGTAAGCAGCAGTAATTGGCACTAATATTATTAATAGAATACCAGCTAGAAATATCTCTAAAATCTCTATCCCGGTGGAGTCCGGAAGTCGTGACAATTGATTTCCTGTTAGAACATTTTCTAAGACATTGGCATGAATTTCGACACCAGGAATAGACGCGTCTAATGGCGTAGACCTAATATCTTTTAAGCCAAGTGCACTGGTTCCAATAAGCACAAAATTTGCAGATATCTTTTTCGCTGGTGTTTTTTCGCTGAGAATATCTGTTGCGGATACGTATAAGTCTTGGTCATGCGGTCGAAAAAATATGTTGATATTTCCCCGACGGTCAGTCGGCAGAGAGAAGTTGCGCGATAGCTGAACCTTCTTCACTAAGATATTTCCAGTTGCCGCCTCTTTGATTGACCGCACGATCAGGCTACGACGCTTCCCGGTTGAAAGCTGAACTGCAACCCTCAGCATTTCAATAGGAAGGGCAGAATGAACCTTACTCCCGACGGCGACGATCGCCGGCACACGCCGTACCACGCCATCAAGCTCCGAATTAATAGAAATAATTCCCAGACCGTCGGCCGAATTTTCCAAAACGGGTATATTGCGCAGCAGACTTGGGTATTTCACTATTACGGCTCGAGGGTCACCGCCAATAAATGCTGCTGAAATGAGTTTTGGAAACCCACGGTGCTCCTTTTCTGTTTGGTTTATCCCACTTTGTGAAAGCACCACACGCCTTCCCTTAATTGCACTTGCAAATATTTGGTCATTGCTTGGCATGTGGGATAATTCGTCGAAAGTCGACTTACTCAGATTTGCAGTGCTCTTGGCAAAAAGATGGGGGGATAAACGATCCTCTTCAGGAAAAATGATGTCGAATCCAATTACGGCAGCACCCAATTTGTTCAATTTTATAACAAGATCTGCAAGTACATGTCGTGGCCAAGGCCATTGCCCCTGCGCTTTCAGGCTCTTCTCGTCAATATCAACAATGACGACACGGCAGCCGCCACAATATGGAAGTCCCCCATCAGGCACTACTCGTGGCTGCAGGTTTTGGTAAAAGTCAAAGGTCTTAAAACGCAGTACCTGAACTGCCAACGGATCCCATGACCGGATACCAATTAATAAAAGAAGCAACAATAATCCGATGCCCCTACCGCGTCCAAACCAGGACTTAAATGCGCCTAAACGAAACTTCTGACGAATATTTCTTGCAACTTGAAGCACTTGACTTGCCCTAGTGTAAATCTAGTGGATGGAGTCTAACGCTTGGTACCCTCTTTTCACGGCAGCGATGATTTTGTCTGGATCGGCTGTCCATGTAAAGGGTTTTGGGTTTTTTGTTGGTTTCGGCGACGAAGCGATTGATGGTGGCCTGGAGATCGACGAGAGAGTGGAAGACGCCGCGTTTGAGCCGCCGTCTTGCAAGTTTGGCGAAGAAGCCCTCGACGGTGTTGAGCCAGGAGGCAGGTTGGCGTGAAGTGGAAGACAAACCGTTTGTGGCGATCAAGCCAGGCGCGGACCTTTGGATGCTTATGGACGGCGTAGTTGTCGAGGATGATGTGGACGGCTTTCTGGGCGGCACTACGGTCCCCGACAATCCCTTCAAGACGAAGACGATCCGAGGAACCGACTTTGATCGTGGTTCCAGTACGCATGCGCCAGACTCGCAAATGCGCGACGCTTCGGGAATCCCTAAACGGACTCTTCCGTTAGGTGGGAACCACTAGCCAGATAGGGTCATTATGACCATTTCGCCATAAGTGGTCTAGTTTCTATGAGAGTCTGACTCGAAACTCTATGTTTCATAACAATATCTTGCGAGGCGCCGAGTGACGAGCCTGATATGGGCGATGAGGAGCCAAGCTTCGGCGGAAGCGATTGTTTTTTCCCAATCCTTGGCCAAT
>JAYGEA010000044.1:0-25392 GCA_046582635.1 Alphaproteobacteria bacterium
CGCGCGGGCGAACGCCTGAATGATCAGATAATGGCCGAGGCCGCCGAGCACGCCGGTCCCCATCATCAGTAGCCAGCCGCTTGAGCTCGGCGTTCTCCAGAAGAAGGGCACCACGGCGCTCATTACCAGAGCGCCAACGACGCCGGTATAAAGGAAGATCGTCGCGGTCGAGTCGGTCGCGGTGAGCTTACGCGTTCCGATCTGGTAAAGCGTATAGGTAAATGCGGTGGCGAGCGGCAAAAGGGTCGCCCAGCTGGCCACGCCCAGGCCCGGTCGGATGATGATTAGGGCGCCGGTCAGGCCCACCGCCACTGCGACCCAGCGCCGCAAACCCACGCTTTCACCGAGCAGGGGAATTGACAGTACGGTCAGCAGCAGCGGCGAGACGAAGGCGATCGCGGTGGCGTCGGCGAGCGGCATGAAACGGATCGCCGTGAAGAAGAAAATGGTTGCGGCCAGCAGCAGCAGCGAGCGCACGACTTGTAATTTTAGATTGCTCGTATGCGCAATCGGGATCGGGTTGAGCCGACCGATAATCCACGGCAGCAGCGCCAGCGAGAATATATAACGGCCCCACACCACCTGCATTACGTGCAATTCCCCGCTTAGGTATTTGGCGGCGGTGTCGAGCATGGCGAAGGTGAAACCCGAGGCCAGGATAAAAAGGATACCCGTTCGTAGACCGCCGCGGCCTCGCGCTGGCGCGCCCGGTACGCTTGTTTCGCTGTCCGCGAGCTTCATGTCGTCCTGTCCCGTGCTGAACTTTGACGCTGTTAGTGTGGGCGATTGCCGCCGTGTGATTGTTGCTCATACCACTGCACGAAAATTAATTTCATCATTTCGCACATTCCGATTTCCTTTTCTTCGGCGGCTGCTTCGACCGTCGACATTACCTCATCAGGCATGAAGACGAAGTCTTCGTCATTGTCCGCTAATTCAAACTTGCGCCGAGCGCGTGCTACCGCTCATACTGGATCAACCTGACAATAGCGCGACGCAGGAGTGACCCATGGCGCCCACCATCTCACCGCATGAAGGCTTGACCCTTGGTGCGACGATAACCGATATCGATCTGAGCAACCTGGACGACGCGACTTGGCGTATAGTCGAGGACGCCTTCCATGAATACGCGGCGCTGGTCTTTCCGGGACAGCATCTCAGCGACGCTGACCAGGTTGCCTTCGGAAAGCGCTTCGGCGAAATCGAAATCCTGCGCGAAGGTAAGGAAGGCGTGCAGATTTCCAACAAAAATACTGACGGATCGGTCATGAAGCCGGACGAGTTCCGCTTCAAAGCCCTGCGCGGCAACGAGGGCTGGCATCTCGACAGCACCTATATGCCGCTTGCAGCGAAGGCCGGTCTATTGTCTGCGCTGGTCGTGCCGCCGGAAGACGGCGAAACCGAATTGGCCGACATGCGGGCCGGCTACGACGTGCTGGACGACGTTACCAAGGCACGGATCGCGGACCTGTCTGCCTATCACTCGCTCTACGCGTCACAGGCGAAGATCGGCTACAAGGTTGAGACGGGATCGGGCTATGGCTATCACGACAAGGGCGCGCCGCTGCGTCCTCTCGTCAAGATTCATCCGGTGACGGGCCGCAAAGTGCTCTGCATCGGTCGCCACACCTACCGTATCCCCGGCATGGAAGATGATGAGGCCCTGAAACTGCTCGATAGCCTGATCGAGCGCGCCGCGCAGCTACCGCGGGTCTATACCCACAACTGGGCCGTCGGCGACCTGATCATCTGGGACAATCGCTGTGTCATGCACCGCGCGCGACCGTATGACTTCAACAAACCGCGTGTCCTGCAGGCAACCCGCATCGCCGGCGATCCAGCTAGCGAACTGGCGCCGACAGGCCGCGACGACCGGGCTAGCAACTTCAACCCTTCAGCGGCGAACCGCTAGCGTGATGATGGTGATCAGAGCGTGCATTCAGCTAGTCCTTCTGGAACGGCACGACGTACTTTTCCCAAAGTTCGCGCGATAGCTTTTGCGCCTCGACGATCTGGGCCGGGGTCATGAGTTTGGTTAATTCTCCCTTGGCTTTTTTTGCCGATAGCGTCCCCTTGCGCGGCTCCAACAGTCGGAAAGCATTCTGGTAGTCACCCGCATTGTAGGCCGCGAACCCATTATGCCAGTCCCCTGCCACCACGGGCGTCGTGGCGAACAGCATGAGGGCGATCAGGGTTGCGATCAGGGTGCGCATTGGAGAACTGTAGCCGAGATTGATGGTGGCTAGCCATTGGCTTCTATCCTTGGGCCAAATCCGGTGATTTGGGCTGGCGGCTGGAAATTTGATGCCCTAGGACTGGCCTATCCGGAGCTTGACAATTAAATTCTTGTCACTATTGAAATGAGTAAAACGGGGGCATGAATGGCCAGACAAATTGTAGACATCTCCATTTATTTAGAGAACGACGTGATATCTGACCCGATCGGATTTCGGCCAAGAATTGAATACATTGATCATCAGGCCTCCGTCGCCGGCATGACGGCGTTCTTTCCGGGCCTGGCAAAGGCGGACCTGCCGGACGGTGAGGGTTGGGCAGTGGAAAATGTCGCCCTGTCCACCCATAATGGCACTCATCTTGATGCCCCTTATCATTTTGCCTCAACCATGGATGGTGGGCAGCGCGCTATCACCATCGATGAGGTGCCCCTTGAATGGTGCTTCCAGGCGGGTGTCAAATTTGACTTCAGGCATTTCGAAAATGGCTATGTCATCACGGCAGATGACGTGGAAGCCGAACTGACGCGTATCGGCCATGACCTTTCGCCCTTGGAAATTGTTGTGGTCAATACCGCCGCCGGCGCCGCTTTTGGTGGCGATAGCTATGTCGATAGTGGCTGCGGCATGGGTCTTGATGCGACCATGTATCTGTTGGAGCGTGGCGTTCGCCTGACGGGTACTGATGCCTGGTCCTGGGATGCCCCGTTCAGCTTCACCACTGAACGCTATCAAGAAAGCAAGAACGCCGAGATTATCTGGGAAGGGCACAGAGCGGGCCGCAACATCGGCTACTGCCATCTGGAGAAACTTCATAACCTGGAAAGCCTGCCCGACACCGGCTTCACCGTCGCATGCTTCCCCATGAAGATCAGGGGAGCCTCGGCCGGCTGGACCCGGGCAGTAGCTATAATTGATGACTGATTGGATAATCGACGTTGATATTGAGGTCGTGTGTAAGAACTAAGGGCGTACGGCGGAAAGTGGCGGGCGGTTGATACCCTGGCGCCCTAGAAGGTAGCCCTGTAGCGGCCAAAGAAAAAGGGCGGCAGGTTCCCCCACCGCCCTGTTTGGCGAAACATTACTGGTCGTCGTAAAAATGCAAGATGGAAGGAACTGCATTCCGCGCGCGCCATCCTAAAACCAATCGGCCCCGGTTCAAGGTGGTTCATCACTGCGGCGAAGCCGCGCCCAATGTCAATCCGCTTAGCCATGGCTGCATAATACCACGCGATGGGGGCGGCGTCGTGACGGCGATTATAGTACGGTTAGGGCACTAAAAAAAGTTAGCCACTGCCCCGTAACCCCATGGTACATATATGTATGTACAAGGTAAGAATATTGGCTAGCCCCTTTGATTTCATTGAATTAATTTCTACTTTGGGAGCAGAGGGTCGGAGGTTCGAATCCTCTCTCCCCGACCATCGCTAAAAAGTTTACCCTACCTTTATTTGGAACCAATTGTGTGTTTCGCGTTGTCGGGTGGGATAACTCCAAGGTGGAAGGAAAATCAATGCGGTTGGTGATGCTTTTGGTTTTCCTGATGGGGAATTCGGGGCCGGCCTGGGCGGAAAATGACTCCAGTGGCGATAAACTTTACAAGTATTGTCGTGACGGTGCGAATACCTGGGACGAGAGCTATTGCGCCCGCAAGATCATCGCCATTCTCGAAACCAATAGCGGCAATGGGCGGCAGATGCGGGGGTTGGGTATATGTACGCCCGATGGCACCACCAAAGGCCAGTTGGTGGTGTCCGTGAGAGCGTGGCTGAAAAATAATCCGCATGTGAGACAGGCTTCGGAATTGGATCTTATCGCCAGGGCGCTCGCGGCAGCTTTTCCCTGCCGCTAAGCTGAAACATCGCCAAGAGCTAAACTATAACACCGCCATGAGCGTCGGCGCTTGGGCATAGGCGTAATAGCCGCCGATGGCGATGGAAAACAGCCCGATGCCCAATTGCAGACCACGGTTCAGGCCGGTCATCAGGCGTCCCGAGAGGACCAGGGGCAGGGCGATGACGGAGGACAACACCACCATTCCCGCGATGGAGCCGAGGCCGAACAGCAGGACAAACCCCACCCCCTGGAGCCACTGGCCCGGGGCGGCCAAGGCGATCAGGGCGGCGGAACCGGCCAGCCCGTGCATGATGCCGACCATCAGGCTGCGCCGGACGTTGTGGCCCCAATGATCGAGACTGTGATTATGATCGTGGCGGTTCGTATCATGGGCCCGATGCTCGCCGGCGTGGCTGTGGGCATGGAAATGCACCTTGCCGTCCGCATGATGATGCAGATGAAAATGCAGCCGCTCCCGCACCACGCGCCAGACCACCATGAGGCCAAGGCTGATCAGCATCACCGCGACTGCCAACTCCAACACCAGGCTCAATCCGCCGGGGATGTGACCCCGTGCCAGAACCACGAGGCCCGCGAATGCGGTCAGGGCGAGGGCATGGCCCAGACCCCAGAACAGGCCGTGACGGAGCGCCCGGCGCAGCCGCCCGCTACCGCCGTCGCCAGATGTGAGGGCGGCCACGGCGGCCACATGATCGGCTTCCATGGCATGTTGCAGCCCCAGCAGAAAACCGAGGCCGAGAATGGTGAGCATGAATTAATCCAGGACACGGGAAATGGAGCGCGGCATAGCTTTAACGATCATCGGGCGCCATTGCGAGTCAGAACTCACATGACGACGCAATCGATAATTGCCGCTGGTTGGCAATACTGTTAGGTTGGCGCCGGCCGTGGCGCGGAAGACGGTGATTTGGTTCCGGCGATGACGAGAACCCAAAATCCGGCGCTGCCCCCGCAACTGTAATGGCGAGGAAACGGGATCATGCCACTGGTGGCCCAGCCACCGGGAAGGCCCCGGGACCAATGACCCTAAGCCAGAAGACGCGCGCGGCCTGTTGCAACTGATCCTCGGAGGGAGGGAGCCACGCCATGGGGAACGGCACTATTCAAACACAGGGGCGGGACGCGGTCACGTTGATTCTGGGCGGTGCCCGATCCGGTAAAAGCCGTCTGGGAGAGGCCATTGCCGGGGCGGGCGGGCAATCCGCCGTCTACATCGCCACGGCCCAAGCCCATGGCGCTGACCATGGCCCTGACCATGACGATGAAATGCGTCAACGCATCGCCAGCCATCGCGCCCGGCGTGGCGAAAACTGGCGCACGGTGGAAATACCCCACGATCTGTCCCAGGAACTGTCCCGCCAATTGCCGAACGGGCAACCCATTCTGGTGGATTGCCTGACCCTGTGGCTGACCAATATCATGCTGGCCGAGAGGGACGTTGAGGCCGAAATAGAGGCCTTGGCCGGAGTTTTCACCGATGTCCGTGCAGCATTGGTCCTGGTCACCAACGAAACCGGCCTGGGCATCGTGCCCGACAATGCCCTGGCCCGGCGATTTCGCGATGCCTCGGGCCTCATGAACCAACAAATCGCCGCCGCCGCCGACAATGTTCTGTTTGTTGCCGCCGGCCTGCCCCTTGTCATGAAGGGCCGCAATCCGGCTCTCGAACCAATTTAGGAATTATTGTTAATGAACGACCTGCAACGCGTTCCCGCCACCGTCATCACCGGTTTTCTCGGCGCCGGCAAGACCTCGATGATCCGCCACCTGTTGGAAACCGCGAACGGCAAACGCCTGGCCTTGATCATCAATGAATTCGGCGACGTGGGCGTGGATGGAGACATCTTAAAGGCCTGCGGGGCCGAGGACTGCAAGGAGGAAGACATTGTCGAACTGGCCAACGGCTGCATCTGCTGCACCGTTGCCGATGACTTCATTCCCACCATGGAGGCCTTGCTGGACCGCCCAGGCGGCATCGACCACATCATTATCGAAACCTCCGGTTTGGCACTGCCGAAACCATTGTTGAAGGCCTTCAACTGGCCCGGCATCCGGACCCGCATCACCGTCGACGGCGTGGTTGCCGTGGTCGACGGCCCGGCCTATGCCGCCGGGCTGTTCGCCGATGATCCAGGGGCGGTGGATGCCCAACGCCAGGCGGACGAGGCCTTGGATCATGACAGTCCCCTGGCCGAACTGTTCACGGATCAATTGGCCTGCGCCGACATGGTGGTGATGAACAAGACCGATCTATTGGGCGAGGCTGAAACCGCGCGCATCGCCAAGGACCTGCAAGGGGAGTTGCGGCCGTCGATCCGGGTGGTGCCAGCCAAACATGGCGCCATCGCGGCCGAGACATTGTTGGGCCTGGGCGCGGCGGCGGAAGACGACCTGGAAAACCGCCCCTCGATCCACGACGACGAGGACGATCACGAGCATGACGATTTCGATAGCTTCGTGCTGCAGTTTGGCGCCATTGCCGAGCCGGAAATCTTTGTCGGCAAACTGCGAGCCGCTGCCGCCGCCCATGGCGTGTTGCGCATGAAGGGTTTCATGGCCGTCGAGGGCAAGGATATGCGGCTGTTGGTCCAGGGCGTCGGCGACCGCTATCAACATTACTATGACCGCGATTGGGCGGGGGACGAGGCACGCACCAGCCATCTCGTGGTGATCGGCCTGCACGGCCTGGACGAGGCGGCGATCCGCGCCATGATTTTGGACTAGCCGCGCCATGCACCTGTTGGCGGCAAAACCGGGCGGCATTTCCGATGGATCGGAGGCGGTGGATCTTGCCCAAAGTCCGGGCGACATGGTCATTCTGTCGGCCGCCGATACCGATCTGCAGATGCTGTCGTCGGCCTACCGGAAAACCTCCCCAGCGTTGCCCAGCCTGCGCCTGGCTAACCTGATGAACCTGGGCCATAACATGTCCGTTGATCTGTACGTTGGCGACATCATCGGCGCGGCCAAATTGGTCATCCTGCGCCTGCTGGGCGGGGTGAATTACTGGCCCTATGGCGTGGAACAGGTGGTGCAATGCTGCCGCCGCCTGGAGATCCCCCTGGCCATCGTCCCCGGCGACGATCAGCCCGATGCGGAGCTGCATGGGCTGTCGACCCTGCCGCTGGAGGCCTGTCACCGGATCTGGCAGTATTTCGTCCATGGCGGCCCGGACAATGGCGTCCAATTGTTGAACTACGGCGCCACGCTGTTGCAGCGGAAAGGCGAATGGCGGGAGTGCGAATGGCGGGAGCCCGCGCCCCTGTTGCGGGCCGGGCTGTACTGGCCGGGAGATGGCGCGGTAACGCTGTCGGACCTGCCCGGCCATTGGCGGGCGGGCGCCGCCGTCGTGGCCATTACCTTCTACCGGGCGCATTTCCAGGCGGACAATCTGGATCCGGTCAACGGTGTGATCGCGGCCCTGCTGCAACGGGGTCTGAACCCCCTGCCGGTCTTCGTGGCCTCGTTGAAGGAGGCCGTTTCGGCGGAAACCGTCAACGCCATCTTTGCCGAGGCGCCGCCCGGCCTGATCCTCAACGCCACCGGGTTTGCCGTCTCCAAGCCGTCGGGCCAGCGCGCGGATTCGCCCCTGGAGCGGCCCGGCGTGCCGGTCATTCAGATGATATTCGCGGGCGGCACGGAGGATGACTGGCGGGACAATCTGAACGGCTTGAGTGCGCGGGACATTGCCATGAACGTGGCCCTGCCTGAAGTGGACGGACGCATTATCTCCCGCGCCGTGTCCTTCAAGGCCGAGGCCCGGTACGATGCGGCCACCCAATCGCCGGTGATCGCCTATCGCGGCGTGCCCGACCGCATCGATTTCGTCTGTGATCTGGCGGCCAATTGGCTGACCTTGTCGGCCACGAAAGCCCCCGACCGCCGCCTGGCCTTGATTTTTGCTAACTACCCCAACAAGGATGGCCGACTGGGCAACGGCGTCGGGTTGGATTCACCGGCCAGTGCCCTGAATTTGTTACGGGCCCTGGATGGCGCCGGCTATGACGTGGGGAAACTGCCGGACAAGGGCGATGATCTGATCCATAAACTGGCCGCCGGGCCAACCAACGACCTGTCGGATCGGGCCCAAAAGCAGGGCGGCGTCCGGTATGCCGTTGCCGACTACCAAACCTTCTTCACCAACTTGCCGGCGGACCTCCGGGAGCAGGTGCTCCAGCGCTGGGGGCCAGTCGAAGACGATCCATTCGTTGTCGGGGAGGATTTTATCCTCTCGGCCTTTCATCAGGGCAACGTGGTGATCGGATTGCAGCCGGCGCGGGGCTATCACATAGATCCGAAAGCCAGCTATCACGACCCGGATCTGGTACCGCCCCATGGCTATCTGGCCTTTTACGGCTGGCTGCGGCGAGAGGTGGGCGTTCAGGCCGTCATACACATGGGCAAGCATGGCAATCTGGAATGGCTGCCGGGGAAATCCCTGGCCCTGTCCCAGAGCTGTTTTTCCGAAGCCGTGTTCGGCCCCCTGCCGCATCTATATCCCTTTATCGTCAATGATCCGGGCGAGGGGACCCAGGCCAAGCGTCGAGCCCAGGCGGTCATCGTCGATCATTTGACCCCGCCCCTGACACGGGCGGAAAGTTACGGTCCCCTGGCGGAACTGGAACTGTTGGTGGACGAATTCTACGAGGCCTCGGGGCTTGATCCGCGCCGCCTGAGCCTGTTGAGCCGGCAGATCCTGGATCTGACCCGCGATATTGGTCTGGACAAGGACGCCGGGATTGCCACGGACGACGGTGATGAGGCGGCTCTGGCCAAGCTGGATAATTATCTGTGCGACCTGAAAGAAATGCAGATCCGCGACGGCCTGCATATTCTGGGCACGCCGTTGGAAGGTCGCCTGCGCCGGGACCTGCTGGTGGCGCTGGTGCGCCTGCCGCGCCATGGCGACGGAGGGGGCGGGGACGATCCTGGCAATAACTCCCTGATCCGCGCCTTGGCAACGGACTTCGGCTTCACCTTTGACCCTCTCGATTGCACCCTTGGCGAGACCTGGCAGGGGGAGAGCCCAGAGGTTCTACGGGATTTATTGCCCGATACCAATTGGCGCAGTAACGGCGACACGGTAGAACGTTTAGAGGAAATGGCCGCTGCATTGGTGGATGGCGAGCAATGCGCCGACCCCGCCTGGACGGCAACTATCGCGGTGCTTGGCGCCATCAAGGAGACGGTCGCGCCGATGGTTGATGCCTGCCCAGGCGCGGAAATCTCGGCCCTGATCCATGGCCTGGACGGCAAATTCGTGCAGCCGGGACCGTCCGGCGCGCCGACCCGGGGGCGGCTGGATGTGCTGCCCACGGGACGGAATTTCTATTCCGTGGACAGCCGCACCGTGCCCACGCCCGCGGCCTGGCAGTTGGGCTGGAAATCCGCCGGACTGTTGGTGGATGAATTTCGCCAAACCCATGGCGAATGGCCCCGCCAACTGGCCATCAGCGCCTGGGGCACGGCCAATATGCGCACGGGCGGCGATGATATCGCCCAGGCCTTGGCCTTGATGGGCGTGCAGCCGAAATGGGAGCCGGCCTCGCGCCGGGTCATTGGCTTCGACATTCTTCCCATCCATATGCTGGACCGCCCGCGGGTGGATGTGACCCTGCGAATTTCCGGTTTCTTCCGGGATGCGTTTCCGACCCAGATTGATCTGTTCGACAGCGCCGCCCGGGCGGTCGCGGCGTTGGATGAGACCGAACGGGACAATCCCCTGGCTGCCCGCGCCCGTGCCGATGGGGCGCGCCTTCGCAAAAACGGCCAGGACCCGGAACTGGCCGCCGCGCGGGTGTTCGGCTCCAAACCAGGGGCCTATGGTGCCGGCCTGCAGGCCCTGATCGACGAAAAAGGCTGGCGGGATGACAGCGATCTGGCCAAGGCCTATCTGGCCTGGGGCGGCTATGCCTATGGCGCCAAACTGGCCGGGAAGCCGGCCCATGGCCAGTTCCAATCCCTGCTGTCCACCACCCAGGGCGTGGTGCAGAACCAGGACAACCGGGAACACGATCTACTGGATTCGGATGATTATTATCAGTTCGAAGGCGGCTTGACGGCGGCCGTGCGGCATTTTTCGGGCCAGCAGCCGGCGATCTATCACAACGATCACAGCCGGCCCTTCGCGCCGAAGATCCGCACCCTGGAGGACGAGATCGGCCGCGTGGTCCGCGCCCGCGTGGTCAATCCGAAATGGCTCGCAGGCGTCATGCGCCACGGCTACAAGGGCGCTTTCGAGATGGCGGCGACGGTGGATTATCTGTTCGCATTCGCGGCCACGGCACGGGTGGTCTCGGATCATCATTTCGATGCGGTTTATGAAGCCTACCTGAATGACGACGAGGTGCTGGACTTTTTGCGCCGCAACAATCCGGCCGCCTTGAAGGAAATGGCGGAACGAATGGCCGAGGCTTTGGAGCGCGGTTTGTGGCGGACCCGCTCCAATTCAATTGCCGATGGTTTGAAAGCCCTCATCACGGGAGAGCAAGGATGAGTGAAGACCAATACGCCCGCGCCAACGAAAAAGCGGCCAACAAGAAACGCGCCCGCGACAAAATGCTGGCCACCAAGACCATCGAAAAGGGCCTGCTGATCGTCCACACGGGAAAAGGCAAGGGTAAATCTACCGCCGCCTTCGGCCTGGTGGTCCGCGCCATGGGCAACGGCATGAAAGTCGGCGTGATACAGTTTGTAAAAGGCAAATGGGAAACCGGGGAGCGGGATATCCTGGAGCATTTCCCCGATCAGGTGGAGATCCACGCCATGGGCGAAGGCTTCAGCTGGGATACCCAGGACCGGGCCCGGGACATTGCCGCCGCCCGTAAGGCCTGGGAAAAATCCAAGGCCATGATCGAGGCGTCCCGCGGGCCCGACCCGGAATACCATATGATCTTGCTGGACGAGTTGAACATCGTTCTGCGCTACGACAATCTGCCGATCGCGGAAATCGTCGAGACCCTGGCCAATAAACCGAAAGACCTGCACATCATCGTCACTGGCCGCAATGCCAAGGATGAATTGATCGAGATTGCCGACCTGGTCACCGAAATGACCCAGATCAAGCACCCCTTCCGCTCCGGCGTGAAGGCCCAAAAAGGCATCGAGTTCTAGCAATCATGACGGCCGCATTGATGTTTCAGGGCACCGGGTCGGACGTGGGCAAATCGCTCATGGTGGCCGGGCTGTCCCGTGCCTTTGCCAACCGGGGCCTCTCGGTACGCCCGTTCAAGCCGCAAAACATGTCCAACAATGCCGCCGTGACCGCCGATGGCGGCGAGATCGGCCGGGCGCAACATCTCCAGGCCCTGGCGGCCCGGGTGCCGGCCAGCGTCCATATGAACCCGGTTCTGTTGAAGCCGCAAAGCGAGATCGGGGCCCAGGTCGTGGTGCGCGGCCAGGTGCGCGGAACGGCCAATGCGCGGGAATACCAGGATTTGAAGGCCGGGCTGCTGGACGAGGTGCTGGAGAGTTTTGCCATCACCTCCCGGGATGCGGACCTGGTTCTGGTGGAGGGGGCGGGCAGCCCGGCGGAGATTAATCTGCCGGGGCGCGATATCGCCAACATGGGCTTCGCCGCCGCCGCCGATATTCCGGTACTATTAGTTGCCGATATCGACCGGGGCGGTGTTATCGCCGCCGTCGTCGGCACCCATGCGGTCATTGCCGTGGCGGCCCGTGACCGCATCAAGGGCTATGTGATCAACAAGTTCCGCGGCGATATCTCGTTATTTGACGGCGGCCTGCGGGAGATAACCCAGCGCACCGGCTGGCCGTCCATGGGCATTGCGCCGTATTTTCCCGACGCCGTCCATCTGCCGCCCGAGGATGCGGTTGCCTTGGACAAGCCACGGGCAAACAAGGGTGCCGCCATCAATGCTATTAAGATTGCGGTCCCGAAACTCTCCCGCATCGCCAATTTCGATGACCTTGACCCCCTGCACGGGGAACCGGATGTGGACGTCGTCATGGTCAGCCCCGGACAGGTCCTGCCCGGCGATGCGGATTTGATCCTGCTGCCGGGCAGCAAGAATACCATCGCCGATCTTGCCTTTCTCCGCCAACAAGGCTGGGACATCGACATATTGGCCCATCATCGCAGGGGCGGGCGCATCCTGGGCATCTGCGGCGGCTATCAGATGCTGGGCCAATCCATTACCGATCCCGACGGCATGGAAGGCGCCAGCCGGTACGCCAGCGGTCTTGGCCTGTTGGAGATCGAAACCGTTCTGTCGCCCGAAAAACACCTCGGTGAATGCACCGGGACCCATCTTGAAAGTGGCTTGGAGGTGCGGGGCTATGAAATTCATTTGGGCACCAGCGCCGGTCCGGACCATCAACGGCCCTTTCTGCATATTAACGGCGCCCCCGATGGTGCCCGCAGCCCAGATGGCCGGGTGGCGGGGTGTTACCTGCACGGGCTGCTGACCTCGGACCGCTTTCGCCATGCCTTTCTTTCGGCACTACGGCCGCGTGCCGACAGCGGCCTGGTTTACGATGAATTGGTGGACAGGACCCTGGATGGACTTGCCGGCCATCTTGAAAGCAACCTGGACCTGGATCGCATGCTGGAGATCGCCAATGCGGCCCAAACTAAATAAACGCCAGCCCGACCAGGGCAAAGGCGATGATGGCGCAGGTGCCGCGATAGAGGGCACAGCCACGTCTGATATCCAGGCGACTCGCCGATCGTTTGCCGCCGTCGCCGATCCAGGCGCCGTCCAGGGTCTGGCCGTGATAGACGCGCGGGCCGGCCAGGGCGATATCCAGGGCGCCGGCCATGGCGCCCTCGGGCCAACCGGCGTTGGGCGAAGTGTGCAGGCCATGGTCGCGGCCCATGATGCGCCAGGCGCGGCCCGCCTTGGCGTCCGGCGAGACCAAGGCGCCCAGACATATGAGCAAACCTGCCAGGCGGGCGCCGGGCCAGTTGGCGACGTCGTCAAGGCGGGCTGCGAATTGGCCGAAATACAAATACCGCTCGCTACGATGGCCGATCATGGAGTCCATGGTGTTGATGGCTTTGTAGGCCAGCAGGCCCGGCAAGCCGCACAACAGGAACCAGAACAGGGGCGCGACCACGCCGTCGGAGAAATTCTCGGCCAGGGATTCCAGCGCGGCGCGGGCGACGCCGCCTTCGTCCAGTTGGCTCACGTCCCGCCCGACAATATGCCCCGCAGCCTCCCGCCCCGGCGCCAAACCCTGTTCCAAACCGGTTATCACGGCCACCACGTGGTCGTGCAGGCCGCGGGTGGCGAAAAAGACGGACCCAACAACACCCAAAATAAGCCAGCCATATCCCGTCTGACCGGCCAGCCAGGCAATGATGTTGCCCGCGAGAACGCTCAGGCCGACCATGATGGCGACCAGGTAGATACCGCGTTTGGTCTGTTGTTGCGGCTCCGCCCGTGGATTGCGCAGCCAGCCCTCCAATTTGTTGATCAGGGCGCCCATCCAGACAATGGGATGGGGCAAACGGCTGTACAGCCATTTCGGGTCGCCAAACAGCAAATCCAGCACATAGGCCAGGGTCACGGCCAAAAGGCCGAATTTCCAGCCATCGCCGCCTTGAATGGGAAATAGGGAGTCCAAAATGAGCACAACTATGCTAAGCCGCAAGGCCCATAGGATTGCCGGAATATGGCGCCCAGGGCAAGTGCGGCAGAACAAAATTTAGGTATATTTAGAGGCAATCATATGAACGACATCGGTATCATGGTCTGCGGCCACGGCAGCCGGGATGAAGACGCGGTCGCTGAATTTCAAAGCGTCGCCGCAGGCATCAGGGCGCGATTGCCGCAATACGACGTGGACAGCGGTTTTTTGGAGTTTGCCACCCCGATCATTCGTGACCGCCTGGACGCCCTGCGCGAACGCGGCAACAAGCGGATCATCGCCGTGCCGGGCATGTTGTTCGCCGCCGGCCACGTCAAGAACGACCTGCCCTCGGTGATCAACACCTATGCCGCCCGGCATCCGGACCTGGAGATTACCTATGGCCGGGACCTTGGCATGGATATGAAGCTGATCCGCGCCGCCGGCGACCGGGTGCGCGAAGCCATTGCCGCCGCCGGCGATCATATCCCGGTGGAGGATACCTTGCTGGTGGTGGTTGGCCGCGGCGCATCGGACCCGGACGCCAATGGTGACATTGCCAAGGTTTGCCGCCTGCTGTGGGAAGGTATCGGTTTTGGCTGGGCGGAAGTGGCCTATTCCGGCGTTACCTTCCCCTTGGTGGAGCCGGGCCTGCAACATGCCGCCAGGCTGGGCTACAAGCGGATCGTGGTGTTTCCGTATTTCCTGTTCACGGGCATATTGGTCCGGCGCATCTATCATTACACCGATCAGGTTGCCGCCGCCCACCCGGATATCAAATTTATCAAGGCGCCCTATTTGAACGACCATCCTTTGGTCCTCGATGCCTTTGCCGACCGTGTCGGGGAGGCGTTGGAAGGTGCCAACAACATGAATTGCCAGATGTGCAAGTACCGCGAACAGGTCCTGGGCTTCGAGGCGGA
Organism: Alphaproteobacteria bacterium; assembly: GCA_046582635.1. Classification (GTDB taxonomy): domain Bacteria; phylum Pseudomonadota; class Alphaproteobacteria. The sequence continues at coordinate 14,606 of JAYGEA010000044.1, forward strand.
GGTGGGCATGGCACAGGAGAGCCATCACCATCACGTGGAAGGGATCGGCACGGGCAAAATTGCCGACGGTGATTTTGATCCCACCGCCCACATGCATCACGAACATAGCCCCGACCATGACCATAATCACGACCACGACCACGACCACGACCACGACCATCACCCCTATCCCCACGCCGACCACCCCTTGGGTCCGCGCAGCATGGTGAAGAAGTAAAATCTTCATGGGTGAACGGACCACATATGCCTACCTGCGCGATCCAGGCGCGATCTACGAACGCTCCTTCGCAATCGTGCGGGAGGAGGCTGATTTGTCCCGTCTGCCCGAAAACATGCATGCCGTCGCCGTGCGTTTGATCCATGCCTGCGGTATGACCGACCTGCCGTTGGATCTGGCCTGGGGCGGTGATCCGGTGACCGCCGGCCAGGCCGCCCTGCAAGCCGGGGCGCCGATCCTGGCGGACGTTGAAATGGTGCGCCACGGTATCATTAACCGGGCCTTGCCGGCGCAAAACGCTGTTATCTGTACCCTGAATGACGACGGCGTGGCGGCAGCGGCCAAGGCCCAGGGGGAAACCCGTTCGGCCCTGGCGGTGGAGCGGTGGCGGGAGCATTTGGCGGGCGCAATCGTTTGCATCGGCAATGCGCCGACAGCCCTGTTTCGCCTGCTTGAACTGCTTGACCGCGATGCCCCGCGACCGGCCCTGATCCTTGGCTTTCCCGTTGGTTTTGTCGGCGCGGCGGAATCCAAGGCGGCGTTGATGGCTTCACCCTTGGACATTCCCTACCTCACCCTGCGGGGGCGGCGCGGCGGCAGCGCCATTGCCGCCGCGGCCCTGAACGCCCTGGCCCGGCCTACCTCATGAGCGGGCCCATGAACGGGTCGTGGCTGTCCATCATCGGTATCGGTGAAGACGGCCTGGGCGGCCTGAACGCGGAGGCCCGGGATCTTGTCGACGGGGCGGAGGTGTTCTTTGGCGGCGCCCGTCATTTGGCCATGTTGGGTGATGACCCCCGGCCGCGCGAGGCCTGGGATAACCCCTTGCGGCAAACCGTTGCCCGGATTGGAAAACTTAAAGGCAAGGCGGTCTGCGTCCTGGCCACCGGCGATCCCATGTCCTATGGCATCGGCGTCACCTTGGCCCGGGAATTCGGCATGGCGCAATGCCGTGTCATCCCCCATCAATCGGCCTTCTCCCTGGCCTGCGCCCGTCTCGGCTGGCCCCTGGCGGAGGTTGATTGCCTGACCCTGCATGGCCGCCCCCTGGGCCTGTTGAACCTGCATCTGCGCCCCAATGCCCGATTGCTGATCCTCAGCGAGAACGGCGATACCGCCAAAGAGGTCGCCGGGTTGCTGCGGCAATCGGGTTATGGCGACAGTGAAATGGCGGTCTTCCAGAACATGGGCGGGGCCAGGGAACTGCGGTATGACGGCCTGGCGCGGCGCTGGCGGCGGCGCACCGGTGATCTGAACACCATCGCCGTACAATGCCGCGCCGATAGCGCCGCCGCGCCGTTGATGCGGCCCGCTGGATTGCCCGATGAATTATTTCAGCACGACGGGCAGTTGACCAAAAGCGATGTTCGCGCAGTGACCCTGGCTGCACTGGCACCGGCGCCGGGTGATGTTCTGTGGGACGTGGGCGCGGGGGCGGGGTCCATCGCTATTGAATTTCTGCGTGCCGAGCCCACGGCGCGGGCCATCGCCGTGGAGCAAAACGCCCGCCGTATCACCAACATCCGCACGAATGGCGAACGCCTCGGGGCGCGCAACCTGCAGATCGTTGAAGGGGTGGCACCCGCTGCCTTGAAAGGCCTGGCACGGCCCCACGTGATCTTCATTGGCGGCGGGGTTAGTGATGGCAAGGTGCTGCGGGCCTGTTGGGGCGCCTTGCGCCCAGGCGGCCGCCTGGTCGCCAATGCGGTCAGTCTGGAAGGGGAGGCGGCGCTGTTCCAATTCATGGCGGGCAAGGGCGGCGGGATGACGCGCATCGCTATCTCCCACCTGGATGGTATGGGCAGCCTGCATGCCTGGCGCGCCATGCATCCGGTGACCCAGTACCGGGGCCGCAAACCATGAGTGGAACCCTGTACGGCATCGGCGTTGGCCCCGGCGATCCGGACCTGATCACTCTGAAGGCACATAAAATATTACAAGCCGTACCCGTCATCGCCTATCCCGCGCCGGAACAGGGCGACAGTTTGGCGCGCAGCATTGCCGCACCGCATATTCCCCATGGACGGCGGGAGATCGTCATTCGCATGCCGCTGGATTTGCAACACTTTCCCGATCGCGGCAGCTATGACAAGGCCGCCGGGCAAATCGCCGCCGCCCTGCGCGGCGGCGAGGACGTGGCGGTGATCTGCGAAGGGGATCCATTCTTCTACGGCAGTTTCATGTATCTCTTCGACCGCTTGAATGCGGATTTTCCGGTCCAGGTGGTGCCTGGCATTTCCTCCCTGATGGCCTGCGCCTCCGCCGCGATGATGCCGCTGGTGGCCCGCAACGAAACCCTGATGGTCCTACCGGCACCCATGGCGGAAGTGGATTTGCGGGCCCGCCTGTCACTGGTGGAGGCGGCGGCCATCATCAAACTGGGCCGTCATACGGCCAAGGTCATCGCCATTCTGCGCGATCTAGATTTGCTGGACGGCGCCCATTATATCGCACACGCCACGATGCCCGATGAGGTCGTTCAGCCCTTGGCTGATGTCGCGGTGGAGGATGTGCCCTATTTCGCCATGATCCTGGTGCGCCGAAACGAGGTCGGATCATGAACTTCCTGGTTCTGAGCGAAACCGGATTGGCCACGGCGCGGCGCCTGCAATTGGAGATGGGCGGCGTCATTCACGGCTATGCCCCGCGCCTGAGCAACGACGACGTGCGCCCCTTTGACGACGTGGGTTCGGCCTTGCGGCGCTTGTTTGCAAGCGGCGAGGCGTTGATCGCGCTTTGTGCCGCCGGCATTGTCATCCGGCAACTGGCCCCGGTTCTAACCGATAAACACAACGATGCTCCTGTATTGGCGATTGCGGAAGATGGCAGCGCCGTGGTGCCGCTGCTGGGCGGCCACCATGGCGGCAATGCTCTGGCGCGGCGCATGGGCGATATTCTAGATACGGTGCCGGCGGTTACGACCGCCAGTGACCATCTGTTCGCGGTGGCGCTGGATGAGCCGCCCGCCGGTTGGCGGCTGGCCAATCCCGGCGACATGAAAGCCTTCGTCGCCGACCTGCGAGGCGGGGCGAAGGTGGCCCTAAAAGGCGATTGCCCTTGGCTGCGGGACAGCGCGCTGCCGCTGGCGGACGATGGCGCCTTGCGTATTACCGCCGCCGCCCACGCCTTGGCGGGCGATGGCCGGCATCTGGTTTATCACCGCCAGGACCTGGGCTTGGGCGTGGGGTGCGAGCGGGGCGTTGACGATGATGAAATTATCGACTTGGTAACGCGGACATTGCGGGCGGAAAATCTATCGCCCCTGTCCTTGTCCGGCATTTATTCCCTGGATTTGAAGTCGGATGAAGCTGCCATTCATGCCGCCGCCGCGCATTTTCAAATTCCGGCCCGGTTCTTTGACCTGGCCACGTTGCAGGCGGAGGTAGACCGCCTGGCCAATCCATCGGAGATCGTGAAGGCGGTGGTCGGTGTTGCGGGCGTGGCGGAGGCCGCCGCATTGGCGGCGGGCGGGCGCTTGATTGTCGAAAAGAAAAAAAGCCGCCGGGCCACCTGCGCCTTATCGCGGGCCCCTTGCGTCATTCAGCCCGAAACGTTGGGTGCGGCGCGGGGACATCTGTCCATCGTCGGCATCGGGCCCGGGCAAGCCGATTGGCGCACCGGCGCGGCGGAGGCGGGGGTGCGCCGGGCCGAGGTGGTGGTCGGCTATGGTCTGTATCTGGATCTTATCGCCGATCTGGTGGCGGACAAGGAATGCCAGACCTATGACCTGGGCGAGGAGGAGCTGCGCGTTCGCGCCGCCATAGAGCGGGCGGCGATGGGCGCCAACGTGGCCCTGGTCTCGTCCGGCGATGCCGGCGTCTATGCAATGGGCGCCCTGGCCCACGAGCTGTTGGACCGCGATGATGCGCCCCCCGGCTGGGACCGTATTTCCATTGCCCTGTCGCCGGGGATATCCGCCATGCAGGCCGCCGCCTTGCGGGCCGGGGCGCCGTTGGGCCATGATTTTTGCGCCATCTCTCTTTCCGATTTACTGACACCGCGGACGGATATTCTGAAGCGTATCGAGGCGGCGGCGGCGGCGGACTTCGTGATTTCATTCTATAACCCGGTCTCCCGCCGCCGCCGTGATCTGCTGTCCTTGGCCCGGGATATCCTGTTGCAACACCGACCCCAAGATACGCCGGTCATTCTGGCCCGGGATCTGGGCCGGCCCAAGGAGTCCCTACGGGTGCTGCCCTTGGCCGAACTGCAGGTGGACGATGTGGATATGCTGACCCTGGTCATGGTCGGCTCGTCCACCACACGGGCCCGAAAACGGGGTGATGGTACATGGTCGGTCTATACCCCGCGCGGCTATGCCGCCAAGAGGCAAAAGGATATCAGCGCATGACGGTTCATTTCATTGGCGCGGGACCCGGCGCGGCTGATCTCATCACCCTGCGGGGCCGGGATCTGATCGCGGGATGTCCGGTCTGCCTCTACGCCGGCTCGCTGGTGCCGATCGAGATCGTTGCCTTCGCGCCAAAGGGCGCGCGGGTGATCGATACGGCACCGATGAACCTGGATCAAATCATGGCGGAGATCGACCAGGCCCACGGCCGGGGCGAGGACGTGGCGCGGGTCCATTCGGGCGATCCATCCCTGTACGGCGCCATAGGGGAGCAGATCCGGCGCCTCAAACAGCTGGATATTGATTACACCATTACACCGGGGGTGCCGGCTTTTGCCGCCTCGGCGGCGGCCTTGGGCATGGAACTGACCTTGCCCGATGTGAGCCAGACCATCATTTTGACCCGCACGTCCATGAAAAGCTCCGCCATGCCGCCTGGCGAGGAGTTGGCGGAATTGGGCCGCTCGGGCGCCACATTGGCCATTCATCTATCCGCCCGTAATCTGCGCCAGGTCTGCCGTGATCTGATCCCCCATTACGGTGCCGATTGCCCCGTGGCCCTTGTGTACCGCGCCAGTTGGCCCGATCAGGAGATCATCCGGGGCACCTTGTCAGATATTCGGGAAAAGACCCGCGCCGCCAAGCTGACCCGCACCGCCCTGGTTCTTGTTGGCCATGTGCTGGACAGCGATGAGGCCACGGACAGCCGCCTCTACGCCCCTGACCACCGGCATATTCTACGCCCCCAAGGTTAGGGCCAGCCAATTGATCGCGGCGTCGGTGGTCGATACGTTTGGCGCGCTCCCCGGCAGGGGCCGTGAAATCATGATCACCGGCAGGGCAAGCTCCCGCGCCGCCGCGATCTTTGCATAGGTTGCGGCGCCGCCGGCATTTTTCGAGATCACCGCGCCGATTTCGTGTTTCCGCAACAGCGCCGTTTCATCGGCAATTTCGAACGGCCCGCGCCCATGGATATAGTCTCCATTGACCAGCGGCGGTAGATCAGAGCCCGGTGCGATAACCCGGGCCAGCCACCAACACCGTATTTCGGAGGCAAACGGCAGCATGTCCTGGCGCCCTGTCGTTACGAATATCCGCGAGGCCTTTGCGACGGCGACATCGCGTGCCTGGGCAATGGTTTCCACGGCGATCCAGTGGTCGCCTTGTTCCGGCTGCCAGGGCGGCTCTTCCAGGCGCAGCAACGGTACCTTGGCCGTCCGGCAGGCGATTTCACAATTGCGGCTGATTTCCGCCGCATGGGCATGGGTGGCGTCAACCACCGCCGTGATGTCGTTCCCGGCCAGATAGGCCGCCAAAGCTTCAGCACCGCCGAAACCGCCGCTGCGGGTGATGACATCTGCGATGGCCCGGGCCTTGGTCCGCCCGGCCAGGGAATAAATCACCCTTTGCCTGGGCCCTGTCAGCCGTGCCAATCCGGCCCCTAAAGTAGTGCCGCCGAGGATCAGCAGGCCCGGTTTAGCCATGGCTGCGCCCAACCAATTCGCCAATCCGGTCGAAGATGAGAACTTCGATACTGGCGCCATCACGGCAGATTTTTGCGGCCTCCAACCGGGCCAGTTCGGCGATCTTGTCGGCCAAGGGATAGCCCGCCGCTCCCGCCGCCGCCAAGACTTGCGCCGCCGTGTTGGCCCGCAGGCACAGCGCAGCCAGCTCGGGTGCGTCCGCCGTAAGCTGCGATAACCATTGGAAATTCACTTGGCTGCGTTTGGAATGCAGGTCCATGTGGCCCTTGGCCAGTTTTGAAATCTTGGCGAAACCACCGGCCAGGGATAGTTTTTCCATTTGATGGGTGCGCAGGTATTTCAACATACCCCCGGCGAAATCACCCATGTCTATCAAGGCGCCGTCATCAAAGCCATACAGCGCCTGCAATGCGGCTTCCGAGGTGCGGCCCGTGGCGGCGCCAATATGGCGTAACCCGGCGGCACGGGCCACGTCGATGCCCTGGTGGATGGAGGCGATCCAGGCGGCGCAGGAATAGGGGATGACAACGCCCGTGGTACCCAGGATGGAGATGCCGCCCAGAATGCCCAGGCGCGGGTTCATGGTTTGCCGCGCCATGGCCTGGCCGCCGGGAACCGATATTTCAACATCCAGGTCCGCTGTTTGGCCGGCGGCCTCGGCCAAGGCCGTCAGTTCGGCCGTCATCATGGATCGCGGCACCGGATTGATGGCCGCTTCCCCCACGGCGATGGGCAACCCCGCCTTGGTAACCGTGCCGACGCCGTCGCCCGCCAAAAATCGAATGCCGGTACCATCTTGCCGTTGCGTTACGCGGGCATGAATGACGGCGCCGTGGGTCACGTCCGGATCATCACCGGCGTCTTTTTCCACTGCCGCCATGGCGTCCCGCGCCGTCAATTCCTCGCGGCTGAGGCAGAAAGCGACCTCGGCGCCGCTGGGCAGGGTGATGCTCACGGGATCGGGGAATTCACCACTTAGAAGAGCCTGATAAGCCGCCTTGGCCGCTGCCGTGGCACAGGCCCCGGTGGTCCAGCCGCGCCGCAGGGGTGTGCCGTCCGCCTCTTTCTCCGCCATTCGGTCGAAAACCTCTTGATCGTATTATCACCCTGCATTAGGCACGCATCGGGCGAGGTCGCAAGCGGGAAAAGGCAACGGGACATGGGGACGTGACATCGGACGTGACATATGAATTTTCTGAAATTGGCACCATGCCGACCTTTGCTCCCGGCACTGTCTGGCTGGCGGGCGCGGGACCGGGTGATCCGGGTCTGTTGACCCTGCATGCAGTCAACGCCATTCGCCAGGCGGATGTGATTATCTACGACGCCTTGGTCTCCCGGCAAATCCTCGATGGTATCGGCGCGCCCGAAAGGCTGGAATATGCCGGCAAGCGGGGCGGCAAACCATCGCCCGAGCAACGCGATATCTCTCTGCGTCTGATCGAACTGGCGCGGGCGGATAAACGGGTGTTGCGCTTGAAAGGCGGCGATCCGTTCGTCTTTGGCCGCGGCGGAGAGGAGGCGCTGGCCCTGGCGCGGGAAAACATCCCCTTCCGTATTATCCCCGGCATTACAGCCGGTGTCGGCGGTCTGGCTTATGCGGGCATCCCGGCCACCCACCGCGCGGTCAACACGGTGGTCAGCTTCATCACCGGCCATACCATAACCGGCAATCACGATGGCATCGATTGGGCCGCGCTGTCCAAGGGCTCGCCGGTCCTGGTATTTTATATGGGGCTGCGGCAACTGCCCACTATCCGCGACCAGTTGCTGGCCGCCGGCCGCCCCGGTGACCAGGCCATGGCCTTGATCTCCAAGGCGGCGACCCCGGCCCAACAGGTCGTCATCACCACCATTCGCGGCTGCGCGGAGGCGGCGGAATCCTCGGCGATCGAGGCGCCGGTTCTGATCGCCGTGGGTGACGTGGTCGACCTTCAAGGCAGCCTTGATTGGTTCGACAAAGCGGAGCTGGGCCAAGGCGCGCCCTTTAAGCATGACTAATACTCCACGCGGATGGATTCTGGCGGCGCCCAGTTCAAGTTCCGGAAAGACCCTTGTGTCGGCGGCACTATTACGCCTGCTGGCCCGGGAGGGGGCAGCAGTGACGCCGTACAAAGTGGGGCCGGACTATATTGACCCCGGTTTTCTTTCTGCCGCTGCCGGGGCGGATTGCCGCAACCTTGATCCCTGGGCCATGTCGCCGGAACGACTGGCCGATCTGATCGCCCGCGCCGAACAGACTTTTTTGATCGAGGGCGTCATGGGTTTGTTTGATGGCGCGGTCAGTGGCGACGGCTCCACCGCCGATCTGGCCGCCGATCTGCAATTGCCGGTTGTTCTGGTCATCAGCACCAAGGGGCAGGGGGCTTCTGTCGCCGCGGTGGCCCAGGGGTTTGCGAATTTTCGGGCCGACGTGAACGTCGCCGGGGTGATTTTTACCCAAGTGGCCAGTCCGCGCCATCGCAAGCTATTGATGGATGCCTGCCAAGCGGTCGGGATCCGGGTTTTCGGTGTGCTGGCAACGGATCAGGCACTGATCCTGCGGGCGCGGCATTTGGGCCTGGTACAGGCCAGTGAGCGCCAGGATCTCGATCAATTGCTGGAACATGCGGCGGATGTCCTGGCCCGGGATGTTGATCTGGCGGGATTGCGGGATATCGCGGCGGCACCAAATGTCGGCCCATCCGGTGCGGCGCCCACCATACCACCGTTGGGGCAAAGAATAGCGGTGGCCCGGGACGTGGCATTCGGGTTCAGCTATCTCCATGTATTGGAAGACTGGCGCGGAGCCGGGTCCGAGATCGAATTTTTTTCGCCCTTGCGGGATCAAGCCCCGGCCGGGGCTGCGGACGCCGTCTATCTGCCGGGCGGCTATCCGGAACTGCATGCCGCCCAACTGGCCGCCAACCGGACATTTCTGGCTGGTTTACGCACGGCGGCCGGCAATGGCGCGGTGATCCTGGGCGAATGCGGCGGTTATATGGTTTTGGGGCAGGGGGTTGTTGATGGCAATGGCGCGCGCCATGCCATGGCCGGGCTGCTGAACCTGGAAACTACGTTCGCGACCCAAAAGCTGCATCTGGGCTATCGTCAAATGGGTCTTCTGGCGGATGGTCCGTTGGGCGCCCGCGAAGGGCGTTATCGGGGCCATGAATTTCACTATGCCTCCATTTTGCGGGAGGACGGCGACCGCCTTTTTGCCGTACAAGATGCCCTGGGCGAACAGTCGGACCAGGTTGGCCTGCGGGCCGGTGGGGTCATGGGCAGCTTTATCCATTTGATTGACATTGCATAGGACCAACATGCCGCAAACTTTAGAAGAGCTGCGCCACCTGCTGAGCGCCCTGCCGTCGCCCGATAACGCGGCCCAGGCCGCAGCCAAGGCGCGCAATGACCTTCTGACCAAGCCCCAGGGCGCCTTGGGCAAGCTCGAGGATCTGGCCCTGTGGCTGGCGGCCTGGCAAGGGCGGGCCGTGCCCCGGTTGGACAAAATTCAAATGCTGGTATTCGCCGGCAATCATGGCGTGGTCGCGCGTGGCGTGTCGGCTTTCCCGGCCGAGGTGACGGTGCAAATGGTGGCCAATTTTGCCAATGGCGGCGCCGCCATCAACCAGCTCTGCCGGGCGGCGGGCGCCGAATTGAAGGTGCTGGATCTGGACCTGGACCGGCCTACCGCCGATTTCACCCAAGGCCCGGCCATGGATATGGAGGAATTCCTCGACGCCCTGAACAAGGGTATGGCGCAGGTCGGGGAGGATGCGGATTTGGTCTGCATTGGTGAAATGGGCATTGGCAACACCACCGTTTCGGCGGCCATCGCCCATGCCCTGTATGGCGGTGACGCCAAGGAATGGATCGGACGCGGCACCGGCGTGGATGACGCCGGTCTGGCGCGCAAGGCGGAGGCGGTGGCGGTTGGGCGGGCCAAACATGGCGCCATCCTCGGCGACCCCTTGCAGATCGCCCGGTGCCTCGGCGGGCGGGAGTTGGCGGCCATGGCGGGGGCGGCCCTGGCGGCCCGATTGGCCCGCATCCCGGTATTGATCGATGGCTACGCCGCCGCCGCCGCATTGGCGCCGTTCCATGTCGCGGCGCCTGATTTCCTGAAACATTGCTGGGCCGCCCATGTCTCAGCCGAGCCGGGCAATGGCCTGTTGCTGCGCCGCATGGGTCTTTCACCCCTGTTGGATCTTGGCATGCGCTTGGGCGAAGGGTCCGGTGCGGCGACGGCCATTCCCTTGTTGCGGGCGGCCCTGGCCACCCATGGTGGCATGGCGAGTTTCGCCGACGCGGGCGTTGCGGAAAAATCCACCTAGAGCGTGTCGCGTCTGATTTGTCTCATATCCATCAGCGTTGAAGAAATTCAGGCATTCTTGTTCGGTGAATAGACCGCAAACGTCGCCGACGGCCCTCCACAGGTCTTCGTAGGTTCGTGCTGCGGCCTTTCGGGTCAGGGTTTTGAGTTTTGCGAACGCCATTTCGATGGGATTGAGGTCGGGACTATATTGCGGCAGGAACACGAACCAAGCGCCTGCCGCTTTCAGATCCTGCGCGGCCTTTGCGCTCTTGTGGCTTGAGAGGTTGTCGAGGATCACCACATCTCCCGGCGTCAGGGTCGGGACGAGTTGGGTTTCGATGTAGGTCTCGAAACGCCGGCGGTTGATCGGTCCGTCGATCACCCAGGGCGCGGTCAGCCCGTCATGACGCAGGCCAGCGATAAAGGTCTGTGTGTTCC
>JAYGEA010000046.1:0-7250 GCA_046582635.1 Alphaproteobacteria bacterium
GTACGAATTGGACGATGTCCAAGCCAACGGAACCGAAAATGATGATCAAGAGGTGACGTCCCGGCTAGATACCGTGAAACAAATTTAGTGTCGGCCGCTGAATTTCGAAACGATACGAGGTCTTAAACGTTAGACATTGTCGGTCTGAACAACTGTCGCCTGGCGATTGGCCATATCATTGGCCTTGTGTCGATGGCGCAATTCCTTGAGCAGCTTTTCCTCTACCGCTTCGTCAAGGGAACGCAGGCGCTTTTGCAGATATGGGCTCGTCATAACGGCAACTCTCACAAGCTTGGACACATTATTTTTTTTCCGGCATTCTATAAGGCGCCGGTAACACTTTGTTTACCATTTTTTTTGCGTGAGTCGAATTGCTAAAGCAATTAATGATGGTTAACGGAAAACGTCATCCTGGGGGCTCCGCATGTTCCCTTGTCAAGCGGTGCGGGGAGCACTAGCATTTCGCCAAATTTGAGGCAGTGGTATTGGGTGATCAGGTATGGAATTGGCGTTCAGCGATGAAGATCTCGCATTCCGGGAGGAGGTTCGCAACTTTGTAGCGGACAATTTGCCGGCCGATATCGCCGAATCGGTTCGCCGTGGCCGCGCCATCGATAAAGCGGGCATCCAACGCTGGCAACGCATCCTGTTCGACCGGGGCTGGGCGGCACCGGCCTGGCCGGTGGAATATGGCGGGCCTGGGTGGGATGCCACCAAACGCTATATATTTGACGAGGTGATGGCGGAATTCGATACGCCCGAAACCATACCCTTTGGCACGCTGATGGTCGGTCCCTTGATCTATACCTTCGGCAGCCAGGCGCAAAAAGATCGTTTTCTGCCAAAAATTCTGACCGGCGAGGAATGGTGGTGCCAGGGTTATTCGGAACCGGGCGCGGGCTCGGATCTGGCCTCGCTGCAGACCAAGGCGGTCCGCGATGGGGAGCATTATGTGATCAACGGCACCAAAACCTGGAATTCATCCGCCCATGTGGCTGATTGGGTGTTCTGTCTGGTCCGCACCTCGCGCGAGGGAAAACAGCAGGAAGGTATCTCGTTCCTGCTGATCGACATGGCCACGCCGGGGATTGATCCCAAACCGATTATCTCCATCGACGGCGCCCATCATTTGAACATGACCTATTACACCGATGTCCGGGTGCCCGTGGAGAACCGCATCGGCGAGGAGAACAAGGGCTGGACCTATGCCAAGTTCCTGCTGGGTCACGAACGCAATTCCATCGCCGAAGTGGGGCTGTCCAAGCAGCGGGTGCGCCGATTGCGAAAAATCGCCGGCGAGGAACAATTCGGCGGCGGCAGTCTGGCGGACGACAGCACCTTCGCCGGTAAAATCGCCGATGTGGAGATTTCCCTGACCGCACTGGAATACCTCAACCTGCGTTTCCTGGCCGAAGAGGCCGCCGGGCGGCCCATTGGTCCCGAGGTTTCCATGCTAAAAATCAAGGGCACGGAAATTCGCCAGAAACTGACCGAACTGACCATCGAGGCCCTGGGCTATTATTCGATGCCGTTCGAGCCGGAGCAATTGACCGACCGCTGGAACGAACCGCCCATCGGCCCCGATCACGCGGCGGCCCAGATGCCGCAATATTTATTCAGCCGGGCCGCGACCATTTATGGCGGCAGCAACGAAATCCAACGTAACATCATCGCGAAAATGGTCCTCGCGCTGTAGTGGCACCAGGATTTAGGAGCCCCTCATGGACATGAACTTCCGCCCCGAAGACCTGGCCTTCCGCGACGAAGTGCGCCTGTTCATCGCCGAAAACCTGCCCGATGATCTGCGGGAAAAGGTCCGGCGCGGCTTGCATCTGGGCAAGGACGATTTCGAATTCTGGCAGAAGAAACTGAATGATCGGGGTTGGTTCGCGCCGCACTGGCCAAAAGAACTCGGCGGCGTGGCGTGGAGTTCAACGCAGCATTATTTTTTCCAGAACGAACAGGTTGAAGCCAACTGCCCCTCGGTCATGCCGTTCGGGGTGCGCATGGTAGCCCCGGTGATCTTCACCTATGGCACGGATGAGCAGAAACAGCGCTTTCTGCCCCCCATCCTGGACAGCTCCGTGTGGTGGTGCCAGGGCTATTCGGAGCCGGGCTCGGGCTCGGATCTGGCCTCGCTGCAGACCAAGGCGGTGCGCGATGGGGATCATTACGTGGTCAACGGCACCAAGACCTGGACCACTCTGGCGCAATATGCCGATTGGATATTCTGCCTGGTCCGCACGGCATCGGACGGCAAGCCCCAGGAAGGCATCTCCTTCCTGCTGATCGATATGAAAAGCCCCGGTATCGAGGTGACGCCGATCATCACCATCGATGGTTCGCACGAGGTCAACAGCGTCTTCTTCACGGATGTGCGGGTGCCGGTGGAAAATCTGATCGGCGAGGAGAACAAGGGCTGGACCTACGCCAAGTTCCTGTTGCTGTTCGAACGCTCCAACAGCCTCACGGGCGGCTTGAAACAGCAACTGCACCGCCTGAAAAGCGTTGCCGCCGCCGAACTGTCCAATGGTGAGGCATTGAGCAATGACCCCACCTTCGCCGCCAAGGTGGCCGACTATGAAGTGCAGCTGCGTACCTATGACGCCCTGGAACTGCGCACTCTGGGCAAGACGAAGCCGGGTGCGGAGGCGTCCTATCTGAAAATTATTGGTACCGATTTACAGCAATTGGCGTCCGAATTGACCCTGCAGGCGGTGTCCTATTACGGCAATCCCTTTGTCAGGGATGCCTTGGTTTACGGCTATAACGAGCCATCCATCGGTCCGGAATATGCGGCGCCCGCGGCACCGCAGTATTTCAACTACCGAAAAACGGCGATCTATGCCGGATCGAACGAAATTCAGCGTAATATTTTGTCCAAGGCTGTTTTGGGCATGTAGACGCTTTGCGCCGTCAACGGATCGTGTTAATTCAACAATAGAAAATATTGGTAGGAGAGCGTCATGGATTTTTCCCTCAGCGAAGAGCAGCAACTGCTGAAGGACAGCGTGCAACGTTTCGTGCGCGAGGAATACCAACTGGAGGCCCGGCGCAAATTGGTCGCCTCCGACACCGGCTATTCGGAGGATCACTGGGCCAAGATGGCGGAACTGGGCTGGCTGGCCCTGTCCCTGCCGGAAGAATACGGCGGCATCGGCGGCGGCCCGGTGGATACCATGGTGTTGATGGAAGAGCTGGGCCGGGGCCTGGTGGTGGAACCCTACCTCACCTCCGTCGTCATCGGCGGCGGCTTCCTCATGGCGGCCGGCTCCAAGGAGCAAAAGACCGAACTGTTGCCCAAACTGGCGGCGGGCGAATTGAAATTGGCCTTTGCCTATGCCGAGCGGCAATCCCGCTTCGATCTGAACGACGTGGAATGCACGGCGGAAGGCAGCGGCGACAGCTATAAGATCAGCGGTCACAAGGGCGTGGTCTTTCACGCCGCGACGGCGGACAAGATCATCGTCTCGGCCCGTACATCGGGCGGCAGCCGGGATGCGGACGGCATCACCTTGTTCCTGATCGATAATAACGCGGACGGCTTGAGCCGCCGGGATTATCCCACAGTGGACGGCCTGCGGGCCTCCGAATTGGAAATGGACGGCGTTGCCGGCACTCCCCTGGGTGCGGTGGGCGGCGGCGCGGCCTTGATGGAAACCGTGGTCGGCCAGGCCATCGCGGCCATCTGTGCCGAGGCCGTGGGCTGCATGGATGTGTTGCAGGAAACCACCAACGAATACCTCAAGACCCGGGTGCAGTTCGGCGTGCCGCTGTCAAAATTCCAGGTCCTCCAGCATCGCATGGTGGATATGTTCATGGAATGCGAACAGGCCCGTTCCATGTGCTACATGGTCAACCTGAAGGTGGGCGAGGAAGACAAGGTGGAGCGTGAAAAGGCGATCTCGGCCGCCAAGGTGCAGATCGGCAATTCCGGCCGCTACGTGGGCCAGCAGTCCGTGCAGCTGCACGGCGGCATGGGCATGACCGATGAATTGCACGTGGGCCATTATTTCAAGCGCCTGACCATGATCGACACCACGTTCGGCAACAAGGATCATCACCTCAAACGCTACGCCGATCTGTAGCCGGGAAATTTCATCGACAGGGCTAGCCCGTTCCCTCGGGCCGGCCCTTGCCATTTAAGACGGGAATTGGAATTGTCATGTTGAGCGCCGCGCAAATCGCCGAATACAACGACAGGGGCTATGTCGTTCCCGATTACCGCCTGGACCCGGAAACTCTGGCCTGCATCCGCCGGGACCATGACCGGTTGCTGGCCGCCCATCCGGACTTCCGGGATAATTGCCCCGCGTTGCTGTCATATGACTTAGCCTTCCTGAACTATGCCCGCGACAGCCGCATTCTGGACATGGCGGAACAACTTATCGGCCCTGATATCGCGCTGTGGAACATGAGTTTCTTCGCCAAGCCGGCCGTGAACGGTAAGAAGACGCCGTTTCATCAGGATGGCGAATACTGGCCGATCCGGCCGTTGGCGACCTGCACGGTCTGGATCGCCATTGATGCCGCGACGGTGGAAAACGGCTGCCTGCGCCTGTTACCCGGGTCCCATAAAGACCGGCGCCTGATGGCCCACGAGCAGAAGAATGATCCGAACTATACCTTGCAACAGGAACTGCAGCCCTCTGAGTATGACGAAGCGGAGGCCGAGGATTTGATCCTCGAGGCCGGGCAGATGTCCTTCCACGATGTATTTCTGGCCCACGGCTCGGAAATAAATTCATCCTCCAAACCCAGGCGCGGCATGACCTTGCGGCTGATGCCCACATCGTCCGTATTTGATCGTGACGTGGCGATCCAGATGACCGCGGAACGGGGCGGCACCACCCTGGCCAATCATTCTCTGTTCCTGCTGCGCGGCAGGGATCTGTCGGAAAAAAACGATTTTCGACTACGGATACCCCAAGCAGCGGAATAGCCAGGCGGATCGTCAGGCCGGTAATCCGGCCAGGATCAAGGATTGCCTGTGATGTTCGCGGTCAGCTTCATGCAGGCAGTGCATGGTGGTGAGATGCACTTCGACCGAGAACTTTGGGACTCGATCCTGTATGGCCGTTCTATGCCTTTCGGCGCGTTGGTAGTCACCCAAACGAGCATAGGCGGCGGCGAGAAACGCGTTGATGCTGATATTGGGTTGGTTAATTTGGCGCAAGGCCTTGATCGCCTCGTCATAGCGGCGGGCCACGAAATAGGCGCGTCCCAGATGGCCCCAGAACCGCTCCGGGTGGTAGGGGTTTAGGCGCATAGCCTTCAATATCCACTCGATGCCATCTTCCGCCTGTCCCATCCAGGTCAGGTTTTCGCCTTGCTGGACGACAATCAGGTCGTCATTGGGATTCAATTCCAAGGCCCGTTTTTGATGATATTCAGCCTGGTCGAAATCCCCTTGGAGAACTTGCATGGCGGCCAGTATCCGGTGCACGTCGCTGTCGTTGTCGTCCAGGGCCTGGGCCGCGCTCAACTCTTCGTGGATAATTTCCAAAGTGGCGCCTGGGTCTTCGGCGGCGCCAAGGGCAATGCCTTGGGCTAATGCGCAAGCTTTCCACGCATGGGCATGGGCATACTGCGGATCGATTTCGATGGCCCGGTTCATCATTTCAAGGGCACGGGCATTGTCTTCCCGGGTACTGCGGTGATGCAGGCGCTTGCCTGTCAGGACGCATTCGTAAGCCGCCATGCTATCCGTCGGCTTGCGTTCCGCCCGCTCTTGGGCCGCCGCCTCCACCCGACCGGGCAGGATCGAAACAATGGCCTGGGTCAGCTCATCCTGAATATCAAAGATATCTTCCAAATCCCGGTCGTAACGTTCGGCCCAGATGTGTTGATCGGTCTCCGCTTCGATCAGCTGAACGGTCAGGCGGATGCGGTTACCCGCCTTGCGCACGCTGCCTTCGACCACGTACTGCACGTCCAGTTCCTTGGCAACGTCGGGAATATTGATGTCCTTGCCCTTGAAGGTAAAGGCGGAGGTCCGCGATATCACCAATAAATCCTTGAAGCGGGATAGTTCGGTCAGGATGTCTTCGGTAATGCCGTCCGTGAAGAAATCCTGCTCCTCGTCCCGGCTCATATTGACAAAGGGCAGCACGGCGATAGAGGGCTTTTCGTGGCTGGCGCCAAGTGTCGCGGTAACTTTTAAATCAGGCGCCTTTGCGGCAACCGTACCATCAACCCGCTAGCCCCAGACACGAATTGGGCGGGCAATATTCTTGACCTCCCGCTCCCCCATACCGTCGAACTGGTTTTCAAGCTTATCGCGGATCTGATTATGGGCATCGGCCGAGATACAGACACCGTTCGGTTCGGCCAGCATCTGCAGCCGGGCGGCGATATTGACGCCGTCGCCGTAGATATCGCCGTCTTCCACGATGACGTCGCCCAGGTTTACCCCGACGCGGAAGACCAGGCGTTCGTTCTCCGGCACCTCCAAGTTGCGTTGATAGACGGCGTCCCGAATCTCGATGGCATTGCGCACCGCCTCGACGATGGAGGAAAATTCGATCAACAAGCCATCGCCCATGGTCTTGACCACCGTGCCGTGGCGCAGCTTCAGGCTCGGGTCGATGATTTCCGTGCGAATGGCTTTCAATTCGGCCAGTGTGGCCTCTTCATCGCGTTCCATCAGGCGGCTGTAGCCAACCACGTCCGCCGATAAAATCGCGGCCAGTTTGCGCACTGTGGTTTCGTTGGCCATGGTCGCGAGCCTATCAGCAATGCCGGGGAATGGCTATTGCACTGCGTCTATCGCGGGCTCAATCTCGCAGATAACCGGCGTGTGGTCCGAGGGGCGTTCCTTGCCCCGCGGCACACGGTCGATCTCCACAGTGCCCAGACGGTCGGCGGCCTGCGGGCTCAACAAAAAATGGTCAATCCGCACGCCGTTGTCTTTTTGCCAGGCGCCGCGCTGATAATCCCAATAGCTGTAGGCGGTAAGGTCCGGATGGCGGGCGCGGAACGCCTCCGTCAGGCCAAGGTATTGCAATTGCCGCCAGCGGGCGCGGCTCTCGGGCCGGCACAGGGCATCCGCGGCGAAGCCGGCCGGGTCAGAACAATCCCGGTCCTCGGGGATGACATTGTAATCGCCGCCCAGGACCGTGGCCTCTTCGAGGCGCAATAGCCCGCGCGCATGTTCGATCAGGCGGTCCATCCAGGCCAGCTTATACGGGAATTTTTCGCTGTCCGTGGGATTGCCGTTGGGCAGGTAGATGGAGGCGACGCGCACCGTA
>JAYGEA010000225.1:0-5003 GCA_046582635.1 Alphaproteobacteria bacterium
GATCGGCGATTGGCTGGGTTTTTACAATACCGAGCGCCCGCACTCATCGCTGGGCGGCCAGACGCCGCCGAAAGCCTTCGTAACGCGCCGAATTCGGTCGTTTCAGAGGCCCCTCGGCGGCGTCATGAAAGCTTGACGGTAACCAGTACCGCCGGCGCTTCCACTCCTACCCGAGGGGCCTCTGAAACGATCTATATGAGTCTCTATCACCGTCACTTGGTATTAGCCCGCCGTTGCCTGGCCGCCCTGCGCCGCTGGTTGGTCGTCCGCCGGGAAGGGGGCGAAGGGATAGGGCCGCGTATCCGTGTGGAAGGTCTCGAAGGCGACAATCTGCTGCAAATATTGGCCCAGGCGCGGGCCCAGGGCGCGCAGTTCGCCGTTGACGCTGCCCGTGGTCAGCTTGTTGAAAAACTGCACCACGGCAATGGCCAGGATGATGAATTCGGCGATGTTGAAAATCACCGCGAACAAAATCATGAATAACAGCCGCCGCCAGATCGATTGGTCGGAAATATTGGCCTTCAGTTTCTCGTCCATATCCCTGTGTTCCATAAAATTGCCAGTATCATGAACAACAGATAAGCGTCCGCCCGCGACTTGCAAGGCGCCCCATCTGCTAAAGGGACCGGAGAGTGACGGCGTATTTCCGGATGGCTCCGGGCCCTGCCAGGGTCGCTACCAGGGTCGCTGGTCGGCGGGCGGTGGTTTGGGCAGGCGATCCTTGTGGCGGGCGTTGAAATACCATGACAACAGGACAAAGACGCCGATCGCCAGGGCGCCAATGGCGAGGACCAGATAGAAGGTGAATTCCGACCAGGTGATCCACAACACCAAGGGCGTCAGCATGGCGACGAAGCCAAAGAAGACCAAAGCCATTTCCAAGACTTTGTCGGGAATGCTGTTTAGCGGAGCGCCGTGCATGGCTGGACCTATCTTTTGATGTCTCGCCGTCGAATTGGTACGCGGTCGAAATGGTTGGGGCGGCAGGGATCGAACCTGCGAATCACGGGATCAAAACCCGTTGCCTTACCACTTGGCTACGCCCCAATTTCGACCGGGGCAATATAGGCAGGAGACGTTAAGGAAACAACGCCTAGAAACCAGAATATTGAGCTATTTTGCCGCATCGTCGGCTATCTGCGTCCGATCCTGGGGCCAGGCGATGATGACGCCATAACAACAGAGCGAGGCAATGCCCCAGGCCAGGGTCGTATGGGGGGCGAACGAGGCCAGCAGACCCGGCACGCCCGCCAGGCCGAGATAAACCAAAAGGCCCCAACGCCAGGGCAGGCGGCGGTAAAGAATATGGTGCAAATGGCCCCGGTCGGAGGCAAAGGGCGAATGGCCCCGGGCGGCCCGCGCCGACATCACCCGCAGGCAATCGACCACGGGGATCAGGAACCACAAGACGATCAGGTCGGCGGGCAGGGCCGTGAAGACAATGTCGTAAACATAGACTGTCAGCATGGCGATGATGAAGCTGAGGGAGTAACTGCCCGAATCGCCCAGGAACATCCGTCCCCGCAAATTAAAGCCCAAGGCCACCACAAGCGCGGCGCCCAGGGCGAACAGCACCGGGCGCATGTGATCGGGGGCGAACAGCAGCAACTCCAGACACCAGAACAGGCACAGCCCGATCACAATGCCGTTCTTGCCGTCCGCCATGTTGATGGCGTTTTGCAGACCGACGATACAGATGGCGGTGAAGATAAGGGCGAATTGCTCCAGGAACAGAACCTGATCCAAAAAACTGAACCGCAGAAACGTCACCTTCAAAGCCGGCACCACTTCCAGGACCGCCAGCGCCAGCAAGATGGACAGCAGCAACCGGTAGATCGGCCGGATATTGGCCCGGTCATCCAGCAACCCAAGTAGAAAACAGGCCAGTCCGGAGGCGGCAATAGCCAGGTATAGCGGCAGAAAGCTGGTCGCCAAGGCGCCGATGAACAGCGCCATCAAAGTCGGCAGGCCAATCGCCATACCGCCCGCCAGGGGGGTGATGGCGGGGTGAATTTTGCGGCCGCCGTCCGGCACGTCCAGGACCCCCAGCCAGCTGCCGATGGGCCGGGCAAAGAGCGAAATCAAGGCACTGATCGCCGCCGCTACGACAACGGCGGTCAACCCGGCAAGGGCAGTGTTCCAACTATCGATGGCCCCCTCCTTCACGTTGACGCGTCACCCAGGACAGCGTAGTAGGACAGCGTATAAAATATGCCAATCCGGCCGGGCACAATTCCGCCGATGAACTACAGCGGATGAATTGGACTTCGTTTGGGACGCTAACATATAAGTGTTCAAATTTAAGCCCGAACGGTCTGATATGCCAGCGCTTCCAGGGAGACCCGCATTCATGAACCACAAGGGGCGAATTCACCGGATAAACCATGCTGCCGCCTGGGTCAAATCCGGCGGCTTGGAGCGAACGAGCTTATGACGGTTTTGCTTACCGGCGCGGCCGGGTTTATCGGCTTTCACACGGCCCGGAGATTGCTGGACAAGGGCGAACGGGTGGTGGGCGTCGACAATCTAAACCCTTATTACTCGCCGGCCCTAAAGCATGACCGTTTGGCGCAATTAACGGTGGATCCGAACTTCAATTTCCACCAAATCAACATCGCTGATCGCGCGGCAATGGAGACCGCCGTCGGCGGCTTGAAATTGACCTCCATCATCCACCTCGCGGCACAGGCCGGGGTGCGTCATTCCATCGAAAACCCATTCGCCTATGTCGAAGCCAACCTGATCGGCCATATGGTTATCCTGGAATTGGCCCGCCAACAAGATGGCCTGGAGCATCTGGTCTACGCCTCGTCATCCTCGGTCTATGGCGGCAACACACAGCTGCCATTCTCCGAACAGGACCGGGTTGACCATCCCGTCTCGCTCTATGCGGCGACCAAGAAATCCGATGAATTGCTGTCCCAATCCTATGCCCATCTGTATGGTATTCCGCAAACCGGCCTGCGTTTCTTCACCGTTTACGGACCCTGGGGCCGGCCCGACATGGCCCTGTGGCTGTTTACCGAGGCGATCCTGGCCGGCCGCCCCATAAAAGTTTTCAACCACGGCGATATGCGGCGGGATTTTACCTATGTGGACGATATTGTTACCGGCGTTCTGGCGGCTCGGGACAATCCGCCCAAGACCAACACTGCAGCCGCCGCGCCGCACAGGATCTTCAATATCGGCAACAATCAGCCGGAAGAACTCTTGCATATGATCGAATTGCTTGAAGGCGCCTTGGGCAAGAAAGCGGAACGCATCCTCGAACCCATGCAACCTGGTGATGTCAAGGAAACCTATGCTGATTTGACCGCCATTGAGCGCGATTTGGGTTTCCGGCCGACCACCGCCATTGCCGTCGGCATCCCTAAGTTCGTCGATTGGTACCGGGACTATCACAATATTTAGCCAGCAGCCATTTTGCCCCCGCCGCCGGCCCCGAACGTGAACGTGGACGACAAACACCAATCGGCCGGGCGGGTCGAGGCGCCGGGCCGCGGCATGGCCTGCATGGTCGGCGGCGGCCTGCTGCTGACCATGAACGACGGCGTGGTGAAATGGCTTTCGGGCGACTATCAGGTTGGCCAAATCCTGGCCATTCGTGGTGCCGCCGCGGTGATCCTGATCACCGGCGTGCTGCTGTGGCGCCGCGAGTTCAACATATTCGAGGTCCGTTACCCCAAGGTGCAGTTGCTCCGCGCGGTTCTGATGATCGCCTCGACCTTTCTGTTCGTCAACGGCCTGCGCCTGATGTCCTTGGCGGACAATGTGGCCATCGCCTTTGTCGGGCCGATTTTCGTCACCGCGCTGGCGCCAGTTCTGCTGTCCGAACGGGTCGGATGGCGGCGGTGGAGTGCTGTTCTGGTCGGCTTCGCGGGCGTCCTGATTATCCTCCGACCCGGCGCCGACGGGCTGCATTGGGCCGCCCTGCTGCCCGCCGGCGCGGCCCTGTGCGGGGCCTCCCGCGATCTTTTGACCCGCGGCATCTCCCATGGCGAGGCCTCGGGCACCACTTTGTTTTATTCCACCTTGGGCGTTGCCCTAGCCGGCGCGGTGACGGCGCCCCTTGGCTGGCAAACGCCGGAGCTGGCTGATCTGGGTTTGTTCGCCGTGGCTGGAATGTTGTTGAGCATCGCCCATTTCCTGCATATTGAGACCTTCCGCTTCGCCGAGGCCGCCGTGGTGACACCATTCAAATATTCCGCCCTGCTATGGGCCATGGTGATTGGTTTTCTGGTCTGGGGTGATATTCCGGACAACCGCACACTGCTGGGCGCCGCCCTGCTGGTCGGCAGCGGCCTGTACATATTCCACAGGGAAGGCAGGCGATCTGCTAATCTGGCCGCATGAGCAGCGAACTCAATGGATCGGTCCTCGTAACGGGCGGTGCCGGCTATATTGGCAGCCATGCGGTGCTGGCCCTGAGTGACGCGGGCCGGGAGGTTGTCGTGCTGGACAACCTGTCCACGGGCCGGCGCGGTGCCGTGCCCGATGGCGTGCCCTTTTACCGGGGCGAGGTCACCAATGGCGGACTGATCAAGCGGATCGTCGGCCATCACAAATGCGGCGCCGTGATGCATTTCGCCGGTTCCATCGTGGTGCCCGAATCCGTTAGCCAGCCCTTGGATTATTATCAAAACAACGTTGTCGCCTCGGCCCAGCTGCTGCGCGCCTGTCTGGACAGCGGCATCGACAAGTTCGTTTTCTCCCCGACCGCCGCCGTCTATGACGGTGATGGCGCCAAGGCAGGCGCATTGTCGGAGGATGCCAGTCTGGCGCCGGCCAACCCCTATGGCCGTGGCAAGTTGATGGTCGAATGTATGCTGCGCGATATTGCCGCCGCCACCAAGCTTCGTTATGCGGTGCTGGACCAAATCGTTGGGACCGGGCGGAATGTCACCTTGAACTGCGGCTATGGCCATGGCTTTTCGGTGCGCGAGGTTCTGGATGTGGTGGACCAGGTGGCCGCCGATACCCTGGGCGCGGCGGCGATGATCCGC
>JAYGEA010000291.1:0-8586 GCA_046582635.1 Alphaproteobacteria bacterium
AACACGGCCGATCATATGAACTTCCTCGGCATCTCGCTCATAGGTTTCATATTCCGGGTTCACCGATTTTATGATGACCTTGGGCGGCTCGGAGTTCGGCTCGTGCTCAATACGCTTGGCCACGAGCCCCATACCGTCCCAGATCACGAATATCCCGGGTGGTACCGGTTCCCCGGCATCTAGACGGCCCTCACGGTCGGGTGGCCACGCTCCGTCCCGGCGCCGCCGTGTGGGGTCGTCCTGTCAACCAAAGCAGCCAGACCTACACTCATTGATGAAATATAATCCGAGTTTATACGGTTATTTCGCGTATAATACAGAAATTCTCAAATTTCGGCGCGGTTCAGTTTTGCCGGCGGACAGAGGATTGATTGGCCAACAAACCTAATCTAATGCGACGCAACGCCGTAGGTACTTCACTGGCTTTCAGGTCCCTGACCAATGATACGGTGCCCTTTGACGGCACCGGCTTTTCTATTGCTGACGCTGTTCGTTTTGGTAATTCGATTGGTTCCTCTGGCAGCGGCGCTAACGTCACCTTCCGGGGCGGCGGCGGTATCCGTTTGAGAAGTCCAAATACCAACATGTCTAGGTTTGGAATTGGGAGGCCGCCCGAATTTAGAGGTTTTTGCTTCACAGGTCCGACTTCGGCTTTGATGAGGGGAACCTTGGTCAATTTACGCTCCGCTTGATCTGGCCGATCCATGGCTAGCCACATTGCCCCGTAGAATCCCACGGAGACCATTAGGGCAGTCAGACTGGCGATCAGGATGCGCATAACTGGAACATAACCTCCTCCCCATGGCCATAATATTGCCACCCTCGGGCCGTTAAATGAACACACTGCGCCAGTATAAAATTGGCCATGGTATTGATGGAGCGCAGATATGGCAAACAGCGGCATTCACTGGATCGACTGGACCTTCAATGCGGCTGTTCGCTGGCTCTACGCTTCAGCTGATTTATTCGGTATCAGCTATGAGGAAATCAACGTATGGCTGTTCGTAATCATCGGCCCTGCATTGCTTGTGGCAAGCTTGTTGGTCAATCTAGCTCTGTATCGCAAAATACGGCGTGTGTGTTTAGGCCCTTTATAATGTGGGGTAGAAAACCTCGGCGGCAGGGGCTTCGGACCCTTAGCCCGAGCATGTGACAAATTTGGTCATGTCAGGATCTGCTTCAACGGCCTGATTGATCCAAAAATTCCTTGTGATTGCCCCGCCAGGACAATCGGGAGAATGGTCACGCTCCGTCCCAGCGCCGCCGGGTTTGAGCGGTGCCCGGAAGGCGGGCCTGGGGCAACCTATCTGGCGGACAATACCACCCTTGACACGGCCACGTTGCCTATTCGATCGACCGCCACGATCGAATAATAGCCCCGGGCCTCCGGGGTCCAGGCCACGGAGCGCGTTAAATTCCCAACCTTGATGGGCTTTTCGTTGACAAAGACGCTGAAAGGGCGTTGGCCGTCCCGCATCTTGATCGGGAACACGGCCGCCGGGCTTGAGCTGCCTTGCCGCAGGGGGATTCTGGAGCCATCGACAGGAAAAGCGATGGAGAACGGCGTCGAATTGCTAACTTCATTTACCCCCCGGGCTGACCGAAGAGCCTTCAAATTAATCGGCGCCTGTCTCGGGAAAGCAGGCGCATCAACCACGGTTTTCCTCCTGTCCGGCGATGCCAGGGCATCAAAGATGCGAAACAGTATCGGCGCCGCCGCATTGGCGCCCGTCTTCCCGGGCATGGGCCTTGCTCCGGGGTCGCCCATCCAGACCCCCACCGTATGGGTGGCATCAAACCCCACCGCGAGAGCGTCCCGGTAACCTGAAGATGTTCCGGTCTTGAAGGCGATCTGTCCCCCGCCCTCCGTGACGTACCGCCCGCGCGGCCTGGGCGTCCCCCTCAGAATGGCGGCCACGGCAGCCGCCGCCCGCTGACCAATAAACCGCCGGGACGTCCCCGTATCCGGAGTGTGGGAATATGACAATGATTTGAACAATCCGCCGCGCGCGACACTCCCGTACAGTGCAACAAGCTGCTCGAGTGAAACACCGATCCCGCCGAGCGCAAGCGCGAGACCGGGGCTGCTTCCCGATTTCGTCAATTCAGGCTGGACGCCGAGGCCGTGAAGACGCGACAGAAATCGTCTGGGCCCAACCTCGTGCAACAGGGCCACCGCCGGAATGTTGAGCGATCCTTGCAAGGCCTTCCGGGCGCTGATCAGACCGTGGCTCCGCCCATCAAAATTCACCGGCCGATAAGCGCCAAAGCGCCTTGTCCGGTCCGAGAGGATCGTCTCCGGGTGCGCGATACCTTCGTCGAAGGCCATGGCGTAAATGAAGGGTTTTAGAGCCGAACCGGGAGAGCGGACAGCCCGTATATAATCCACCTGGCCCGCCCGGGATACATTGAAAAAGTCACTGGAAGCCACGTAGGCCAGGACCCTGGCGGTCTTGTTATCGACAACAATTGCGGCGGCATTATTGCCGTCATTGGCCGTCCCCATCGCCGCGCGCACTATGTCGGCGACCGCGGCCTGATATGCCGCAACCACGTGAGTGCGGATCGTGGCCTCGCGCGGCATGCTTGAAAGCAGGCGCCGGGACAGATGGGGGGCGCGAAAGGGAAAATCATGGCGCCGCCCCTCGAGCGGAATGCTGCCGGCCTCCGTTGCGGTCCGCGAAGATATCACGTCCGCCGCCACAAGCCTTTGCAATACCCTGGTCCGGGCAGCGGTGGCTTTTTTGCCATGGCGGTCGGGCCGATTGGTGGTGGGCGATTGGGGCAACGCGACAAGCAGGGCGGCCTCGGCAACCGTCAGCCGGCGGGGGGATTTGCCAAAATATGCCAAACTGGCGGCCCTGACGCCTTCGAGGTTGCCACCGAACGGCGCCAGCGTCAGGTAGATGGACAGGATCTCCGCTTTTGAAAAGCGCATTTCCAGCTGCACGGCCCGCATCATCTCGATGCCCTTCGAGAGGAACGTTCGAGGCCGCCGCTCCAAAAGCCGGGCCACCTGCATGGTAATCGTGGACGCGCCGGAGACGATCCGCCCGGACCCCATCCACTGGCCGATGGCTCTGATGACCGCCTGAAGGTCAATACCGTGATGGGTCCAGAACCGCTTGTCCTCATAGGCAAGCAGGAAGGTGATGTATCGCGGGTCGACCTCCTCCGATCTTACCGGCAATCGCCATTTATCGTCGGCGGAGGTGAACATACGCAATACGGAGCCGTCGGCGGCAACAACCGTTCTCGACAGATCGCCATGGCGGCTAAGATCAGGCGGGTATAGCCTGTCGAGAAGAAAAAGCCCGGCAATCAACACCATGACCAGGCCGCAGAGCGCCAGAAACCGGCGGATCACCGGCTGACTTCAAGTCGCGACACCGCGCCGCGGGCGAATTGGCCCGGACGGTAAATATTCTCCACATAGGGAGCCGGAAACACGTAGCTACCGATCGTTACCGCGCGGGCCAGGTAGAGGAGGCTGAATTTGCTGCCCGCCGACAACTCGAGAGCCGCCACGTAGCGGTCATCTCTGCCCTTGACGAAGAGCAGGTTATTTATTTGCGTGGGCACGCTGTCCGGCACATCGAACAATTGCTTGCTGACATTGACCGCCTCGATCTCCAGCCCGGCCGGCAGAAGATCGACCACGAGGGCCTGGAGTTTGCGCCACCGCGCGGATGAACTGGCCACTTCGCCCGACAGCCGCACCAGAATGAGGTCCCCCTGTTTGACGGCGCCCGGCGCAACGGCTTTTCCATCTTCTCCAATGAGTTCGCGCTTGATGGAGATGTCGCTGTTCACCGGCGGCAATGTTTTCGCCAATACGCCACGAACGGTGATCTCGTAGATGATCTCATCCGAGCCCACATTCTTGACGGAAAAGCCCCGTGCCAGGTCGCCGGGGCCAAGTTTCACCCTGGTGGGTGCGGGGCCATGCCACGATTGACCGTTGGCTTCCACCTGGTAGTCCCGGGCCCAGCGTTCTATTGACAGGGCGGCCATGGCAATCCAGGCGGATTCCTGAGTGCTGAAACGGTCCGTGGCGGCGATATTTTCCGCCAGCCTGGTTGCCAGATCACCCAGTTTAGAGGTCTGTAACCGCGCTTCCACGGCGAGGTGAAGAGCCGCCGCGACCTGCCGCGTGGGGCTCGAATAATAATCATACCGGGAACCGGAATGCTCCGCCGCGTTGGGGATCCATTCGAGAAACGCATCGCGGGCCTGCCGGGAACGGGCGGCATCGCCGTAGGAACTCAAGGCCGCCGCGGCAAAGGCCGACTCCATGCCGGAGCGGAATTCAGCATTGTAGCTGTCATAGAAGTGCCGGAGTTTGCCGAGGCTGCCAATCTGCGCTCTCGCCAGGACATAATGAGCATAGGCGGCGGCGGAGACATTCCTGGACCCGGAATGGTATCCGCCTCGAACACTGGCGCGCAACCAGTGCAGGGCGCCGCGCAGGAGGCTGTCGGGCACGCGAAACCCCGCCACCTTCGCGCGCACCAGGAAGTCCGCAGCATAGGCCGTCAACCATTTCTCCGTGGGATGGGCTGACGACCACAGGCCAAAACTGCCGTCGCGGCGCTGCAATGTGCCCAGACGGTCTATGCTGGCGCGAATTTCACGGGCAAGATCATCGGGAAAACTCTCCGCCGAGCCTTTCGCGGGATATCGCCCGGAGCCGAACAGGAAGGCCATCGCACGGCTTGTCGTCTGCTCAAGGCATCGGTAGGGATAGGCCATCATGTCACCGACCAGCGCCTGAACGCCGAATGATGGAACCGAGCCAACCGAAAGCGTGACGCTTGCCGTGCCCTCGAGGTAGGCTTTGGTCAAATTCCGGGCCAGCGTTTTCACATCGCCTTTTCCGAGACGCGCAATCGTTTTCACGCTCGTAACCGCTTGAAACGGCCGCACCGCCAGGTTCCAGTGCTTCACCGCCCTGTAGCCTCCGGGCCCACTGAGATGCATTGAGATGGCCGCGTTGCCGACGCCACTGCCCACGAGCGGCAGCTCGATGTTCGTGCTATCCTTGGCCCCGAGGTCGAAGTTCCAGGCGGTCATCCCGTCGAATGTCACCGGGCCGGAGCTTTCAAAATAGACCTCGTAGGCGCCCGCGGCGCCACTAACGTTGTTGAACGTGGCCGTCGCGAACGCCGCATCGCCGGGGGCGAGAAAACGGGGCAGAACAAGATCGGCCACCACCGGGTCGCGCACATGAACGCTTGCTTCCGCACTGCCGAGCTGGTCATCGTTCCAGGCCGTCGCCATGATCCTCAGGCGCCCGGAAAATTGCGGGATATCGAATGAAATTTCCGCCCTGCCCTGGGCATCCATGGATACAATGCCTGAATAAAGGCTGATCACCTTCGATGACCGAACCGAGAGGCCCTGGTCCAGGCGGGCGGTGGCTTCATCGCCGCCGGACTGGATGACAGCTTGCTCGGTTCCGTAGGGATTGATCAAATAGCCATAGGTATCGCGGATCTCATAGGCCAGCCGCCGTTGCGAAAAGAAGTACGCCAGGGGATTGGGCGTGGCATAATTCGTCAGGCCAAGCACGGCGTCATCAACGGCGGCCAGCGAAACATAGGTTTGTGAATTTGGCCTGGCCGCTTCGACAACCACCCTCAACCGTTGTCCCGGCCGCAGCTCTTTCGGGGTTTTCAGGGCGATATCCAGATCTCGCGAACTGACGTCTGTTGCCAGCCACCTAACACCGATCGCCCGCCCGGGCTGCTGCTCCAATTCCAGGCTGCCGGGCCGGTATACGATTGCCATGATGTAGGCGCCGGGATCCTCCGCCCAGCGCCTGGACACGGGTAAATCGATAAACTTGCCCGCCCTGCCGATGTCGCCGCCGGGAATGGTTTCGAGCACGGCGCCGGCGATGACCAGGACGAGTTTTCCGGCAAATGGCGTCGAGACGAAAACCCTGGCGGTCTCGCCCACGCGGTATTTTTCCCTGTCCAGTTCGACCTTGAGCCGGTCCGGGCGGTCCGGACCCGAAACCGATCCGCCCCAACCCCCATTGAACTTGAAGCTGCTCGCCGCCCCGCTATGGGGGTCCCTGACCTCAAGGCGGTAGCTGCCCCACTTCGCCTCGAAGCCGATCCGTGCCGGGGTGCCAGACTTCACGGACAATCGGCCATCCCGGAGTATCTCGTCCCGCGTGAAAACCTCGAAGTCCCAGGCGCCGTGCCGCCTGAACCAGGTGTAATCCCGGTGCTCCAGGTAGATCGTGTATTCAAGGTTCTCCGTACTGATCGGGCGGCCTTCCCTGTTCAAGGTAACGACCTCGAACGAGACCCGCGTATTCTCCGCCACCCCGCCCGCCTTGAAGCCCGGGCGAATACCGATGGCCGTATCCAGATTGTTCAGCTGCATGACCACCTTCGCCGCTCGGGGGCGGCCGCCAAGTTCATAAACAAGAGCCTCGATCTCGATCTCAAGGGGGGTCGTAACATCCGGAAACGTCTCGATCAGCGAAGACAGCGTTGCCCGGCCGCCGGCATCCAGTTTCCCCTCGTCGAAGGCAACCGTAATGGCCTTGAACGTTTCCTCCTCCAGCCCGAAGACAAAACCGTCCCAATCCGGGTAGGGCCTTCGCTGAGCGCGGATGCGCGCCCTCGGCGTGACCCGCAGACCGGCCGCGGGGGCGCCAAAAAAATAGTCCGCCGATACGCTCAGGGAAACCTCGGCGCCGGGTCCCTTCCGGACCAGATCGCCCGTGGCGTTGACCCCGATCCTTGGCGGCACGAAGTCGGCGACCTGAAAACTGACGCGGCCAATAGGTTTGCCCTTGAGGTCGAGATGCAGGTAGGCGTTCCACTCTCCCATCTGGGCGTTGGCGGCAATGGGCAAATCCCTCATGTACGCCGAGGCGCCAAGGTCGTGGAGAACCCGGCGATCGACTTCAACCCCGTCGGGGCGAACCAGCCGCAGGCTCAAGGGGGTCCCGCCCTTGAGGGCATTGCCCTTATGGTCGCGAACGGACGCGGTCAGGTGAACCACATCGCCGGGGCGGTAGATCCCCCTTTCCGTGAATAAATATGCATCGATCTTGCCCGATACCTTGCGCCCGGCCACGCCCCGGTCGCGAAAATCGAAGGCCGTCTGTTTCAGGCCAACGAAGCCAAAACCACCCTCGAGGCTCTCCGTGCGCACGAGAACCGCCTCTTCGCCGCCCTGTCCCTTCAGCAATGGAGCCGCGAAATGCGCATATCCCCGGGCATTGCTTGTCGCCTGAGCCAGCACTCGGTTATTGCGCGCGATGAGGGACACGGCGACGCCGGGCAAGGGGCCGGCGTTATCAAGTGATCGCGTCAGCACATGGAGTCCGTCCGGCCCCTGAAACAGGCTGGTTCCAATATCGCTGACCACGAGCCACTGCGTGGTTTCCGGTTTCCATTTCGAGGCGCCTGCAGGGATTTTCCCGGCAATGATGATGTATAATCCGGAGGCAAGCTTTTGGCCGATCAACTCCCCGATCTTGAGGCCCGAGACCACGGACTTGTTCGTTCTTGCGGGAAGATTGATCCTGCCCTCGAAAACCAGGGCGCCGTCATCATCAATAATGCCATGGACATCCCCGGCATCCAGCGAGCCGAGGAAACCGCGCCGCAGTTTGTTGACCAGATTACGCTCGGTTATATGGAGAACTTTGATCCCCACGCTTGCAATATTGATCGTCTCCAGGGGAACGACCTGGGCGCCGTGGCGCGGCAGGATATAGCCACCTTCCTTAAAAGAAATCGCGGGTTTGCGGTCTGGGATCAATACCGCAACATCTTTCTTGGTGATCGTTGTAAGGGCATCGCCGCCGGGCAACCTCGGGCGAAGCGAGACGTGGTACTCGGCGCCAAAGGCAAAGCCGTCAAGGCACAACCTGCCGGCCCTGACCGCGATCACGAGATCCCGCAAGGCGGGTTTCACATCCACATAATCGTCGTACCGCTGCCCATCACCGCGCCTGAGCGGCGGATCGAAACCCAGGCAGGCGGAGCCGGCATCGCCCCCCGGAGACCGGCCGACGTCAACTGACGTCTGCAGGCGATAATTCTCCAGCATATCGTCCTGGTTATCCGGAAGCCGGATAGCCCTGGCCGCCTCCATCGCCGCGATCGCCGCATCGAATTCGTTGTTCTCGAGCAGCGCGAGCCCCAGACGGCTCCAGGTGTTGCGGTCGTGTGGGTATATGATGAGGTTACGCTCCAGCGCGGCATGGTTTACCGCCGCCCGGCTGCCCCGTCCGGTAGCCGGATGGCGAAAGGTCCGGAAATATTTTTGTATCAGCCAGCCTGCCCCGGACTGAACTACCTGAGCGTCCGAGCCGCAAGTATCCAGCAAGGTCGTAAAAATATGCCCATCCGGGGCCCTGCAGCGAAGTTCATCATCGCTGATCTGGGCGGCGGCCGGGAAGACGAGGGTTAGCAACAGGGCGGTCACGGTAACGAGAATGCTGGGCATAGTGATGTCTCATCCTGTTTTCTTGGGTGCGTGATCGGGGCGCACGGCGAATTCGCCGCTAGGCCGTCAGGCCGGGGTTCGGCTTCTGGCCGCACGCCATGAGGCGGA
>JAYGEA010000304.1:0-2140 GCA_046582635.1 Alphaproteobacteria bacterium
TCAATGGTGTCCCCAAAGAGCACTTTGGGCTATTCTTGAAGGAATGTGAGTGGCGTTTCAACAATCCAAAACCACAAGATCAATTACGGCAGATAAAACAGTGGGTTAAGCAGGAACAATCGTAGTTATCTGGGTCAGCCCTTAATATATTTCTTGGCGGAAGACGGCTGAAGGCGGCCTAGACGTTGGTTTTTAACTCGGCTTGGATCACGGTCCAGGGAAAACGCCATACGGCATTATTTTCCAGGTCCACGCCCTCGGCCTCTTGAAAGGGGATAACTTCGATATTGGTAAAGCCCTTGTCCGAGAGGCTGGCATGTATATCCATTTCCGCCCAGGGCTGCATGAAGGGTTCGTTATTGCGGCGGCCGTGGCCGTAATGCATGAAACGGGCGAACGGGCCGTCGATGGCATGGAAATCCAAATGAACCATGCGGCCGCCGGGCGCC
The DNA here is from genome assembly GCA_046582635.1 of Alphaproteobacteria bacterium. Taxonomy (GTDB): domain Bacteria; phylum Pseudomonadota; class Alphaproteobacteria. Next base: position 450 of record JAYGEA010000304.1, read on the forward strand.
AGAATGCGGGCCGCCTCGGCAAACAGACTTTCGATCTCGCCGGGCGGCAATTCGTGCAGCAACATGGTTGAGGTCACCAGATCGAAACTGTCAGGTTCATAGTCGGTGGCGCAGGCATTCACTTGACGAAAACGAACCTTCGACGAACCTTTGCTCCGGGCCTGATGGGCGGCCAGGGCAAGGCAGGGGCCTGATAGGTCAATGGCATCAATTCGTGCATCTTGATATGCCTCGTGGAACGGCTGAGTGCTTTTGCCAAAGCCGCAACCCATGTCAAGAATACGTCTATACGCGCCCCGATCCGTATCTTGCGTGGCGACCAGGTCGGTGAAGCGGTGACGCAGGTCGGCATGGCTGGCGCTTATGAGCGGGGTGGTCGAACGCGCGCGCCGCTCGTAGACATAGCCATCCAGTTCGTCGCTCCAAACACCGCCCGGGTGCTGATGGATATCGACCCGGCGATAATAGTTGGGCATTTCCAATGTGGGCGACAGCTCAGCCCCGGTATCGCGCAAGGGCGGCGCCAGGACCGACCGGCGTTCGTCGTGATAGGGCACCAGGCCATAGCGTCCGGCGTATTTGAAGCGCTGCAAATGCCGTTCCAGCCAGGCGAAGTATCTATAAAGCGTATTGCCTTCCAGGATCGCGGCGACCTCGGCCGGTGTCTCGGGTTCCTGGCCGGATTGATCCACCGCATCATCGTAGGTCTGCTTCAGCTCTCTATAAATTCGCTTGGTCCAGAACGTCTTGCTGGACAGCAGAAAATTCTGCGCGGCGACAAAGCTGCGGTCGTCCATGTCCTGCTCCCTATTTGGCCTTAACTGGCGCCCTTGGCCTGCTGTTTGCCAAGCAGATTGATCATCAAACCCTCAACAAACGCCTCCCGGTCCTCGGCATTGGCCTGGCGCTCCTCATCGCTGGGTTCACGGTCCATGTCGGCGCGATCGATGATGCCGGCCGCTTCCAATTGTCGTTCCAGGGCGCGCATGCGGTCCCGTTGAACATAGACCTCCGTCGCCAGGGCCATGACCACGCCGAACGCGCGGTCCAGTGCCGGGTCCGCAAAAAAGGTCTGCTCGGGCCGGTCGAGCGTTAGGCTGTCCGATATGCGCACGTTGGGGCTCCTCCGCAAATATGTATCGTTTTCGGTGCGATTTGGTATACCGGTGATCATAGTACGAATATAGCAGCGCGGAGTATTCATCATGACAAACGGTATGGTATCGGCCCCTCAGCCCGAGGCGGTGGAGACGGGATTGGACATCCTCAAGGCGGGGGGCAACGTGGTCGATGCCGCCATCGGTGCGGCCCTGGTGCAGACCGTGGTGGATCCGCAAATGTGCGGCATCGCCGGGTTCGGCTCCATGCATCTGTATCTCGCCGAGGCGGGCGTTCACACCTGCATCGATTTTCACGGCCGCGCGCCGCGGGCAACCCGTCCCGATATGTGGGAGCCATTGATCCTTGGCGAGTGCGAGGACGGTTTTGGTTTCCTGCTAAAAGATCAGGTCAACGAAATCGGCTATCAGTCCATGACCACGCCCATGACTCTTCTGGCCTTTGACGAGGCCATGACGCGCTTTGGCAGCCAATCCCTGGCCGACGTGTTGGGCCCGGCTATTCAAATTGCCGAGGATGGCTTCCTGGTGCGCCCCGCCGTGCATGGTTTCTGGACCCGGGGCAGCGAGAGC
>JAYGEA010000085.1:0-20412 GCA_046582635.1 Alphaproteobacteria bacterium
GGGACGAACTGATGAACCGGAATATCGCAACTATACTGGCCATCGTCCTGGTGGTCCTGGGCGTGATTGGCTATGGCAGCATCTTTACCGTGCATGAAACCCGGCAGGCGCTGGTGCTGCAGTTCGGCAACCCGGTGAAAACCGTACGGGATTCGGGGCTGAACTTCAAAATCCCGTTCGTCCAGAATGTGGAATTCATGGAAAAACGCATTTTGGATTTTGACGCGCCGCCGGTCGAGGCGGTGGCGGCGGACAAGAAACGGATCGTGGTGGATGCCTACGCCCGGTTCCGCATTTCCGATCCCTTGAAATTCTATCAGACGGTCAACAACGAAGTGACGGCCCGCAACCGCCTGGCCCCGATTGTCAATTCCAGCCTGCGCAACGTCATTGGCCGGGTCAATCTGGAAGTCATGCTGTCGGGCGAACGCAACAGGCTGATGCTTGAAATTCGCAGCCTGGTGAACGAGGAAGCGCAAAAGCTGGGCATCGAAATCATCGATGTGCGCATCAAGCGCGCCGACCTGCCGGAGGCCAACAGCCAGGCAGTCTATGACCTGATGCGGGCGGAGCGCAAACGTATCGCCACGGAGATCCGGGCCGAGGGGGCGGAACGGAGCCAGAAGATCACCGCCACCGCCGAAAAACAGCGCACGGTGCTGCTGGCCAATGCGATCAAAACCTCGGAGATCATGCGCGGTGAAGGCGATGCCTTGCGCAACAAGGTCTTTGCGGATGCCTATACCAAGGATCCGGAATTCTTTGCCTTCTACCGTTCCCTGCAGGCCTATCGCACGGCCCTGCAGGCGGGCAACACAACCATGGTACTGTCACCGAACAGCGATTTCTTCAACTACTTCGGGGATATTCTGGGGCGGTCTAAAAAGGCCAAATAGCGGCGCGGTTCCGGTTTGGCGCAATGGCTGATGTGCTGTTGGTCGTGGGCCTGATCCTGGCCCTGGAAGGTGGCCTGTACGCGGCCTTTCCAGGCGGTATGAAGCGCATGATGGCAATCATGCTGCAACAGCCCGATGATGCCTTGCGCATCAGCGGCCTTGGCGCCGCGACCTTTGGGGTTGGAATCATCTGGCTGGTGAAGACGTATTTGTCGTAACGTCGTTATCAATCGGCGGCTGATCACGGTGACCATCACGGTGAATTGAAGCACCGGTTGATGAATTTTCTGCGTTGCCATGGTTTTGTCACATTTGGTTCCGACATCACGGCCTAGCACCCAATGTGCCGTCTGACTTGAAAGACGGCGGATTGGGACGTACATCTTTAGGCAATGGAATTGGTGCAACCAGCTATTGCAGGCCTTGCACCTTGTTCAAAGGAGAACTTTCGTGATCGGCACATTGAAACCCCGACGCCGGACCGCCCCCCAAAACACGCACCGGAACTTCGCCGCCGCGGCAGCGGCGACCGCCGCGACAATTGGGCTGCTCTTGCTGCCCGTGACCGGCCAGGCCCGCGGCGCCCCCGACAGTTTCGCCGACCTGGCCGCCAGGCTGTCCCCCGCCGTGGTCAATATTTCCACCACCCAGGTAATCAAGGGTTCCGACAAAAAGAAACAGCCGGAATTCATGGTGCCGAAGGACTCTCCCTTCGAGGATTTTTTCAAGGAGTTTCTGGACCGTAACCGACCGAAAAACCGTGGCCCCCGGCGGGCCACATCGCTTGGTTCCGGCTTCATCATCGATAAATCAGGTTTGGTGGTGACCAATAACCATGTCATCGCCGAGGCCGATGAAATCTCCGTCCGGCTGTCCAACGGCACCCGCCTGAAGGCAACCTTGGTGGGGCGCGACGCCAAGACCGATCTAGCTCTGCTGAAAGTAGAGCCCGAGGGCGACCTGCCGGCCCTGGTATGGGGCATTTCGGGCGAGTCCCGCGTTGGCGATTGGGTGCTGGCCATTGGCAACCCGTTCGGCCTGGGCGGATCGGTTACCGCCGGGATCATCTCGGCCCGGGGCCGGGATATTAACTCCGGACCCTATGACGATTTCTTCCAGACGGATGCGGCCATCAACCGGGGCAATTCCGGTGGTCCGCTGTTCAACATGAAGGGCGAGGTGATCGGCATCAACACGGCGATCTATTCACCAACGGGGGGCAGCGTCGGCATCGGCTTTGCCATTCCCTCCACCCTGGCCATCCGGGTGATCAACCAGTTGAAGGAATTCGGCCGCACCCGCCGTGGCTGGCTGGGCGTGCGCATCCAGACCGTAACCGATGAAATCGCCGAAAGCCTTGGCATGGAGAAAGCCCAGGGCGCCCTGGTAGCGGGCGTTGGTGAAGCTGGCCCCGCCGGCGCGGCCGGTATAGAGCCGGGCGATGTCATCCTGAGTTTCGACGGCCAGCCGGTCGATGAAATGCGCGCCCTGCCACGCATCGTCGCCAACACCCGCATCGGCAAGACCGTCAAGGTTGAGGTCTGGCGCAAGCGCGCGTTGACCACCTTGGAAGTGGCCATAGCCGAGATGGAAGAGAGCGATACCAAGGTGGCCAGCTTGGAGACCGATGCCAAGCCGGAACCGGCCAAGGATGTAGAGCATTTGGGCATGCGGCTTTCCGCCCTGACGGCGGAGGCGCGGGAGACATTTAAAGTGACCGACGGCGCGGAGGGCGTCTTGGTCCTGGAAGTGGCGGCGGAAAGTTCCGCCGCGCAAAAGGGCCTGCAGCCGGGCGACCTGATTGTCGAGGTGCAGCAAAACACCGTCACCACGCCCGGTGATGTGGGCCAGCAAATCACCAAGATCCGGGAAAACAACAAGACCCGAAAGACCAAAAAAGTCAAAACCGTCTTGCTGCTGGTGGAGCGCGGCGGCACCAAACGCTTTGTCGCCGTGTTATTGGACGGCAAGCCCAAGGCAATGAAAGACAAGGCGGAAAAAATGGACGAGAAAAAGAAGCCGAAATAGGCGACGTTCAGCTTTTAAATTGATGCGCCCGGTAGCCCTGTAAATACAGCAGGGCTGTCAGGTCGCCATGATCAATCCTGGCCGCCGCCGCTTCCGCCACGATGGGTTTGGCGTGATAGGCCACGCCAAGGCCGGCGCCCTGGATCATGGCCAGATCATTGGCGCCATCACCAACCGCCAGGGTGTCACGGGCGGCGATGCCCCGGCTGGCGGCAAGGGATTGCAACGCGGACAGTTTTTCCGCCGCGCCCAGGATCGGTTCCACCACCCCGCCGGTCAGCCGGCCCTCGGCCCATTCCAATTCGTTGGCCTGTTGATGATCAAATCCGGCGGCGGCGGCGACCTGCCGGGTGAAATAGGTGAAGCCGCCCGACACCAGGGCGCTATGGGCGCCATGGGCGGACATGGTGGCCACCAATTGCCGCGCCCCCGGGGTTAGGTGGATGCGTTGTTCGTAGACCGATTGCAGATCGTCCCGGCGCAAACCTTTCAACATGCCGGCCCGCTCCCGCAGGGCGCTGGGAAAATCCAGCTCTCCCGCCATGGCCCGTTCCGTGATCGCCGCCACCTGGGCTTTCAGATCCAACAAATCGGCCATTTCATCTATGCATTCGGCGGTGATAATCGTGCTGTCCATATCCGCCACCAGCAGCCGTTTGCGCCGGCCGCTTTCAGGCTGGGAATAGAGGTCGATTTCGGCCCCGCCCAGGACCGCGCGCAGCTGCGCGTCCAGCCCCCGTACCGGGCCCGGAAACCGCAGATCACAGGCCAGGCCATCCGCCAGCCAGTCCGGCGCACCGGCGTTGGGCAGGAATGATTGCACCAGACGGACATGGTCGTCGGTCAACGGCTTCGCTATAAGGGTCAGAACATGGGACATCGGGGACCATCATCATCGTGGAATGCGCCATTCTGATAGCCGGACCGACGGCCAGCGGCAAGTCCCGATTGGCCATTGAACTGGCCATGGCGCTTGCCAAGGACCGGAGCAGGGGCCGGGGCAAGGACCGGGGCGGCGTCATCATCAACGCCGACAGCATGCAGGTCTATCGCGAATTGCGCATCCTCTCGGCCCGTCCCAGCCTGGACGAGGAGGCCGCCGCACCACACCGCCTGTACGGCATCACCTCCGTGGCGGCGGCGTTTTCGGTCGGCCACTGGGTCACCTTGGCCTTGGCCGAAATTGCCGCCGCCCGGCAAGCGGGCCAGGTGCCCATTGTGGTCGGCGGCACGGGGCTTTACTTCCAGGCGCTGACCGAAGGCATGGCCGAAATTCCCCAAATACCGGATGAAACACGGGCGGAGGCCAGGGCTCGGCTGGATGAACTGGGGGCGGTCGGTTTGCACGATGTCCTGCGGCGGGAAGATCCCGAGATGGCCGCCCGCCTGAAACCAACGGATAAACAACGCCTGGCGCGGGCTTATGAGGTTATTTTGGCGACCGGCGTCTCCCTCGCGGACTGGCAACGCCGGCCCGCATCGACGCCCGTGCTGGAGGGGCCGTGGCAAGGCTTCGTTCTGAACTGTCCACGGGCGGCATTGTACCGTCGATGCGATGAACGCCTGGCCGCCATGCTGGACCATGGCGCCCTGGACGAAGTTGCCGCGCTGGCGGCCTTGGACCTGGATCCGTCCCTGCCCGCCATGAAAGCCCTGGGCGTGCCGGAGCTGATGCGTCTGAGCCGGGGCGAGACGCCCCGGGCGGCGGCCCTGGCGGCGGCGCAACAGGCCACCCGGCGCTATGCGAAACGGCAGATGACCTGGTTCAGAAACAAGATGTGTTCGTGGCAGGGCCTAAATACGCAAGATTCGGAAAGATTATCAAATATTATCACTCCATTTATAACAAAAAACCAGTTGACCCCGCCAAGTTGAAGTCCTATGTTGCGCCCCGGTCGTGACGCTTCCCATATTAAATCGTTGTGGGAAATTCCGTGTGAATTTATGTGCGGGATGTGGGCACGGCACTATACTGCAGAGCCTCTCTTTCGAGGGGCTTTGTTGCATTGGTCACCATTGGAAGCCGCCGGATAGTCGAACGGTTAATTGAACGGTTAATTCGGCGGGCAACCCGCTTTAGGAGCAGATTATGTCGGGTACGGAACAAGACGTCATGGATCGCGAAACAGTCGAGGCCGCGGCAACAATGGCCGGGGCGGAAATTCTCATCCGGGCCCTCACGGACCAGGGTGTGGAGGTTATTTTCGGCTATCCCGGCGGCGCCGTGCTGCCCATTTATGACGCCCTGTTCGCACAAAACCATATCCGCCACATTCTGGTCCGTCAGGAAGGCGGCGCGGTGCACGCGGCGGAAGGGTATGCGCGCTCCACCGGCAGGCCCGGCGTTGTTCTGGTCACCTCCGGTCCCGGCGCCACCAATGCGGTGACCGGATTGACCGACGCCTTGATGGATTCCATTCCCATCATCTGCCTGACCGGGCAGGTGGCCACCCATTTAATCGGCAACGATGCCTTTCAAGAGGCCGACACCATCGGCATCACCCGGCCCTGCACCAAGCATAATTATCTGGTCAAGGACACCAACGAGATCGGCCGCGTGGTGCACGAGGCGTTTTATGTGGCCACCCATGGCCGCCCCGGCCCCGTGGTCATTGACCTGCCCAAGGACATCTGCGTCAACCAGGGCATCTACGAGAAGCCCGATCTGGCCAATCTGAAGCACAAAACCTACCGTCCCGCAGAGCAGGGCAACGAGGCGCAAGTGAAAGCGGCGGTGGAGCTGATCGCCGGGGCCAAACGTCCGATATTTTACACCGGCGGCGGCCTGATCAATTCCGGGCCCGATGCCTGCGCCAAATTACGCGAGCTGGTGCAGCTGACCGGCTATCCCATCACCAATACCTTGATGGGACTGGGCGCCTATCCCGCATCCGATCACCAGTTCATTGGCATGCTGGGCATGCACGGCACCTATGAAGCCAACCACGCCATGCATGATTGCGACGTGATGATCTGCCTGGGCGCGCGGTTCGACGACCGCATCACCGGGCGCCTGGATGCCTTTTCGCCGAATTCGAAAAAGATCCATGTGGATATCGATCAATCGTCCATCAATAAGAATATCCACGTGGATTTGGGCATTGTCGGCGATGTGGGCCTGGTGCTGGATCAGATGCTGGCCTGTTGGAAGGCCGGCAAATATCAGCCCGACGGGGATGCCCTGGCGGAATGGTGGACCACCATTCAACGGTGGCGCTCCCGCGATTGCCTGGCCTATCGCCAAGGCCCCGACGTCATCCTGCCGCAACACGCCATCCAGCGCCTGTATGATCTGACCAAGGACCAGGACACCTACATCACCACCGAGGTCGGCCAGCACCAGATGTGGGCGGCGCAATATTACAAGTTCGAGGAACCAAACCGCTGGATGACCTCCGGCGGCCTGGGCACCATGGGCTATGGCCTGCCGGCGGCGGTGGGCGTGCAGATCGCCCATCCCGACAGCCTGGTGATCGACATCGCGGGCGAGGCCTCCACCATGATGAACATCCAGGAGATTTCCACCGCCATGCAGTACCGCCTGCCCCTGAAGGTGTTCATATTGAACAACCGCTGGATGGGCATGGTGCGGCAATGGCAGCAACTGCTGCACGGCGGCCGGTTTTCGGAAACCTATAGCGAGGCGCTGCCCGATTTCGTCAAGCTGGCGGATGCTTTCGGCGCCACCGGCATGGTGATGGAAGACCCCGCCACCCTGGATGACGATATTCAGAGAATGCTGGACACCGACGGCATGGTGATCGCCGACGTACGCGTAGCGCAGGAGGAAAACTGTTTTCCCATGGTGCCATCGGGCGCGGCCCACAACGAAATGATCCTGGGCACGGACGGGGATGACGCGGGCCCAGCGGTCAGCTCGGCCGGTCAGGCCCTGGTTTAAGGCCGGAGTTTCCCTCATGAGTACCGAGACAGACATACCGCCCCGCCATACCATTGCCGTTCTGGTGGACAACGAACCGGGCGTCCTGGCCCGCGTTGTGGGGTTGTTTTCCGGCCGCGGCTATAACATCGAAAGCCTGACCGTGGCCGAGGTGGACGCCACCCTGGACCGTTCCCGCATCAATATCGTGACCTGTGGCGACGAAATGGTCATCAATCAAATCCGCGCCCAACTGGAACGCCTGGTGCCGGTCTTCAATGTCGTGGACCTGACCGACGATGGCCCTTCGGTAGAGCGGGAATTGGCCCTGATCAAGGTGGTGGCGCAAGGCGAAGACCGGATCGAGGCCTTGCGGGTGGCGGATATCTTCCGGGCCCGGGCGGTGGACTCCACCCTGGGCTCTTTCGTGTTCGAGGTTACGGGCGACAGCAACAAGGTCAACGCCTTCATCGACCTGATGCGGCCGCTTGGTTTGGCCGAAGTCTCCCGTACCGGCGTCGTGGCCATTGCGCGCGGCGCGGACGCCATGTAGATAGGCGACAAATTTACTGATCGAAAACTGCTGCCCCGCCCCCCCTCCAACTTGGCGGCGCATCCAACCAAAGAGAGGATTTCAAACATGCGCGTTTATTATGACCGCGATGCGGACGTGAACCTGATCAAGGGCAAGAAAGTCGCCATTTTCGGCTACGGCAGCCAGGGCCATGCCCATGCCAATAACCTGAAGGATTCCGGCGCCGAGAACCTGATCGTGGCCTTGCGCCCCGGCAGCGGCTCCATCGCCAAGGCGGAAGCCGCCGGCTTCAAGGTGATGAACCCGACCGAGGCCGCGGTCTGGGCCGACCTGGCCATGGTGCTGACGCCCGACGAGGGCCAGGCCGACCTGTGGGAAAATGACCTGCGCGACAACATGCGTCAGGGCACAGCGATGGCTTTTGCCCACGGCCTGTCGATCCATTTTAATTTGATCGAGGCCCGCGACGACATGGACGTTTTCATGATCGCGCCGAAGGGTCCCGGCCATACGGTACGCTCCGAATACGTGCGCGGCGCCGGCGTGCCCTGCCTGGTCGCCATTGACCAGAATGCCTCCGGCAACGCGCTGGAAATCGCGCTGAGTTATTCCTCCGCCATCGGCGGCGGCCGCGCCGGCACCATCGAGACCACGTTCCGGGAAGAATGCGAGACGGATTTGTTCGGCGAGCAGACCGTGCTGTGCGGCGGCGTTTGCGAATTGATGCGGGCCGGCTTCGATATCCTGGTGGAGGCGGGTTATGCCCCCGAGATGGCCTATTTCGAATGCATGCACGAGATGAAGCTGATCGTGGATCTGATTTATGAGGGCGGCATCGCCAACATGAACTACTCCATCTCCAACACCGCCGAATACGGCGAATACGTCACCGGCCCCAAGATCATCGACGACAGCACCAAGGACAGGATGCGCGAGGCTCTGGCCCGCATCCAATCCGGCGACTTCGCCGCCACCTGGATGCTGGAAAACAAGGTCAACCAGGCCTCCTTTAAGGCCATGCGCCGGCGCTCTTCGGAGCATCAATCAGAGGTGGTCGGCGAAAAGCTGCGCGCCATGATGCCCTGGATCGCGGAAGGCCGTTTGGTCGACAAAGCCAAAAACTAGTCCCGCCGGTACAGGTTTTAATCGCGGCCCCGCCTTGGTCAACCAAGGCGGGGCCGTTTTTATTTTTATCATTCAATTGATAAACCACCAATTTGATCGTTTTGAACTTTTAGGTTAATTTGATCAAATAGAAGGGGGTTTATTATGGCCATAAAAGACATCCGCTCCGTGACTGCATCTGAGTTTAAAATGCATTTCGGCCTATTCCGCGAGGCCGCGCAAAGAGAGCCCATCGGCATCACCAGCCACGGACGGGTCAGCGCCGTCATGATTTCCGCCCAGGAGTACGAACGTCTGGTTCAAATCGATAGGCGGGGATCCCTTTACGCCCACGAACTTGATGAAGAAACCATGGGGCAGTTGGAGGACGCCGAGATGGACCCAAAACATGACCATCTCAATGATCTGTTGAAGTAGCGGATGTCCTTGCCGACCCCCGAGTTAGGTTCGGTCATACAATTCGATTTTCTCTGGAAGAATGAGGCATTGGCAGGGCAAGAAGACGGTACCAAGGACAGGCCTTGCGTCATCGTTCTAGCCGTTGATCGTCAAGCAGATAACCAAACACAGGTTACCGTTTGCCCCATTAGCCATGCATCGCCGGCTCCCGGACAACCGGCTGTCCCAGTGCCCAGTAGAGTTGCTACGTATATTGGGCTGGATGATCGCCAATCCTGGATCAAAACAAATGAAGTGAATAGATTTCCATGGCCGAAATCCCGTTTGCCTTTCGGAATTGCCAAGACACCAAAGGGCGCCTGGTCTTATGGCCACATTCCACCGGGTCTGTTTCAAATCATGCGTGATCAGGTGATTGCGAATAACCGTGACAACACTTTGAAGTTGATCGTTCGGGAGGAATAATCGGATGCAAAGTTGACTAATTGCGTAGTCGGACGATTTAGGACTTTTCAAGTTTGATCCGAGCCACCAATGCCCTCTGCCATCAAACCCCGCTATCGCCCGATACGTTCAACATGCTATACCCATGGCCTGGAATGATTCTTAGGTTTGCCGGTTTGGAAACGCCCGATGCTTGCAGTGATCTCGCCCGCCAAGAAACTGAATTTTGACCCGACGTTTGTGACGCGTCATAGCCAGCCGAAATTTTTGCCGCAGGCGGGAAAACTTGCAAAATCCGCTGCTAGGTTAAGCCGCCCGAAGTTGGCGGCGACCATGAAATTGAGCCCTTCATTGGCGGATCTGAACTATCTGCGCTTTCAGGCCTATTCAGACAGCCCGCCCCGCGAATATACCAAGCAGGCCGCCCTCGCCTTCAATGGCGATACCTATATTGGCCTCGATGCGCCGTCGTGGGACGACGATGATCTGGATTACGCCCAGGATCACTTGCGTATATTATCGGGCCTATACGGTTTGTTGCGCCCGCTGGATTTGATGCAACCCTACCGCCTGGAAATGGGCGCGCGTTTTTCCCCGCCTCGGCGCAAGGACCTCTATGATTTTTGGGGTGACCAGATTACCGATGCGCTGAGTGATGTGCTATGCGATCACAAGGAACAAACCATTCTCAACCTGGCCTCGAATGAATATTTCAAATCCGTGCGCCCGGCCAAGCTGAAGGGACGGATCATCACGCCGGCCTTCAAGGAGGAACGTGATGGCGAAACCCGCATGATCGGCTTTTTTGCCAAACAGGCCCGGGGCATGATGGCGCGATATTTGGTGCAAAACCGCATCAGCGCCCCGGAAGAGCTGAAGAAATTCAATTTAGGCGGCTATCAATACCGCGACGGCCTCTCACAAGACGACGCCTGGGTTTTCACCCGCCGCCAACCTGCTGGGCCGAATTGATCGCAACAAGGCGGATCGCCGAGGACCCCGCCATGCCCTCGCGGGCGACCATCATCTTAAAATATGCCATTGCCAGAGCCTGTCGCGGCCATTTTGCGTTATCGCGCCAGCGCCGGAATAACGCTTGCTAAAACCAAGTCGCGTAGGGATGATTTGGATATGGCCATTAGCGAATTTGACTGAACCACCCGCTCTTCCACCCGGCTCGCCATTGTTAATTCTCCCGTGGATCGCGGGATGGAGGCGCGGGAGGCGGAACAAAATGATGAATGTCAAAATTGGCCTGGATAAAGGTGCCCTCGATGGTCGAACGCGCAGAGTCTCATTCCGTCATTCGATTTGTCGTCGGCAGTTGCCGGCAGGCACTGGTCTGGCTGTTCTTGTTCAGCTTCGGCATAAACCTGCTGATCCTGGCTTCGCCGATTTACATGATGCAGGTGTTTGACCGGGTCCTCGCCAGCGGCCGCTTTGAAACACTGGTCTTCCTGACCCTGATCGCCGGCATCGCCGTTTTCGTGATGGGGGTTATCGAGACCGCGCGGGGCCGTTTCCTCATTCGCGTGGGCAACTGGCTTGACCACCGCCTTTCCGGGCCCGTCATTACATCGTCGCTGGCGCGGCGTCTTTCGGGTCATACAGGTACGGCACAGCCATTGCGCGACCTGGCAACCCTGCGTTTGACGATTGCCAGCCCCGGCATCAATGCCGTCGTTGACGCCCCTTGGGTGCCCGCCTTTATCATCATCATCTGGTTGATGCATCCACTGTTGGGCCTTGTCGCGCTGGCTGGCGCGATCGCTCTGTTCGCCGTGGCGCTGCTCAATGAACTGGTATCGAGACGCGCCCTTGGACGGGCTGGACGGTTCTCCATCGCGGCAACGCAGTCGGTGGAGCAGGCGCTTAGAAATGCCGAGGTCGTCCAGGTTCTGGGAATGGTGCCGGCGCTACTCGCCCGGTTTGGAGATACCAATAGCACAGCGCTGGATGCCCAGCGTCAGGCGGGTGACCGTGGTGCGATACTGATCGGTATGTCGAAGTCGTTGCGCCTGTTTGTCCAAATCGCGATCCTGGGAAGCGGCGCCTGGCTGGTGTTGCAGGGCGAATTGACATCCGGCGGCATGATCGCCGCCTCGATCCTGCTGAGCCGCGCGCTGGCGCCGGTAGAGCAATCCATCGGCGCCTGGCGGCAATTGGTCGGCGCACGGGATGCCTGGCAGAGATTGAGGCATTTGATTGATAGCGTTTCGCCGGGGGTAAAAGGCATGTCGTTGCCGGCCCCCGCCGGTGATTTAAGCTGTCAGCAAATGACATATACCATTGCGGGCAAGACAAAGCCGATCCTGCGTGAGATCACCTTTGATCTGCCGGCCGGCGAAATTCTCGGCATCATCGGGCCATCGGCGGCGGGTAAATCCAGTTTGTGCAAGGTGCTGACCGGCGCCTGGCGGCCGACGGGGGGCATGCACGGCTGGACGGCGCCGACATCGCGTCATGGGATGCCGACAAGCTGGGGCCGCATCTTGGCTATTTGCCCCAGGATGTGGAGCTGTTCGCGGGCACGGTATCGGAAAATATTGCCAGGTTGGCGCCCGATCCCGATACCGCCGCGGTCATTGCCGCCGCCAAGACAACCGGTGTTCATGACACAATCCTGTCTCTATCAAAGAGCTATGACACCGAGGTCGGTGAAGCCGGTGCTTTCCTGTCCGGCGGCGAGCGCCAAAGGGTGGGCCTGGCCCGGGCCTTTTACGGCAGGCCCAAGCTCATCGTCCTGGACGAGCCAAATGCCTCCCTGGATGCGGCCGGCGAGAAGGCACTGGTCGATGCCATTTTCGCCGCCAGGGAATGGCGGGCGACGGTACTTTTGGTCACCCATCAACCAAGCATACTTCGCTCGGTGGATAAATTGATGGTGCTGCAGGAGGGAGGCATTCAAGCCTTTGGCCCGCGTGATGACGTCCTTGGCAAACTTCGCCAAACCTTGGCGCCGGCGCAAATCGCGGCGGGTGGCGATGCATGAGGGATGGAGGACGGAATATTGAACGACCATGACAGCGCCGTGCATGGCAGTTCGGCCGCACCTCTGATGCGTGAAGTTCGCGGGCCATTGGCTCTTGGATTGTCCGCGATGGTGCTGTTTTTCGTCATTGGCGGGTTTTGGGCAACGATGGCGCCGCTCTCGGGCGCCGTGATCGCGCCTGGTATCGTTAGCCCGGAAAGCAGCCGTAAAACAGTTCAGCACCTTGAAGGAGGCATCATCCAGACGTTGAAAGTCCGCGAAGGCCAGCGCGTCAGGGCGGGTGATTTATTGGTGGTATTGGAAAATGTCGGCGCCCAATCGGAAGCCGGTGCGCTGACCCGCCGCTTGCGTGGTTTGGTGGCAACGGAAGCCCGCCTGCGGGCGGAGCAAGCCGGAGCCGCAAGTGTGGCATTCGATCATCCCTCGTAGCAGGAGCGCAATGATCCCGATGTCCGCGCCACCATCCAGGCGGAGTTAAACCAGTTTCAGACGCGGCGCGCGAATGCCCTGAGCCGCGCCGCCATTTTGCGCCAGCGCACGGTCCAATTGGAAAAGCAAATAGAAGGCTTTGTCCGTCAGTTGCAGAGCATCAAGCGGCAATTCGCGTTGATTGGGGAAGAGGTCGCGGACGTCAATGAGTTGCTGCAGAAAGGCCTGGCCCGCAAGCAGCGGCTGTTGGCCTTGCAGCGCACGGAGGCTCAGTTAGAGGGTTCCGAGGGTGAGCTTGTCGCCAGGATCGCGCGCACCAAGGAAGCGATTGGCGAGACCAAGCTGCAGATCGTCAACATGCAGATCGGGCGTCGGGAAGAGATCGACCAACGGCTTGCCCAGGTGCGGGGCGAACGCGCCGCGTTGGAGGAGCAAATCCGCGCCAGTCTGGATCGTTTGCGGCGCACCGAAATTCGGGCGCCGGTCGCGGGCACGGTTCTGAGCTTGCGTTATAAGACGACGGGGGGCGTCATTCGCCCCGGCGACCCAATTCTGGACCTGGTGCCGCTGGAAGGTGAGTTGGTCATTGAAGCCAGGGTCTCGACCAACGACATTGATAATGTGCGTTCCGGCCAAAGCGCCTATATCGTGTTCTCGTCCTTTGCCCAGCGCAATCTCAAGCGCATTAGCGGCAGGGTGGACAGGGTCTCGCCCGACACATTGGAGGATGACCGATCAGGGGAACGCTATTACGCAGTCCGCGTAACCGTCGACCGCCTTCGTCTGCATGAAATCGCGCCCGAGATCGAATTGGCGCCGGGCATGCCGGCGGAAGTCTTTATAAAAACCGGCGAGCGGACCATGCTGGAATACCTGATGTAGCCGTTCCTGCAATCCGTCGAACGGGCCTTCCGGGAGAAATAATCAGCCGATGTAGATGGTGTCGTAACCGAGATCTTCCAAAGACGCTATGGTAATGTTGGACAGATAATTATCGGAATTATTTATGTATCCGGTCATCAGTTCATTGCCGAATGCGTCCTCGTCCCAATGGGAATCACGCGTGCCCGGGCCGGCATAGGAACTGCCTTCCACTTGTACGCCACCGTCCACGGTGCCGCCGCTATCGTTGTAGGCAGCAATCGCATTTGCACCCATGAACCTCGGGTCACTGGTCCCGGCACCCGACAGCAGGTTCAGGTAGCTCCAGATGGTGCCGAAGCCGATGCTGTGCAGCATTTCGTGAACGACGATGTCATCCCAAAGTGTTCCTTCAGAGCCAGATGGCATGGTATTGTAATTATCGGCGTCGGCGATATCGAATTCCATGATTGCCGTCGCCGGCAGTTAGTCGGCCGTGCGGATCGCCGTTGGCCCCGCCTGGCCCAAAATATTTCCCACACCATCGATATCGGAAAGCTTGGCGTCAATACGGATATCGTCGATGATGCCGCCCCGATAGCGGACATCGCCAATGTCACCGAGGATGATATCGCTGATCAATTCAGACGCGTCGATGAAGGCCTGCTGCAGATCGAAGGTCCAGGAACCCTTGAAATTGATCTCGATATTGTAGCCGCCAGGATCACCGCTGAGATAGCTCGACAGCACGTCTGGATCGCGACCGCCACCGTTGCCGCCTTTGGCATCGGAGGTAAAATCAAGAAAGATCAAACCGCTGTCGCCAGGTGTGCCGCCGGCCGCCGGCGCCATTTCGGTATTGAACGCGACGGCTTCGAGCGGCACTTCGACCGTGAAAATCCCGCCATTTGGGCCCACGTTCATCTGGCTCACGAAATAGCCGTGATCCTCCTGCCCGAAAGCCTCGGTCATGGAAAAACTGTAAACCGGTGCGTCACTGGTACCGCCAACGTCAAAGCCGGCGACCGCGCCGGCCACGTGGTTTGCGTAATCGCTGCTGGTCGCTGCCTCGCCATCCGAGAACAACAGATCAAGGTCACCGCCATCCAACGGCAGGGACAGACCGGTCAGGGGATTGTCAAGCCACAGACCCTGCCTCACCCCGCCGTCACTTGGCGAAGGGGCATCAAACTGCTCGGTAAAATCCAGCAGATCCGGGTTTGAAAAAAAGTCGGTGTCGAAACCGTTCGGGTCAAACTTCAACATGATTTACGCTCCACAGGCCAGTCTAAAAAGGCCCATTTAAACTTGATAATCCAAAATACCCGCGGTTGCGCCCTCCATAGATGCGCGTTCCACAGCCAACCACGGCGATTATCCACACTAGATAATTGACAATTGATTAATCACCCGCATTTGTCAATGTTATCCGGCCCGTCGCCCAGCCTCGATATTGTCATTCCGCCGCGTCATCGGCCACATTGGCCCGCCCAAACGCCGCTTCCATTTCGCGGCGGATGATGACGGCCTGCTCGGTTTCGTCCATGACCGCATCGTTCCAGCGCAGTAATTCACCTGCCTCGATATCTCGTGTCAGGGCCACACCGCCCGCTAGGCCAAGGGGCAGACCGCCCATGGCCAGGGACTTTCCCGCTGCGATCTGTTTGCCCCAGACCATGTGGCCGCCTTCACCGTCGAGAATTTCGCCCTTTTTCAGCTTCCGCTTGGCCACGGCGACGACATCCGAACGGAACCCGGTGGGCGCCCCCGTGGGCTCGCCGCGCAGGGCGGCGGAGGCGACGGAGATGCCCAATTCCAGGCCGATCAAGTGGACGGGACGGTACAGGGCCGCGAACCGGCCGCTTTCGTCGGGCAGCATGTGGTATTCGCGGAAACATTGGCGGGCGTAATCCGTCTCGCCCTCGACCACCACATAGGTGCCCATGGCCAGATTGTGTTGGATATCCCCGCCGTCGCGGGTGAGGGAGGAGACCACCTCGGTCGTTCCCGAACGGCTCAATGTGCCGCTCAATGTGCCGCCGTCGCCCGCCGGCTTGCACACGTCGGCCAACTCAAATCGCGAGGCAGGGGGGAAAGCCAGGCCGTCGTCCTGGGGGACCAGGCCGGTGGCGTTGCAGACGGCGGTCATTTCGATGCCTGATTTGGTGCCGTCGAGGAAGGAATTGAACATTTTCAGATTGATCGAATTGGGATCGATGTCGAGATATTGGGTCAGCACATCGGGCACCGTGTCGGGCGTTAGTTGGTGATAGCTGGGCAGGTAGCGGGTGCCCTTGCCGGCGCAGACCACCTTGAAACCACAGGTCCGGGCCCAATCCACATGCTCCGCGATCAGCGCCGGCTGATCCCCCCAGGCCAGGGAATAGACCACGCCCGCCGCCTCCGCCTTGCGTGCCAGCAGGGGGCCGGCGACCACGTCGGCCTCCACATTCACCATGATCACATGTTTGCCGTGGTCGATGGCGGCCAGGCAATGGCGGATGCCGATGCGGGGCTCGCCGGTTGCATCGATCACCACATCCAGGCCCGGATGGGCGATCAGGGCCAGGGCATCGTCGCCAATATGGGTCGCGCCGGTGGTCATGGCGTCATCCAGGGAGGGGGCGGCGAATTGTTCCTCCGGCCAGCCCACCTGGCGGCAGTTCGCGGCTGCCCGCGCCACGTCCAGATCGGCGATGCCGAGCACTTGCAACCCCGTGGTCAGGCGCGCCTGGGCCAGGAACATGGAGCCGAACTTGCCCGCCCCGATCAGGCCCACGCGAACCGGGTTACCCATCTCCGCCCGCGCCGCCAGCATTCTTGAAAGGTTCATGTTAGACGCCCCAATTTATTGAAATGCAATCAAACACGATCCGGCCGTGGCGCATAGGCCAAATTCCCCCGTTATTTCCGATACTTACCTTTGACAGCCCCGTCAGGTTGACTAGTATGGCGGACAATTCATAAGGCTGGAGCCCAGTTCCAATACTGCTCCAATACCGTTCGAAACATTGGGGATCGCGACCATGGCAGCCGGAAATCGCCCATTATCACCGCATCTGCAAGTTTATCGCTGGCAACTCACCATGCTGACCTCCATCCTGCACCGTTTGAGCGGCGTCGGCTTGGCCTTGGGTCTGCTGTTGGTGACCTGGTGGCTGGCGGCGGCGGCCTCGGGCCCAGCCTACTTCGACATGGTGCATGGCGTCATGGGCAGTTGGATCGGCCGGCTGATCTTGCTGGGCTTCACGGCGGCGCTGTATTTCCATCTGTGCAATGGTATCCGACATTTGCTGTGGGATATCGGCCATGGCTTTGAGATCGAGACGGCGAAACGCATGGGCTATCTGGTGTTCTTCGTCACCGTGCTGGCGACGCTTGGCACCTTCATGGTTGGATACGGGGGGTAAGAGAGCATGACTGACCGCGGCATGCGCACACCATTGGCCAAGGTCCGGGGCCTGGGTTCGGCCAAGGGCGGCACCCACCATTTCTGGCTCCAGCGGCTGACGGCCATCGCCTTGATCCCACTGACCGTGTGGTTCGCACTGTCCATCGCCTCGCTGGCCACCGCCGATCAAGGGGCGGTACAGGCCTGGATGCAATCGCCCTTGAGCGCTACCCTGATGATCAGCTTTCTGGTGGCCGGATACTGGCATATGAAGCTGGGCCTCCAGGTGGTGATTGAGGACTATGTGCATGGCGAGGCCGCCAAGATCACCTGTCTGATCGTGAATAATCTTGTATCCATATTCCTCGGCTTGGCGGCAACGCTGTCGGTGCTGAAAATGTTGCTGGGGAGCTGACGAATGGCGGACGCCTATGAAATTGAAGACCACGTCTATGATGTGGTGGTGGTCGGCGCGGGGGGCTCGGGCCTGCGCGCCACCATGGGGGCGGCCCAGGCGGGTCTGAAAACCGCCTGCATATCCAAAGTCTTTCCCACCCGCAGCCACACCGTGGCGGCACAGGGGGGGATTGCTGCGTCCCTTGGCAACATGGGCGAGGATAACTGGCGCTGGCACATGTACGACACGGTCAAGGGTTCGGACTGGCTGGGCGATCAGGACGCCATTGAATATATGTGCCGGGAGGCGCCCCGCGCGGTGCTGGAGCTGGAGCACATGGGCCTGCCCTTTTCCCGCACCGAGGAAGGCAAGATCTATCAGCGTGCGTTCGGGGGCATGACAACGAATTATGGCGAGGGCATCGCGCAACGCACCTGCGCCGCCGCCGACCGCACGGGCCATGCCATCCTGCATACCCTCTATCAACAATCCCTGCGCTACGACACGGACTTTTTCATCGAATATTTCGCCCTTGATCTGTTGATGGACGACGACGGCGTCTGCCGCGGCGTCATGGCCTGGGACCTGGCCACGGGCAAGATGCACCGCTTCCGCGCCCATATGGTGATCCTGGCCACGGGCGGCTACGGGCGGACCTATTTCTCCTGCACCTCGGCGCATACCTGCACCGGCGACGGCAACGCCATGATGCTGCGCGCCGGGCTGCCGCTGCAAGACATGGAATTCGTGCAGTTCCACCCCACCGGCATTTATGGCTCGGGCTGCCTGATCACCGAGGGCGTGCGCGGCGAGGGCGGGTTTCTGGTCAATTCAGAGGGCGAGCGGTTCATGGAACGCTACGCGCCCTCGGCCAAGGATCTGGCCAGCCGCGACGTGGTCAGCCGCTCCATGACCGTGGAAATCCGCGAGGGCCGGGGCGTGGGCGCCAATGGCGATCATATCCTCCTGCACCTGGATCATCTGGACAGCGCCATCATCGAGGAGAGGCTGCCGGGCATTTCCGAATCCGCGCGCATCTTCGCCGGCGTCGATGTGACCAAGGAGGCCATTCCGGTCATTCCCACGGTGCATTACAACATGGGCGGCATTCAGACCAACTACCATGGCGAGGTCGTGACATTGAAGGGCGATGATCCGGACGCCATCGTGCCAGGCCTGATGGCCTTGGGGGAAGCGGCCTGTGTCTCGGTGCATGGCGCCAACCGGCTGGGCTCGAACTCGCTGATCGATCTGGTGGTGTTCGGGCGGGCGGCCGGCCTGCGGGTGGCGGAGATTGTCACGCCGGGCGCACCGCACCCGGATCTGCCGAAATCTCTCGATGACGGCGCCATGGGGCATTTCGACAAGATGCGCCATGCTTCGGGCGGCACCGGCACTTCGGTGATCCGGGACAAGATGCAGCGGGTCATGCAGAACAACTGCGCCGTCTTCCGCACCGGCGAAGTTTTGGAAGAGGGACAAAAGTTGATTGACGAGATTTGGGCCATGATGGCAGATCAGAACGTCACCGACCGCTCCCTGATCTGGAATTCCGATCTGGTGGAAAGCCTGGAACTGGACAACCTCATGCGCCAGGCCGTGGTCACCATGCATGCCGCCGCCAACCGCAAGGAAAGCCGGGGCGGCCATGCCCGGGAAGACTATCCGGACCGGGATGACGAGGAATGGATGAAGCATACCCTGACCTGGTTTGACGACGACGGTAAGGTGAAAATTGATTACCGCCCCGTCCACACCTACACCCTGACGGATGAAGTCGAATATATCGAGCCAAAGGCTCGGGTTTACTGAGGATACGGATATGGTCGAGTTCAACCTCCCCGCCAACTCCAAGATCAAGGGCGGCACCACCCACAAGGCCACGGGCGCGGGCGGCAATACGCGCAATTTCCAGGTCTACCGCTATGACCCGGACAGCGGCGAAAATCCCCGCGTGGACACCTTCGAGGTGGACATGGACGATTGCGGCCCCATGGTTCTGGATGCCCTGATCAAGATCAAGGATGATATCGACCCAACACTGACCTTCCGCCGTTCCTGCCGGGAAGGCATCTGCGGCAGTTGCGCCATGAATATCGACGGCACCAACACCCTGGCCTGCACCATGGACTGCGCCGACGTGAAGGGCGATGTGAAGATCTACCCCCTGCCCCATTTGGAGGTGATCAAGGATTTGGTCGGCGATCTGACCAACTTCTATGCCCAATACGCCTCCATCAAGCCGTGGCTGGTTGCCGACAGCCCCGCCCCGCCCGATGGCGAGCGCCTGCAGTCGGAGGAAGAACGCAAGCTGATCGACGGCCTGTACGAATGCATCCTGTGCGCCTGTTGCTCCACATCCTGCCCCAGCTATTGGTGGAACAGCGACCGCTACTTAGGCCCGGCCGTCTTGCTGCAAGCCTACCGCTGGCTCATCGACAGCCGCGACGACAGCCAGGGCGAGCGCCTGGACGCCCTGGAAGATCCGTTCCGCTTGTATAAGTGCCACACCATCATGAACTGCACCAACACCTGCCCGAAAAGCCTGAACCCGGCCAAGGCCATCGCCGAGATCAAAAAGATGATGGTGCAGCGGCAGGTTTAAGCAGCAGTCATCAAAAAAAACAAACGACGGGCCGCCGGGTAAAACCGGCGGCCCGAAGCATTTTCGAATTAGGTATTAGAACATGGCCGCTATTCTGCACGAAAAAGCAGCCATGTTACCAATATTCCTTTTTGCAGAATTTGCATGTTTTGTAGTTCAATAAATAAAGACAACTAAAGAGATTACATTATCCATATGCATGCTACCAGTTATGATGGGGCGTTCAAATAATGGCATCATCGAAAGCAATCAACTATGCGCATCGATAAAATCAAACTTCAAAACCACCCTCGCTAGACTCACAAACGAAGTGCAATTCCTCTATGACCGGGAATTGCAATGGGAACAGACTATAGTCAGCTCGATATAGACGAGAGATATGAGCTTTTCCGGCTTCGAGAAGCTGGCACGGCTCAAAAAGAGATGGCGG
>JAYGEA010000093.1:0-16321 GCA_046582635.1 Alphaproteobacteria bacterium
TTCAACCAGTTCGGCAGTCTGGAGCGGTGTTCCCATCGCTCCGGCAATGTCCACAGCGCCGACGGTTGGCGTGAGGTTCTGGAACTGATCGTTGAGCGTTATCGGGAACGGAATCTGCGTCGCTACTTCCGAGGGGACGCCGCCTTTGCTGCACCGGACATTTACGAGTTCCTGGAAAGTGTGGGTTTTTTCTACACGGTCCGATTGCCGAAGAACCAAATTATTCAGGAAAACATTGCCCGCTTGCTAACCCGCCCCGTCGGTCGTCCGCCGAACCATGTGCGACGCTATTACGCCAGCTTCAGCTATCAAGCCGAATCGTGGAACAATAAACGGCGCGTCGTTGCAAAGGTCGAATGGCATTCTGGAGAGTTGTATCCCCGCGTCGGTTTCATCGTCACCAACCTGTCTCGTCCTGCCGAACGGGTGGTGGCATTTTACAATCACCGGGGTACGGCGGAACAATTCATCAAGGAAGGCAAGAACGCCATCAAATGGACGCGGCTGTCATGCCGCAAGTTTCGCAACAACGTGGTGCGCCTCCAGCTTCATACCTTGGCCTACAACCTCGCCAACTTTATGCGGACTTTGGCTCTGCCCGAAGAGGTAGAGCATTGGTCACTGATGACACTGCGAGAGAAGCTGGTGAAAATCGGAGCCAAAGTCGTCCGCCATGGCCGCTATGTCACATTCCAACTGACCGAGGTGGCGGTGCCAAGAAAACTGTTCCAGAAAATCCTGGACTTGATCAATGATTTGCGACGAAGACCCGTTCCGGCGTAGGCCGGGATAATCGACGGCACTATGAAAATGATAAGAGAGGTATGTCTGGATGCCGGGAACTGCAGAGATCTGGCCATCCAAACACGGCCAAATCATCAAATCGGTACTGTCGAATGGCCGGCGAACAAAATTAGTTTCATCGGTGGCAGAGTTCTCCTGCGATTGGCTCGAATTTACAGGTTATCTGGGAAATATCAGTTTACACGGTAGATTTACAGCTATTGACTGTATAATGCGTTCGTCGTTTGAATTTTGTTTCCAGTTGCTGCCGAGGTCGAAATGTCCGTTGATAAATATTTTTCTAACAAGAGTATTGCCGAACTATTTCCATCTCTTGTGTGGGTGTATGACCTTTCTCCGGAAACTTTGGCTAAAGCAAATAAGGAAATACTTGGCTATCTCGATGAGATCGCCAGCCCAAGACCGAGACCGACAAATGATTTATCACTCCAAACCAGAAGTGACCTTCACAAAAACCCGGCCTTCAAGACATTGGGGTTAGCATTTGATGCTTCGGTAAAGGATGTATTGACCTCTCTCCATATAAAAAATAAACAATATTTAATTACGGGTGCTTGGGCCAATATAAGCGAACCGGGTATTCGACACCATAGGCATGCACATCCAAACAACTACCTGAGCAGCGTTTACTATGTAAGTGTCCCAAAAGGTGGAGATACAATTCGCTTTCACGATCCCAGACCACAAACCCATACTTTGCAACCCCTGCAAGATAAAACCACCCGGTATGACGCGCATTCGATAACGATAAATGTCGTTCCAGGTCGCCTGGTTATTTTTCATTCGTGGTTGGAGCATTCTGTAGACGCAAATGACGGCGACGGAGAGCGCATTAGCGTGGCAATGAACGTTATGTTCAAACGGTTTGGTGAACTGCATGGTTCACCCATGTGGGAGCCAAAAATCAAGCCAAATGAAGGTAATGATTAAAACGAATTGATCTCAACGACCCGCCCCCATTATCCGGTTACTTGGTCATAAGAGCGTTTTAAAACCAGGGCTTAGCTGGAAACGGCTGAGCCCTTTTTTGATCCAGTTGGACAATAGTAGGACAGCGGTATCGGTTTAGGTTTTGTTTGGTGCTCATTTTTCTTGCTCATCTCGGGATCAAAATTCTCCAGACAAAACGACCGGGGCCTCCTTCAAAACCGGCCAAGTCTAGACCCCACCCCGGGGGCACCCCCCACTTTGTGAGATGGGACTCCCCATATCTACCCAGTAATACCAGTCCAGACGGATAATTAACGTTTCAGTGGATCGCTGGATGGAGAACTGGCTTCAGTAGCCCAAGCCACATCAATGGATGCCGGCAATAATCCGACCACGCCCCGCCAAAAGTGACAATATTGTCCACATCAGCGCGGGGGGAACCTGCCTTGCGCCATGCCTGGATGATCGTCAGGACCGCGGCCACGTAAACACCACGCCGCTGGCGACCCCAGCGGCGTTTTATAAAGGCCGCGCGCTTTGAGCGCCGCGACGACCGGGTTCTCCGCCGCCCTAGGGGTCAAAACATCGTCAGCATCATTGCCAATGCTGTTCGAGATGCTGTCGGGCTGTACAGAGTGTGTCTTGGGCTTTTTGGGCCTTCCCGCCGGTGCAAGTTTCAATTGCAGCTGGTCCACGATTTCCTGCTGCGTGTAGCGGTTGTCGGGCTGCCATACGAGAAGGCGGCACTGAAACGGCGCGCTATCTACGCCGGCATATTTTGGCTTGCCGTTAATCGCCACAGGCAGCCATGCCCAGCGGCTCAGGGGCCCTGAAGCACCAGCGTCACATAGACCAGCTTCTATCACCGCATTGAGCAGGCGCACGGCCTCAGCGCCGTTGGTGAGTAGTTCTGCAAGGATGATGCCGCCTTGGTGATTGCCGGGGCTTGTCTCTATCGGCCATGACAACTTCGACCCATCGTGACGGTCCAGCGGCACCTTTGTGCCGAGGTCATCGAGCATCAGGAAATGGCAGGCGGCAAATTGGGCTTTGCGTGCCTTAAACGATCCGTCACCGCCAGGATAGAAGCTCGAACACCCGAGGTAGTTGTTGGTGGGATAAGATAGGCAATATCGGCCGATAGCCGCACGGCACGATGATGTATCTGACACGGTGGGGCAAGAATTCGAAGCGACTTGGCCAGGCCGATATTTGATCGACTCCAGCCGAACGAAAACCCGTGCTTAAATTACCTAATGATCAGCTAGTAATATTGCTGCCCGCGAAAATGGGGGCCGGCTCTCGCTTCGAGGCTTCCGAGAGAAACTAGGATAGTGCATAATCACGATCATTTTAGGGGCAGGACAGGAACAGGCGATCCCATGCAACGAAAGAATTCGGCGCGACGAAAAATAACCCATGTGGCGGTGATTGGTGCCGGCACGGGCGGGCTGCTGGCGGCCCTTGGTATCCGTAAAATCAACCCACACATCAAAGTCACGGTCATTCATTCAAGCAAAGTACCGGTGATCGGCGTGGGCGAGTCGACGCAGCCTAATCTTCCTCATTATCTGCACTATTTTCTCGAACTACCGTTTGATGAGTTCTATCGCGAAGTCCGGCCGACCTGGAAACTAGGCCTGCGCTTCAACTGGGGCAAGCGGGATCATTTCAACTATCCCTTCATGTCGCAATTCGACTATCGCCCCGACCGTGATTTACGCGAACCGGGATTTTACTGCGGCGAGGATGTTCGCTTCCTGAACATAGTCTCGGCCGCCATGGAGTTTGAAAAAAGCCCCGTTTTTAAGGACCCCAATGGGGGTTTCATAATGCACTATAATCACGCTTATCATATCGAAAACCGGAGACTTGTGGCCTATTTGATGACCAAGTTATCTGACTTCGGAATAAACGTCGTAGACGCCGAGATACAAGACTTCAATCTTGATGAACAAGGCTATGTCAAAGGTGTCAAACTGGCGGATCAAAAGCCGGTGGCGGCCGATTTATGGATTGATTCCTCGGGTTTCAGTTCCTTGCTGCTTGCCAAAACACTCGACGTCCGTTTTTTGCCCTTCACCGATAAATTGTTTTGCGAACGGGCCGTCGTCGGCGGCTATGATTACGATACTCCGGACGAACCGATCCGTCCCTATACCGCCGTTGATACTATGAATTGCGGTTGGTGCTTCACGATCGATCATGACGACATATCTAATTCCGGCTATGTCTTTTCGAATCATCATATTTCCGATGACGAAGCCACCGCCGAGTTTCTAAAATTTCGCCCCCGCATAAAGGATACCCACATAATTCCATTCCGCTCCGGGCGTTACGAGCATTCGTGGGTACGAAACGTCATCGGAATTGGCAATGCCGCAGGCTTCGTAGAACCTTTGGAGGCGACCGCGCTGGCCTTGATCTGCCGCGCATGCATCAACCTGGCCTTTACCCTGAACGCCAGCACGGAAGTGACGGATTCCATGATCCAACGCTACAATGATGATGCCGCCAATGCCTGGGACATAACAAGAGATTTTATCACTCTCCATTATGCCTTCAATAACCGCATCGACAACGAATTTTGGCGCACGTGCCAAGCGGAATTGCAGTCCAAATTGGGTTATTATCAACCAATCCATGAATTTTATAAACGGAATGGGCCTACTTCAGTGATGGCCAAACATCTTCTGAAAGAGGGCGATTTTTTCAAATTAGATGGATTTTTGACCCTGGCCATCGGTATGAAGGTCCCGCACAACAAGCGAATAAGAGTGAGCCGAACGGAACGTCAATCATTCGATAAATTGCGGGCGGGCTTTCGTGAGCAGGGGGAAAACGCATTGGATTCCCGCGCCGCCTTCAAAATCGTCCACGACCCACGTTTCAACTGGCCCGCGCCCTCGCTGCCCGAACATTTCCAACAAGGCTGGTAAGG
The DNA here is from genome assembly GCA_046582635.1 of Alphaproteobacteria bacterium. GTDB lineage: Bacteria > Pseudomonadota > Alphaproteobacteria. The sequence continues at coordinate 4,676 of JAYGEA010000093.1, forward strand.
ATCTCGCGCAGGACTGGATTTTCTAGTTGGGCCGACTTTCAGTTTCCGACACCTCTAGACCTTTTTCGATATTCATCGTGTCAGGTCTAGCTTTCTTCGCTCACGCTTGTGCACGAGAGCGCACCACTCCGCGCGGACCGCGCATAAGCGCCGGGTCGCCGTCGCGACCTTGATTGACCATTTCATTCCCGAAAATAGTATAGCAGTTCCGGGCTATTCTGAACCATTTGATGGCGTCTCCAAATCACCGGGCGGCGTTACGTCGCTTGCCCGATGTCCCAGGCCGCCCGAAAGACGCTATTACAGACGCCGGGGCAGCCGATGATATAGCCAGCTGAATTTTCGCGGACTTGCGGTGACGACGGCAGTCATTCACAGGTCAAAAAAAGAACGTGGGGCCATTTGGCCCCACGTCCCTAAACGATTGTTCGTTGCATTTTTAGAAGGAGAGTTTCGTCCCCAAAATGCCAAACGAGTTGTCGCCTTCTGAGGCGGCCGCGTTGGTCGAATCTTCGAAATCGTAATTCAAGATGCCACCGAAAAATGATACACCGGGGGCAACATTATAGTTAGCGCCGATAGAGAAGTATGTCGTCTTGTCATCAGCTCCGACAAAGTCCTGTACGGCAACCTGATAGGTGACGCCGACAGACCACGGGCCCATACCATAGTCGGCACCAATGCGCCAGTTGGTCCGATCAAGGCCACTGCCGCCCCTGTCTTCGAGCTTGGCATACCGGCCGCCAAGCTTAACGCCGCCCATCGACACCTGGACACCAAGTCCATGACCGTCAACATCCGGCGCCGATGCCGTGAGGGAATCAGCGGGCTCTGTCTCAGATGTAAAATAGACAAGGCCTATGCGAACATTAGCGCCGGCAACCTTATTAACGAAGTTGACGCCGACGTCTACAAGTTCATTCCCCACGCCGCCGCCCAGGTCAGCGGCTCGCGCACCGTTTGAAAAGGCGTTCCCCTTCTCCGGCGCGTAAGAAACACCCGCCTGAAAGCCAGACACCCGCGGCGTGTAATAGGCTAATTTAGGCGATGGTCTACCGTTAAGACCAGCGCCACCAATAAAGCTATTTAGGCCGAGACCGTTAAGATTGACTCCTGCATTAAAGGACGCGAAGTCGCCGGTGTGATTTTTTTCGCCCACGCCGCCACCGACCATTAGCAGGCTGGGGCCCCAGGTCTCACCATAATGGACAGTGCCAAAGCCACCGCTTGCGGTGATCCAGGTGTTATCGATTTGATCTCCTGTAGTTTCGCCTTCGAGTTGAACAGCCGCGGTAATGGTAATCCCGTTGTCCAACTTGGTCTTGCCGGAGAAGTAAATTTCCGACTCCTGGCCAAAACCATGGTCGCGGAGACCGTCACCCGCACCACCCGCGCCGTCGGCGTCGTTGGATCCAACTTGTATCATGCCGCGCCAATAGCCGCCCAAGCCGAGCTTGATCTTCTCGGAGGCCACTGCCGTGCCGGCCATTAGGCCAACAGCAAACAGCGCCGTGGTTCCATAAAGAATACTTTTCATTTAGTTTGTCCTCTTCTTCTCTCTAAGTGGCAACCATGGCATAAGCCACCCGACCACAAGAAAATTAGTCTTACTCGCCAGATAGATCGCCTTTTCGAGGGCGCGGGTCAAGAGAACTTGTTCCGGAGTGGGACGAAAATTTAATGCTGTGGCAATGTTGCAACAGCGCCGAAACTTCCAGATTTCTGCGGGTAACTGCCCCGGTAAAATTGAACCGGACTTAATTCTTCCCTTGATAGAATGCCTGAAGAGGCCACAAGCCGCAAGGGACAAGCGCCCCAGGCCGGCCCCGCAGAAGTTCGCCCGTGTTTCAATATTATGTATGGGGCCATTGCGCCACACCGTCAGACAACGCCTCCATGTTAACGTTGCATGGCTGTTTTAGCCTTGACAAAAGGGGGCAAATAATTGCCTTTTTCCGTTGCAAATGCGCCGATAACCCACGGGATATTCTTGAAACTACATCACCATCTTCACGCTCTTGAGGCTGAAGCCATTCACATATTCCGTGAAGTGGCGGCCGAGTGCCGCAAGCCCGTGATGCTCTACTCCATTGGCAAGGATTCGTCCGTGTTGCTGCATCTGGCCATGAAGGCGTTTTATCCGTCCTTGCCGCCTTTTCCCTTGCTGCATGTGGACACCACCTGGAAATTTCGCGAAATGATCGAATTTCGGGATAATTTGGCGGCGGACCTTGGCATGGACTTGATTGTCCATATTAATCAGGACGGTGTTGAACAGGGGGTCGGGCCGTTCAGCCACGGCAGCGCGGTGCATACGGATGTGATGAAAACCCAGGCCTTGAAGCAGGCGCTGGACAAACACGGCTTTGACGCGGCCTTTGGCGGCGCCCGCCGGGACGAGGAGAAAAGCCGCGCCAAGGAACGGGTCTTCTCCTTCCGGTCCGCCCAGCACCGCTGGGACCCCAAGAACCAGCGCCCGGAATTGTGGAACATCTACAACACCCGCATCAACCCTGGTGAAAGCATCCGCGTCTTTCCATTGAGCAATTGGACGGAATTGGATATCTGGCAATATATCTATCGGGAGCAGATTCCCATGGTGCCCCTGTATTTTGCCGCCGAACGGCCCGTGGTGGAGCGTGACGGCACCCTGATCATGGTTGACGACGACCGCATGCCCCTGCAGCCGGGAGAGGTGCCAAATATGGAAATGGTGCGATTTCGAACATTGGGCTGCTACCCCCTAACGGGGGCGGTGCGCAGCACGGCGGCCACCCTGCCGGAAATTATTCAGGAGATGTTACTGTCGACCACGTCGGAACGCCAGGGCCGGGTCATTGACCAGGACGCGGACGCCTCCATGGAGCGCAAGAAACAAGACGGGTATTTCTGATGTCCGATGCCCGGACAACCGAAAATGCCGCCGCTTCGCCGGCCCGGAATTCCAAGGCCGAAGTTGAGGCCTATCTTGCCGAACAAGGCAATATGGGCCTGTTGCGGTTCCTTACCTGCGGCAGCGTGGATGACGGCAAAAGCACCCTGATCGGCCGTCTGCTGTTCGATGCCAAGCAAATCTTCGACGATCAACTTTCCAGCCTTGAAAGCGATTCCAAGCGATACGGCACCCAAGGCCAAAACCTGGACCTGGCGCTGCTGGTGGATGGCCTGGCAGCCGAGCGGGAACAGGGCATCACCATCGATGCGGCCTACCGGTTCTTCGCCACCGAAAAACGAAAATTCATCGTTGCCGACACGCCGGGCCATGAACAATACACCCGCAATATGGCCACCGGCGCGTCCACCGCCGAGCTTGCCGTCATCCTGGTCGATGCCCGCAAGGGCGTGGTCACCCAAACCCGGCGCCACAGCCATATCGTCGCCCTGCTGGGCATCAAGCAGATTGTCCTGGCGGTCAACAAAATGGACCTGGTGGATTACGATCAGGGGACCTACGACGCCATTCGCGCCGATTACCGGGCCTTCGCGGCGTCCCTGGGACTTGATAACGTCACGGCCATTCCGCTCTCGGCCCTGAACGGCGAGAATGTTCTGAACACGACGGGTGAGATGCCCTGGTACCAGGGTGGAACCTTGATGGGCGCATTGGAAGCGGCCGATACCAGTGCCGATCGCGCCGACGGCCCGGCCCGGTTTCCCGTGCAATGGGTCAACCGGCCCGACCTGGATTTTCGCGGCTATAGCGGCACCCTCGCCGCCGGCCGCCTGCGCCCCGGTGACGAAATCGTCGTTCTACCGGTGGCCAGGACGACGCACATTGAACGTATCGTCGCCCAGAACGGTGACCTTGCGGAGGCCGTCGCGGGCGATGCCGTAACCCTGACCTTGCGGGACGAGATCGACGTCTCCCGCGGCGATGTGATTGCCAGCGCCGAGGGGCGGCCCGAAACATCCGATCAATTCCAGGTTCGCCTGATCTGGATGCATGATGAGCATTTGCTGCCGGGACGGTCTTATCTGTTGAAAACCGCAAACCGGATCGCACCCGCCTCGATCTCGGAACTGAAATACAAGATCAACGTCAACAGCCAGGAACATGAAGCTGCCAAGGTTCTGGAACTGAACGAGATCGGCATCTGCAATATCTCCCTGGCCTCGCCCATCGCCTTCGAACCTTATGGCACCGACCGCACCCTGGGCAGTTTCATCCTGATCGACCGTTTGACCAATCACACGGTCGCCGCCGGGATGATCGATTTCGGTTTGCGCCGGGCGACCAATATCCACTGGCAGTCAGTGGCCGTGGACAAGCAGGCCCGCGCCGGGCAAAAACATCAACGCCCCAGCGTGCTGTGGTTCACCGGCCTGTCGGGCTCCGGCAAATCAACCATCGCCAATATCGTGGAACAAAAACTGCACGCCATGAACCGGCATACCTATTTGCTGGATGGCGATAACGTGCGCCACGGCCTGAACCGTGATCTCGGTTTTACCGATGCCGACCGGGTGGAGAATATCCGCCGGGTCGGCGAAGTGGCGAAATTGATGGTCGATGCGGGCCTGATGGTCCAGACCGCCTTCATCTCGCCCTTCATGGCGGAACGGCGCATGGTGCGGGATTTGCTGGCGGACGGAGAATTCGTAGAGATCTTTATCGACACGCCGTTGGAGGTCTGTGAACAACGTGATCCCAAGGGCCTGTACGAAAAGGCCCGGGCCGGCGAGATCAAGAATTTCACCGGTTACGATTCACCCTACGAAAGACCGGAACTGGCCGAGCTGACCATCGATACCGTTGCCCTGACGGCGGAACAGGCGGCGGATGAAATCATCGCATTTCTGAAACAACGGGGTTATCTCGAAGCCAACGGCACTAGATCAAACAGCCTTAAAATGGAATCATTTTCAGGCTGATAATTTGATCTAATTCATAGAGTTAGAGCAACTTGGCTGCGTTCGAACGAACACAGGTTGCTCTAATCCGCCAATCCGGAGATCGCCGCAATGCCGGCAATACCGGTCGGGCCCAATCGGCCCGCGTTCGTGGTATTGACGCCACCCAAGGCATAGATGGGCAACGGCGCCCACCGGGCCGCCCGCGCCAAACCCAGGGCGCCAAGGTTCGCCGCGCCCGGATGAGAAACCGTCGCAAAAACCGGCGACAGCAATGCTGCATCGGCGCCCAGCCGAGCTGCTTGGCTCAGCGCCCGGGGCGAATGGGCGGCCGCGGTGACCAGCCAACCCGGCGTTCGCCGCCGCGGCGGCGGGTTTTGTAATTGCCATTCCGGAAGGTGGACGCCATGGGCACCCAATTTCCATGCCAGGCGCCAATCGCCGGCAACGAGAAGTTTCAGGCTCCGCCGACGGCAAATCGCCAGCAAGGCCCGGGCCATGGCCTCCCGTTCCGGGTCGTCGTAATGGCGCAGGATAATAGCGCTGCCCCGCGGCAGGGCCGCCGCCGCCCGTAGGGGGTCGGGCAGGCGGGTTGTGTCGGTCAATAAAATTGTGCCGGGCAGGAGGTTCGAAAATCCGCCTGATCGATTGAGCCGGAAAGACAGTTTTGCTAGGATCGGCGCAGACATGAGGATGACAATGCCATGAGCGAGGACAAGGAACCAGTTACTATTGAGGTTGCCATTGAGGTTGATGTGGCCGCCAATCTGGCCACCGTCAACGGCGCCATTGCCGCCGCCGCGAAAGCGGCCGACCGGGGCGCCGGCGAGGCCGACCTGGTGGCGGTTTCGAAAACCCAGCCGGCCCCGGCGATCCAGCAGGCAATCCAGGCCGGCCAGCGGGTCTTCGGCGAAAACCGGGTGCAGGAGGCCATGGGAAAATGGCCTGAGTTAAAGGCAGCCCAAGGTGATGTGCGCCTGCACCTGATCGGCCCGTTGCAGACCAACAAGGTGCGCGACGCCGTCGCCTTGTTCGATGTGATCGAAACCGTTGACCGCCCCAAACTGGCCCGCGCCCTGGCCCGCGAAATGGCAAAACAGGATCGCGGCGTGGATGTTTTTATTCAGGTCAACACTGGCGAAGAGGCGCAAAAGGCCGGCGTCTGGCCGGAAGATACGGACGCTTTCGTCGCCTTGGTGCGCGATGAGTTGGGTCTGAATCTGCGCGGCCTGATGTGCATTCCGCCAATGGAGGAGGAATGCAGCCTGCATTTCGCCCTGCTGCGGCAGATCGCCCGGCGCAATGGTCTGTCGGAGCTGTCTATGGGCATGAGCGCCGATTATGAGACGGCCATCCAGTTCGGCGCCACCCTGGTCCGCGTCGGCACCGCTATCTTCGGCGCCCGCAGGCCGCTTTAGAAATTTTGGGGTTTTCGGTTAACCGATCCTCCCCAATCCACCTAGGGCATAGACAATACCATTCGTAGGAGATTAATAGAAACCTGTTACTATCAGGGACGCTGACCGAGGTGCAATGTCCCATGGCTTTTCTAGATGATTTGGCCGAATTAATCTCTGGACAGATCAATGAAATTTTTGTCTGCGAAGTGCCTCGCGATATTGCGAAAGTTATCGGCTCACGCACTCAGTTTGCATATTTGTCATCACAAACCCTATATAAACAGCAAAAACACCATCAGGATATTACATTCGCTGATTACTCGACACTTCCGCAGCACATGGATATGGCCTTAATCCTTCACGAGTCTGGCCAGCGTCAGCGATTGCATTATTTGTACAATCGGTCAGAGGGGCAACGCTATGTAACTACGTTGAAATCTACGAATGACGGTCAACGTATGTATGTCGTTAGATTTCACAAGGCGCGACGGCGACAAACCAACCCGATACCCCGGAATTCAGCGAGATGATGCAGGGTTACGGTGCCTTTACGGAGGAAGTGCGCGGCAACGGTGTCATGTTGCACGGCGATCCCCTGCAACCGGTGTCCACGGCCACCACGGTGCGGGTACGGGACGGCGCCATCCACACCACCGATGGGCCCTTCGCCGAAACCAAGGAAACCCTCGGCGGGTTCTATATACTCGAGTGCGAAAACCTGGACGAGGCCATTACCTATGCCGCCAAGATCCCGGGCGCCAAGCATGGCTCCATCGAGGTGCGCCCGGTCATGGTGTTCGGGTAAATACTGTCGGGAGCTTGAGCCACGCAAACGTTCGAAGTCGATCCATTTGAAGTCGATCCGGGTGCGGCGATCGAAGATATCGTCCGCCGGGAATGGGGCCGCGTCCTGGCCGCCCTCATGGGCACGGTGCGCGACCTGGCCCTGGCCGAGGATGCCTTGCAGGACGCTTGCGTGGCCGCCCAGCAAGACTGGCCGGTGGGCGGCCTGCCGTCCCAGCCGCGGGCCTGGTTGCTCCGTACCGCCTGCAACAAGGCCATCGACCGATTTCGCCGCGAAGCAAATTTTGCCACCAAACAGGCGGAGCTGGAAGTCCTGGCGGAACTGGAAAGACAGGCGGAACCCGAGACCATGGATGAGGCAATAGAAGACGACCGCCTGGCCATGGTCTTTACCTGCTGCCATCCCGCCTTGGCCGAGCCGGCCCGCGTGGCGCTGACCCTGCGCACCATCGCCGGCCTGACCACCACGGAAATCGCCCGGGCCTTTCTGGTGCCCGAGACCACCATGGCCCAGCGTCTGGTGCGCGCCCAGCGGAAGATCAAGGCGGCCAACATTCCCTATCGGGTACCCCCCGCCGAGCTTTGGCCCGAACGCCTGAACTCGGTCCTGGCGGTGATCTACCTGGTCTTCAACGAAGGTTACGCCGCGACCAGTGGCGAGGAGCCGTTGCGCGCCGCCCTATGCGATGAAGCGATCCGCCTGGGACAAATCCTGGCGGCGCTGACGCCAAACGAGGGCGAGGTGCAGGGCCTGCTGGCCTTGATGTTGCTGCACGATTCCCGCCGCCTGGCCCGCATGGACGGGGCGGGCAATCTGATCACTTTGGACAACCAGGCCCGCGATCAATGGGATCAGGCGCGGATCGCGGGCGGCCGCCATATGTTGCGCTAGGCCCAGGCCCTGAATAGCCCCGGACCCTATCAGATCCAGGCCGCCATCTCCGCCCTCCACGCCGCCGGCGCCAACCACGAAACCACGGACTGGCATGAAATTACCCGCCTGTACGGCCAGCTGTACGCCCTGCAACCCTCCCCGGTCATCGCCCTCAACGGCGCGGTTGCACTGTCTTTTGCCGACAGCCCGACGGCGGGATTGGCGGCACTAGCCGGACTTAACGACGACGGCGCCTTGGCGCGCTACCAACCCTATCATGCGGCCCGCGCGGACCTGTTGCGCCGGGCCGGACAATTTGACGACGCGGCCACGGCCTATGGCCAAGCGTTGAAATATACCACCAACGAAGCGGAACGACGCTTTTTGCAAGGCCGTCTCGATAGCCTCTAATTCGTGATCACAGGGATGGTTTCGCCTCGGCGACATGCGGGCTATATTCGCGCATATGTATTCCCATCTCAGAATGGAAAGAAGCGCAATGTCAGAACCGATCATCCTGCAAGTCTTCACCGATTACGTTTGACCGTGGTGTTATCTCAGTACCGGGCGTATTGAAAAACTGAAACGGAATTTCAATGTGGAGATGAAGTGGGTGCATTTCCCCCTGCATCCCGAAACCCCGCAAGAGGGGCAAAGCCTCGAAGAGCTGTTTGTCGGGCGCGGCGTCGATCTCGATGCCATGTATAGCCGCATGAAAGGGCTGATGGATGAAGAGGGCCTGCCATATGGCAAGCGCAGCCATACCTACAACAGCCGCCTGGCCCAGGAACTGGGCACGTGGGCCGACACCCAGGAGGGTGGCGAGGCCATGCATGACGCGCTGTACCGGGCCTATTTCGTCGACGCGGTGAATGTGGGCGATGTGGGGGCGCTGCTAAAGATTGTCGAAGCGGTTGGATTGGATGTGGCGACCGCGCGGGAGGTTCTGGAAAGCCGCAGTTTTTCGGATGCCGTGGACGCGGACTGGAATTTATCCCGGCAATACGGTGTCACCGGCGTTCCCACTTTCGTTGCCGGCCAAAAAGGCGTGGTTGGCGCCCAACCCTATGAAGCGCTGGAAAGTTTCATGCGCGAGGTGGGCGCCGAACCAAAGACTTGATCCCGACCTAACATAAGAGCGTTTTCAACTTTTGTTGAAAGACCGGGCCTCCCGCTCCCCCCGCCCCCCACTGGAAGGCGGCGAAGATCTGGCGGATCTGGGGGGTGTCGTTGATGGAGAGGATGAACTTGCCCTTGATACCGGGGTTCGATACCAGCCACGGCCCTGGCCATCCTAAACGTTCGGAATCCTCGTGACCTTTCAGCGGCCGAGTTGATCGAAGGCTGGGTGCCGATCAAGGGTGTTTATCCAATTATTCCACGTGCACCCTTGCTATCGATTTCAATACCACCTTTATGCGGCCGGCCGTCTTCCGCAAAAGTTGGTATTCACCTATGTAGGTACCAGGAGCCCAAGGGCGTCGAGCCCGTTTGCCGCTATACGTGAACCAACGAGCCTTATGGTTCTTCGCTGGCCGGCGCTGATTTCGCACCAATTCACTTCCATCGGGAGCAATAATTCGAAGCACTTCTTCGTCTCCCGACTGGAGACCAAATATCAAGACCCAAAAAACCAGGTTGCGGGCCGCGCGGCTAAATTTGGCATGCCGGTGGTGCCCGGAGACAACTTGGTTGAGGGTAGGAACCTGATCCGTGAAGCCGGACGCAAGAACGCCGCTTGGACGATAGGCGAGATCGGCCAGAAGACCGGGCTCCCACAATGGTGTGCCTTTCACGCCGCAACCGGCTTTTGCATCCGCACCGAGAAACGGATCGACCACCTTGCCCCGATACCGAACGCTCAAATGCAGATGCGGAAATTCGGTCTTGCCCGAAAGCCCGATGACCCCCAATGGCTGTTGACGGCTTACGTGATCGTCCTTTCGCACCCGGATGCTGCCCCGACGCGTGTGGCAATACTGGGTGCGCCAACCGCCGCCATGGTCGACAAGAACCCCGTTGCCGCACTCACGGCCCTTCGACCGGGCTGGGTCATATTCGCCGGGCGTATGGTCGGGAACGTCATTTCGCGTGCCAATCACTTGCCCCGGCGCAGCCGCCAAAACGCGGATGTTGCGGTCAAGCCAACTTGCGTCGGGAAGTCGAAAGTCCGTACCCTTGTGGCCATCGTAGACAAGCCGGCCGCAGGTATAATCCCTGGCTTCGGGTCCGGGATCCCGGTCAACGTAGTTTTGGATGGTACAGACGGACCCGAATTTACAATCCACCGGCAGCGACAGGCGAAAGTTTGGTTCCGCGGCAAATGTTGTATGGCACGTAAAAATGACAATAACGGCGACGCCGACGCTTGGCATAATCGCACGCCATTCGAGGGTCGCTGGTGCTGCGCGAGACATTGGCATTCGAGACCTTAGCGCCGGGCCGGTCTCAACTGCGTGATCCGCGCTCTGCGGTGGTTGCTGCATTATCGACAGCGCGGCCGTCGACGGTGAGTACAACGCCATAGTCACGGGCCGCGGCTTCCCTGCTGACGACGCCGTCCCGAACATCGCGCAGCACCAGCTCCGGCGGACGGGCAAAGGGATCCCCCCACCCCCCGCCACCGGGCGTGTGGGCGATCATACGGGCAGGGCCCAATCGACGGACACCGTACTTGGGCGGCACGAAGCTTGGGCCGTCGGCGCTCTCGTCCACGGGCGAGACCCAGACTTCACCGACCGCACCGAAGGCCCCGCCCTGGATCCCGTAGCCGGACGGGGTGTCGAGGCCCTCGGCCCGGAATGACCAGGCGGCAGGGCTCAGAATATCGGCCTCGTAGCAGACGCCGGAGCCGCCGCGCCGTGCCCCAGGACCGGCGGCATCGGTGCGGAACTCCCAACGCCGGTAGTGCACGGGGTAGACTTGCTCGTGGTATTCGAGATTTGGCAGGTCCAGGCCACCGAGTGAGATCAGATGCCCCATCTGCGGGAAGCCGTCGCGTTCCGCGGTGGCGCCGGGCGAGCCCATGGCGTGCCACTGGTACATGATCCAGGTGCGGCCAGCTTCGTCATGGCCGGCGATGTGGTTGTGTACGGTCTTGGACCAACCGGCGCAGGCGCGTGAGGGATCGGCCTGGGCCAGGGCCTGCCAGACCGCGTGCACGATCTCGTGCGCGACAAAGACCGTGTTGAGGGTCATCGGCGCCGGCGGCCGGGCATTCACGACCGAACCCTCCGGCGCGATGATCTCGACACAGCGGTAGGTGCCCTCGTTGCGGGGGATCGAGGTGTCGAAGAACGACGACAGGGCCAGGTAGACCGAAGAATAGGTGTTGGCGATCGAGGAATTCTTGAAGCCGGCGATCTGGCCGTCGGTGCCGGTAAAATCGACTGTTAGGTGCTCGCCCGTGATGGTGAGCGCAACGCGGATCACCACGTCGATCTTGCGGAAGCAGTCATTGTCGGTGCGGTCCTCGCCGAGATAGCTGCCGTCGGGCAGGGCCGCTACCGCTTCCCGCATGCGGGCCTCGGCGTGATCGAGCACGCCGGCGAGATGCTTGAGGTAGTCGTCGAGGCCAAGCTCTCCGGCTAGTGCCGTAATTCGCTCTTCACCGATCCAGGTGGAGCCGAGCATGGCTCTAAGATCACCGTCCAGGAGCTCCGGCGTGCGCGAGTTGATCAGCAGGAGTTTCCAAAGATCGTCGCGCAGCTCGCCTCT